>JBOHEO010000105.1:0-18883 GCA_050701055.1 Pseudonocardia sp. | reverse complement strand
CCGCCGGGCCGGGCCGCCGGGCCGGGCCGCCGGGCCGGGCCGGGCCAGTGGCCGGTCAGGCGACCAGGTACGGGAGCGGTCTTCGGCGGGGTCTTCGTTCCGGGTCGATCCACCCTGGTGGGATGAACTCGGGGAGCCCGTCGCGGATGCGCACCTGCCATTCGGAGGTGCGGTGAAGCAGGCGGTGATGGGCTTTGCACAGCATGACGCAGTTGTGCAGGGCGGTCTCGCCGCCGTCTTCCCACGCTTTGATGTGGTGGACTTCGCACCAGGATGGGGGTCGGCCGCAGCCGGGGTGGGCGCAGCCGCGGTCGCGGGCGGCGACGGCGCGGCGCAGGCCGTCGGGGATGGTGCGGGTGACCCGACCGACGTCGAGGGGTTGGCCCTTGCCGTTGAGCACGATCGGGAGGACGCAGGCGTCGCAGGTGAGCATGCGGAGGCTCTCGGGGCTGAGGCTGCCGCCGAAGTCGAGCATCGCGCAGCGGGCCCGGTTCTCCAAGTCCTCCAGCCGGATCAGCACGTTGAGATGGGGGCGGCGGCCGCCGCACTCGGGAATGTCACCGTGGTCGAGGACGTACCCGCAGACCTCGGCGAGCGCCTCGGCCTGGCGCTCGGGCATCGAGCGGTGGTCGTCTCCGGTCAGCGGCTTGGACTTGGCGTCGATCACGGTGGCGATGGCGTCGAACACCGCGGCGTCGTCGAACCGGCCCTGCAGGGTGCCACCGGGGCGACCGTTGGTGCGGGTCACGTGCAGCTCGTTGATCTGAGTGGGCGGGCGGTCGTCGGGTTCGGGGCCGTCCTGGTCCAGGGTGTCGATCAGGGCGGTGCCGTAGGTGAGCAGCTCGCTGGGGGTGTAGGCGGTGGCCTTGTCGGCCAGCTCGGCCTCCGCGCCGGCCCACACCTCGGGCGTGAGCCGGCCGGCCGCGGGCGAGCTGAGGACCTTCGCGATGACGTCCACGTGCCGCAGGCGCGCCGCGCCGGCGGCGAAGACCTCGGCGGTCGCGGCCAGCCGGGCCGGGAGCGCGGCACCGTCGAGCCCGATCTGCGGGCAGACCTGCTCGGCGGCGGTCACCCGGCGGCGGGCCTCGAAGCGCTCCCACCCGAGCAAATCCGACAGCGCGGCGGCGGCGGTCTTATAGCCGCGTTCGGCGAAGGCGCCGCGGCGCTGGAGGGTGGCGATGGTGCCCACGGTGACCTGGTCGAGCCGGCGATGCACGCCCTCGCACAGGGTGAGGACCGACAGCAACTCCTCATCGGCACCGGAATGCGCAGCCGCGCACAGCTCGTCCAGCGCCTCGGTGAGGAGTCGATGCGCGGAGATGAGCCGGTCGGTGGGCACCCTGTCATTCTAATCGAACATTTGTTCGAGTGTGACCCGTTCGTCGAGAAATTTGTTCCCGGTCACCGGCCGTTTGCAGCGACGAGATTCCCTCGACGGCGGCCGAGCACCGGGTGAGACTCGGTGCGGCTCACCGACGGCGCGACGAGGCCCCGTTCGGTCCGGCTCAGCGGCCGCATCCGCAGCCTCACGATCCGGCCCACCCGGAATGCACGAGCTGCTCAAGCGGGGCGGCCGACCCGGCCAGCAGGAACCAACCACCACCCCTATCCTCGTTCACGACGCATCGGGCAACATCCCAGCTCTGCGGGGAATCGCCGCCACTCGCCGATGAGGATCGGCATGGCCCCGGACACCAGACGGCCGAGACCCGACGCCAGGACGATACGCGCCGGATCCGTCCAAGCGGTGCATCGTCACAGCCCACGGGAGGCTGTGCTCAGGAAGCGATGGTGTCCCGGTCCACGGCTAACGATTTTCGCTCCCGTTCGAGATCCACCGTGGAACGATCGTGATGACCCTCCACCCGACCACAGCACCCCGTCAGGAGCACCGCATGCCGATGACCGCCACCGCCGGGCCGGTCGTCTTCTGCAGCCACACGTCGGCGGACAAGCCGCGGGTGAAGGAGTTCGCCGAACGACTGCGCCTGGACGGGATCGAGGCGTGGGTCGACGGGTGGGAGATCGACAGCGGCGACGACTTCGTCACCACGATCAACGACGGGCTGGAGCGGTGCACCGCGGGCCTGGTCTTCTTCTCCCGCACCACGCCGCGATCGCGGTGGGTGAGCGCCGCGATCAGCGTGCTGACCACACGCGCGGTGCACGGGCTGCGGGTCATCCCGGTCCTGTTCGACGACGATGCGGACCTCCCACCGCTGCTGGAGCACTACCTGCGACGCTCGATCGACGAGTACGAAGCGATCCGCGACACGCTCCTCGACCGCCGCTCCCGCCCCACGCTCGGGCCGCTGCCGGAGCAGCTGTGGAGCGAGTTGCTGATCGGCGGTTTCAATCGGTCATGGCGACTTCGCCCCACGAAAGGCCCCACGTCAAGCAGCCCACGGTGACCAGTGTCGGGACTGTCGCTCCTCGCGGCGCACCCCGGTCGGCTACACGCCGGCTTGCCCCGCGAGGAACGACTGAGCACCCCCCAGGGTGCGGCCGGGCCGGGCGTGGGGTGTGGGGCAAGGCGGTGATCACACCTCGTCGTCCTCGCCGAGTGGCGTCTCGACAGATGAACGTCGGGCCGAAGGCCCACGCCCGGTCGGTGGTCGCGCACGGGGTTGGACGGGCAGTCCGGAGCTGTTCGAGCTGTCGAGCAGCGGCTGACCCCGAACGGCGGCGAGCTGGTCGGCTGGTTGCGGTCGCTGCCAGGGCCGCTCACAGTCACCTACGAACCCATCGCCACGACCTCGTCGGACAGGTAACGGCGCACCGGCCTGCGGTTGATCTACAGGTGCCGCGCGATCGCTGAGATCGGCCAGCCCGCGCACTGCTCGATGAGCGCTATCACGTTCAGCGCGAGCTCGCCGTCTCGACTCGAATATCATCTGAGTCGCGGAGCACTACCACCGAGGACCTGTAGCCATCGTTCAGACGCCCTGGGATGACGAACCACCGCTCGTTCGCATGCGCGAGCAGCGATAGGCCAGTATAGCGGTAACTGTAGAGGCCGTCGTTCAGGGGAATTCGGCTGCCGGTGACCAGGGATCCGGGTAGGTCGAGCGGTTTCTCGCTGAACACCGTGACCAGGGGGAGCCGCCCCACTGAGCCGTCGACCGTCTCCGCCGCGTCCGTTCCAAGCTGTCGGGCGTAGATCGTGGCGGCCCAGAAGCCCGGGATGAACAAGATTACGACGGTTGCGCCGATAGTTCGGCCGCGCGTCCACGTCGCCGGTCTGTGTGGGGCGAAGCGCAGCACCAGGAGCGCTCCCAGAGCCAGCATGCCGGCGCCAAGCAGTGGAGGAACGACGCCAATGACCGTGCGGCTTACCGCCGCACTCAGCCCGAGCCCGCCGAGGACGACCCCGAGGCCGGTAAGCGCCCACCGAGTCGGCCGCTGCCGGGGCGGCGGAACAAACCGGATGATCAGATAGCCGGTCAGAACATCCAGCGTGATGAGCATTGCTGCGGCCACGGCGAGGCGAGCAACCGCACCAAAGCCGACTTCGGCGCTGCGAAGTACGTAGTCCTGCGCCGTCAGGCCTAGTGTCTCGTAATGATCTTCACCTCCGTTCCTGATCGTGTTGGCGTGGTCGATGGTCCGACGGTCGCGTCGGGTGGCTCCGGTTCTGTGGGCCGGCGGGGTCCTCGGGTCGGGGATGGGTGGGCTGCGCTCGGGTGCTCAGGTGGGTGCGGTCAGGGCGAACACGGCGAGGAACGCGGCTTCGAGGTCATGAGCCCAGGGCCAGTCCTCCGGTATTTTGATCTTTCGTTTGTGTTGGCCGCGGACGATGCGGGCGGCGGTGTGCGGGATGCGGTAGCGCAGCGTCGTGGGTTCGGCGTCGGCCATGGTGGGGTCCAGGCACAGCAGCCGCAGCCAGCACAGCAGGTCGGTAGCGATCATCGCGGCCACACACCACGCTGCGTTGATGTCCATCGAGGTCGAGGGAAGATGGTTCAGGCCGGTGGCCTTCCCGCAGCGCGGTCCTCGACCCGGGCGTGGACGCGGTGACGGGCTTCGAGCAACGCCGGCTGTTTGCCGGGGGTGTTGGTGGCGCACAGCTGGTAGCGCCAGCCGTCGGTCTCCTCCAGCGCGCACAGCTGCGCCCCCGACCCCGGCCTTTCCCGGCGGCAGAAGATCCGCATGTCGGCGGGCCAGTTGGCCAGCGCGTCGCCGCCGACCGAGGCGCGCAGCAGCCCGGTCAGCTCGACCACCCCGGCATCGTCGGGGTCGCGGGGTGCCCCGTCGCGGTCCCACACCTGGTCCCATACCTGCTCGGGGACCTTCCCGATCGCGGTGCGGCCGCGGTGGTCGAGATCGAACCCGACCGAGTAGTGCACCCGACGCCTGGGAACGGTGTTGAGCGTGGTGATGTGACCGATCAGGTCCAGAGTGGACCCGGCCCCATCCACAGTGATCAACAGGTTCCGGTGGTGCCGGGCCGGGACCTGCGCGATCGCGTCGGTGAGCACGACGATGTGATCGCTCGCGGTGTTCGAGCCGGCGTTGCCCGGGCGCAGCCGCAACGCCAACGCTTCACCGGTGTTATCACACCACGCCGCCAACCGGTGATGCCCGAAGGTGCCCTTGAACGTGCCCGCCGCCTTCTCCTTGTCGCTATGGGAGATCTGGATCGTGGCGTCCATCCGGATCACCACCGTCTTCCCGAGGTCCACATCGGCCACCCACGAGGGCGGGATCTGCCCGTGTCGGGCCTCGATCTGCGCCCACACATGGCGCCGCGCCCGCGCCCGCGCAGTCGCGATCCGCTCCCGCTGATCGGCGCCGATCTCCTCCAGCGCCCGCCACAGTGTCGGGTCTGAGGCCACCGACCCGTACAGCTCGCCCTGATCGCGCAGCGCCGCCATGTCCGAGAGCACCCGCCCGCCATCAGCGATGCACACCGCGGTGTCGACCACAACCCGGCCGCGGTCGTGCACCGGGATGAACCCGCGCCGGGCCAACGCCGTGGACAGCGTCGCGGTCAACCCGATGTTGTCCGCGAGCAGCCGCAGCACCACCGACCCCGCGTGCGACACCACACCGTGACCGCCGACTTCCACGCTCAGATCCTTCGACCACGCGTTAAGCTCCACCGGAAAAGTGCTCCTCAGTATGGGCTTCCTGCGTCCTCAGCAACCGCATTATCCCAGCTCAGAGGCACTTTTCTCTGTCACGACACACCAATCACAAGATCACTGTGAATACTGGAGGCCTACGGAGGGCCGGGCCAGACCGGGGCGTCGCCGGTAGGGCCACGGTGGGTTCGCTCGGACCGCCGAGCAGCTTCGCGTGGCACAACCGGCGGTGTCCGCGCAAATCGGCGAGATAGGTCGCTAGCTCGCCGTGATGGCGGGCAGTGCGGATGTCGGCCAGCTTCACCAGCTGCAGCGTGGTGTCACCCACCAGCCTCCCCGGTGTCGATCATGGTTCTGACTCTTTGTTCGTATCTCGGAGCCGAGGGTGTACCTCCGAGTGGTGAGTTCTGCTCTTCGCCTGGTCGACCGCAGGCGGCCTGGGCACTACGCGCCGATCCTCCCCGCCGACCGCGGGCCGCCTGTGAAGCCGATCGCGGACCCGGTTCGGCGCGGCCTGCCGCCGGAGCTGGCCGTACACAGATTCCTCGCCGCGTGCCGACGCACCGGCGTGGCGCTGGTAGGGATGGCCAGGGCGAGGCACTACTGTGCTTCCCACCATAGCCACCGAAGGGGAAGCGGTGATCGTCGTGAGCTACGGCCACGCCGAACGTATCATTGCCGGAGCAGCTGGTGCTCCAGCGGCGAGGAACGCTGTGCGGGACCCAAAAGCGGAGGAGGAAGAGATGCGGAGACGCGCCCTCATCGCCGCTACCTCGTTAGCGGCTCTCGGGCACGTGGTGACGGGTCTGGGTGAGTTCGCGGAGTTGGCCATGCCGCAGGCCGAGGACGGGCTGCTGCCGTCGCAGCTGAGCATGTCGCACGTGCAGGCCGTCGAGGCCGTCACGGACCGGTTGCGCACTGTGGTTCGCCAGTACGGCGGGCAGGCTGAGGTGTTCGGTACTGCCGCGAAGCACTACGCGCGGTGGATGGGGGTGTCCGCGGCTGATGCGGTCCAGACCCGGTTGGGCTGCGCGTTGGCGGAGTTGCACACCGAGGCCGGGTGGGCCTGCTACGACTCCGGTATGGACGGGTCGGGCTACTTCGCCCGGGCCCTGCAGCTTGCTGATGATGCGGGGGACGGCTTCGGGATCGTCAACGCCGCCTGGCACGCCGGGTTGACGTTGGTGCGCAGCGGGCACCCCAATGATGCCCTCAAGGCGTTCCAGCTGGGGCAGTTCTCGCTTGGGGGGTTCACCCCCGGCAAATCCAAGCCGTCGACCCTGGGTGCCGACGATCCCCGGGTGCCGACTCTCACCGCGCGGCTGAATCGGACCTCCGCTACCGCCTGCGCCCTGCTGGGTCTCTCGGATCAGGCCAAGAGCCACCTCGCCAAGGCACATGACGCGGGGGCGCCTCGTGATGCGTACGAAGGTGGGGGCATAGAGCATGTGGCGGCGGGTGTTGAGCTGGACCTGGGTCGGTTCGACACCGCGGAATCGTTTGCCGCGAGTGCGGTACGTACCTACGGTGATATCCATGGCCGGTTTCGGACTTCGGCCGAGCTTCTTCTCGCCGAGGTGCACGTGCGCAGTGGCGAGCCTCGCGGGCTGGTGCTGGCCCGGCAGGCCCTTGATGCGGTGGGCGCCTTGCAATCCGTCGCGGTGCGGTGGGAGCGGGTGCAGCCACTGGCCGAGGCGCTGGCGGCCCGACCGGGTAGCGACGCGCGCGAGCTGGCCCGGATGGCCCGGCAGGTGGCCACCACGGCTGCGTAGCCGGCGCTACGAGCGATAGGCAGCGGTGATCTATGGTCCGAGCAGCGCAGCTGGGACAACCGGGATCCCGTCACGTCGGCGGTAGGCCACCGAGCCGGTCGTGACGACGACGGCGTCGAGCAGGTCGGGACCCAGCAGCGATGCGAGCCGGTGCAGATGTCGTACGTCTCGATCCTTGACGGTCGCGCCGAGCTTCACCTCGATCGCGACGACCCGATGGTCGGCCCGCTCGACGATGAGGTCGATCTCGCCCTCGCCACCCTTCGTGCGCTGGTGCCTCACCCTCGCCTCCGCCGCCTGAGCCTGCACACGCACCCCGAGCGTGACCAGCGACTCGAACAGCGTGCCCAGCAGCGGACCGTCCCTGGGCAACGTCGGTCCCAGCGGGGCGGCGTCGAGCAACGCGCCGACATCCGCACCGAGCAACCAGGCGGCCAACGCACACTTCACAGCGTCCCCTTCGTCGACGCGATCCCGGTGATCCGGTCATCCCGCTCCACCGCCGCCCGCAACGCCCGCGCTACCGCCTTGAACTCGGCCTCGGTGATGTGGTGCGGATCCCGCCCGTGCAGCACCCGCACATGCAGACCCAGATGCCCGTGGAACGCCAGCGACTCGAACACGTGCCGGTTGAGCACCGTCGGATAATGCCCACCCACCACGAAACCGGACATGAACTCGGGCTCCCCGGTGTGCACCATGAACGGCCGACCCGACACGTCGACGACGGCCTGGGCGAGCGCCTCGTCCATCGGGATCCAGGCGTCACCGAAGCGCCGGATGCCCGTCTTGTCCCCCAGCGCCTGGCGCAGCGCCTGACCGAGCACGATCGCGACGTCCTCCACGGTGTGGTGCGCGTCGAGCTCGACGTCGCCGGACGCGCGAACCGTCAGATCGAATGCACTGTGCGTGCCTAACGCGTCGAGCATGTGGTCAAAGAACGGCACGCCTGTCGCGATCTCGGTGATGCCGGTGCCGTCGAGGTCGATCTCGACGAGGACCTTGGACTCCTTGGTGACCCGCTCGACGTGGCCGATCCTGCTCACGACAACTCCTCATCCACCACGTCCGTCGCGACCTGCAGGAACGCATCGTTCTCCGCGGGCGTGCCGACGGTGACCCGCAGGTACCCCACGATCCCGACGTCGCGGATCAACACCCCGCGGTCGAGGAACGCCCGCCACGCCCGCGGGGAGTCGGCGAACCGGCCGAACAGCACGAAGTTGGCGTCGCTGTCGACGACGCCGTAGCCGGCGGCGGCGAGCGCCGCGACCACCCGATCCCGCTCGGCGCACAGCGTCGCCACCGACGCCAGGGTGGCGCCGGCGTGGCGCAACGCGGCCCGTGCGGCGGCCTGGGTGAGCGCCGAGAGGTGGTAGGGCAGCCGGACCAGCTGTAGCGCGTCGACCACGGCTGGCGCAGCGGCCAGGTAGCCCAACCGGCCCCCGGCGAAGGCGAACGCCTTGCTCATCGTGCGGCTGACGATCAGTTTCGCCCCGTGCGCGGGCAGCAGGGTGATGGCGCTGGGCCGGTCCGAGAACTCCGCGTAGGCCTCGTCGACCACGATGATCCCGGGAGCGGCGTCGATCAGCGTGGCTAGATCGGTCGGTTCCAGGGGCTGCCCGGTGGGATTGTTGGGGCTGGTCAGGAACGTGAGATCGGGCGCACGGGCACGCAGCATAGCCGCGGCGGCCGGCACGTCGATGGTGAAGTCGGCCATCCGCGGAGCAGGTAGCCACTCGGTGCGGGTACCCGCGGCGATGATCGGGTGCATCGAGTACGACGGCTCGAATCCCACCGCTGTGCGCCCCGGCCCCCCGAAGGCCGTCATGATCTGTTGCAGCACCTCGTTGGAGCCGTTAGCCGCCCACACGTTCGCCCGACTCAGCGTCACACCGGTGGCACCGGTGAGGTAGGCGGCCAGGTCGGTACGCAACGTGACGGCGTCGCGATCGGGATAGCGGTGCAGGCCGGCGGACACCGCGGCGAGGGCAGCGACGACATCGGCGACGAGCTCCGGCGGCGGCGGGTAGGGGTTCTCGTTGGTGTTGAGCCGCACCGCGACGTCGAGTTGCGGGGCGCCGTAGGGGGTCTTGCCGCGCAGGTCCGCGCGCAGCGGCAGCTGATCGAGCGTGACCTCCGAACCGACCCCGGGGATCGTCGCCGTCACGTGGCGAACCGCGCGGTGACGGCCTGGCCGTGCGCCGGAAGATCCTCCGCGGCGGCGAGCACGACCACCTGGTCGGCGATGTCGCGCAGCGCCTCGCGCGCGTACTCCACGAGGTGCACCCCGCGCAGGAACGTCTGCACGGACAGGCCCCCCGAGTGCCGCGCACACCCCCCCGTGGGCAGCACGTGGTTGGACCCGGCGCAGTAGTCACCCAGCGACACCGGCGCCCACGGCCCGATGAAGACCGCCCCGGCGTTGCGGATCCGCAGCGCCATCTCCCGGGCGTCCACGGTCTGGATCTCCAGGTGCTCGGCGGCGTAGGCGTCCACCACGGCGACGCCATCGTCGAGATCGCGCACCAGGACCGTGCCGGACTGCCGCCCGGTGAGCGCGGTTCTGATCCGCTCGGTGTGCTTGGTCAGCGGTACCTGGCGCTCCAGCTCGGCGTCGACGGCGTCGGCAAGCGCGTCCGACGGCGTGACCAGCACGGAGGCCGCTGACGGGTCGTGCTCGGCCTGGCTGATCAGGTCGGCGGCGACGTGTCGGGCGTCGGCGGTGTGATCGGCGAGCACGGCGATCTCGGTGGGCCCGGCCTCGGCATCGATCCCGATCAGGCCGCGGAGCAGGCGCTTGGCGGCGGTGAGGTAGACGTTGCCCGGCCCGGTGACCATGTCGACGGGCTCGAGCACGGCGCCGTCGGTGTCGGTGCCGCCGTACGCGAGCAGGGCGACGGCCTGCGCACCCCCGACCGCCCACACCTCGTCGACGCCCAGCAGCCCCGCCGCGGCGAGGATCGTCGGGTGCGGCAGGCCCCCGTGCTCGGCCTGCGGCGGCGACGCGACGACGAGCGATTCGACGCCGGCCTCCTGCGCCGGCACCACATTCATGATCACGCTGGACGGGTACACGGCAAGCCCGCCCGGGGCGTACAACCCGACCCGGCGGACCGGGACGAACCGCTCCGTGACGGTGCCGCCGGGCACGACCTGGGTGACGACGTCGGCGCGGCGCTGGTCGGCGTGCACCGTGCGGGCCCGCTCGACCGAGGTCTGCAACGCCTGCCGCACGGCCGGGTCGAGCGCGGACAGCGCGCCGGCCAGGGTCTGGCGCGGCACCCGGACGACGCTGGGGCGGACCCGGTCCAACCGCTCGGCGAACTCCAACACCGCATCCACGCCACGCTCGCGCACCGCGTCGATGATCGGACGGACCTGCGCGAGCACCGCGTCGACGTCCACATCGGCGCGGGGCAGCAGGGCCCGCAGCGGGGCGGGAGGCGGGAGCTGGTCGGGACGGAGGTCGGTGCGGCGAAGCATGGTCACCAGAGTAGAGGGTGGGCCATCAGGTGCGGGATTTCCTCCTTGCGCCGGCGCCGCGAAGCACGATCATTGCGTCATGGCCTCGAACCGAGAGCGTCGACGCGTCCTCGCCTGCGCACTCCTGGCAACGGTTCCACTGGTCGCAAGCGCCTGCGCCACCACCGTCCCGGGGTCGCCGGGCGCCGGGACGGGACCGTCGCCATCGGAAACGTCGTCATCACCCAGCTCGATCCCGGCAAGTCGCCCACCCAGCTCCGCAGCCCCCACCGGGAGGACGTGCACGCTGGTCGTGGGCCCCAACTCGGTGAGATCGTCGGGTAGCGGCAGCCGGGCGGTGTCGATCAACGGCAGGCAGATGTTCGCCTGCGGCGCCGGGCCACTGGTCGCCATCACCGACATCGGGTCCGGGGGGGTCACCGTCCAGCTCGACGGCCAGGAGGTCCAGATCGCCGCGGGATCGAGCGGGACGCTAGGTCCGTATCAGATCACACTGATCAGCGTCGACGGCGGGACTGCGACGCTCGAGACCAACGGGCCCGGCTGACCGGCACTGTCACGTATCGGTCCAGCAGCGGCCGGCGCCGACAGCCGCGAGCCCCTGCCGGTCGCCGGGGCCCAGCTCCGTGGCGGTCGTCCCCCACTCCGCCATCACCTCACGCGGATCTGCGACGTGATCGAGCCCGACCACATGACCGAGTTCGTGCATCACCACCGCCCGGGCCGCCGCGTACTCGCTCGGATCAGCCAGCGCCTCGGCGAACCATTCCCGGTCGAGCGCGACGTCGCCGGTAACGTATCGCTCCGATCCCGGCCCGGCCGGCCCGACCTCCGTACTCCCGGCCACACCCAGGATCTCACCGGAGACCAGCGGGTACTGCGCCTCGTCGACCCAGCCGATCAGCACCGGCGCCCAGCGGTCGCCGTAGCGCTGCGGTTGCAGCGGTTCCCGGGTCTCGACGACATTCTCCGGTGTGCCGCCGTCCTCGACGAACGCCAGCCCGGTCGCGGCGCTGATCTCCCGGATGGCCTCGCGCACGACCGCCAACCCGCGGTCCGGCATGCCTGCCGGGTTGATGACGTAATGGATGGGACGGCACGGGTCGTAGGTGACCGGCCGACCGCCGGCCGTCACCGCGAGGAAGGAGTGCGGTCCGGCCGGGACGCCGGTGACGGGTGGCAGGATGCGGGTCGGCGCCGCGTCGGGTGGCAACGGCGGAAGGCTCGGCACCGCGTCGAGCGGCAACGACCGGTCGAGCGGCAACGACCTATGGCCCGGCGCCACCGCCACGACGCCGCCGTCACCAGTGTTCACCGGCGTCGAGAACCAGGCCAACCCGGCGATGATCCCCAGCAAGAACAGCGCGTAACCCAGCTCGCCCCGCCGAACCCCCCAGCGGCGCCGCCTCCGTCGCGGGCGACCTGGCGCAGGAGCCCCGGCCAACTGATCGACGCGATCCAGCTCGGCGAGGAGCCGTTCCATGCGTCGATACCGGCGTCTCGCCTGCATCCTGCCGACAAGTCCCACGTCGTCCCCCCGGTAGCCTCGATCCCTGAGGACAGGATGCCTGCGTTGGTACGGGAACCCTCCCGACACAGGAACACCCCGCGCAGCGCGTCCCGGCCCCGACGGTCGCCGGTCGCCGAGCACGGCCTGTCCGGCGGTTGCCCCTGCGCGCGGCGATCTCCGCCCGGTGCATCAGACCATCCCGCCCGACCTGCGATCCGTTAACGCAACAGTGCCGTCTGACGGGACCGTGCGGCCTGGGCCCCGATGCTGTGGACGCTCAGCCCTCGGGTCCCGAGCTGCTCCGCGTCATGGCAGCCCGACTTGTGCGCCGGGTCGTCGCCGAACCGGCGTCAACTCGACCGGCGGGAGCGGCTGTTCCGGACGCCCGGATCGTGTCGGTGGAACAGTTCCGGTCACGGCGTGCCGCCGGTTACGATCGGTTGGGCGCCGGTGACTGACGCCGGGGTGTCCGAACAGATTCGGAGGCACGGGTGACGGCACTGCGGCGAGTCGTGCACGAGGTCGGATCCGTCGAGTTCGGTCCCGCTACCTATTACCACCAGCACCATCTCGTGGTGGGTCGGGACCAGGTCGAGTCGCTGTTCGCCGATCCGGCGCTGGCCTCGGTGCGTGCGCGGCTCGCCTCGCCAGGAGAGTCGGTCCGGATCATCACCCCGCTGGACGTCGTCGAGCCACGCAGCAAGGGCCGGGGCGGCGGGATGTTCCCGGGCTTCCTGGCCGCGATCAACCGCAGGCGCGGACCCGATACGCACGTGCTGCGCGGGGCCGCCGTGCTGGCCGCCGGCTACCTGCCGCGCAACCAGGAGGGCTTGATCGACATGTCCGGTCCGGCCGCCCCGCTGTCCCCGTTCAGCCGAACGCACAACGTGGTGATCGAGTTCGATCCCGCCGAGGGCGCCCCGTTGTTGGAGGCTGAGCAGGCGGTGCGCCGCGGGCTGCTGCGCCTCGCGGTGCACCTGGCCGACGCCGCCGTGGACAGCACCCCCGACGCGGTCGAAGAGCTGGCGGCACCGCACCGGCCGGGCACACCCACCGGCGGCCTGCCGAGGGTGGGTGTGATCACCAACCTGCAGACCCAGGGCGCGTTCAAGGACGTCTTCGTCTACGGCGCCAGCATGGCGGGCAGCCTGCCGACCCTGTTCGACCCCGCCGAGATCGAGGACGGCGCCGTGGTCGCCGGCCAGTACGGCCATCCCGCCCTGCGCAACCCCACCTACCTGCACCAGAACCACCCGGTGATCGCCGAGCTGCGCGCCCGGGACCGGCAGGACCTGCTCTTCGCCGGGGTGGTGCTGTGCCCGGAGCCGGTGGAGCAGGGTGGCAAGGAGCACGTCTCCGCCCATGCCGCCTGGCTGTGCCAGGCCGCCGGGTGGGACGGCGCGGTCGTCACCAAGGAAGGCGCCGGCAACGCCGACAACGACCTCGGGATGAAGGTCGACGCCCTGGAGGCCGCCGGCCTGACAGCGGTGGCCCTGTACGCCGAGATGTCGGGCCCCGAGGGCACCGGACCACCGCTGGTCGCCGGGCCCCGCCGCGGCGCGGTGGTCAGTACCGGCAACTACGACCAACGCCTGAGACTGCCCGCGGTCGAGCGGGCGCTGGGCGGCACCCGACTACGCATCATCGACGCCGAGGCCACCGCCGCGATCGAGGTCCCGGTCGCGATGATCCTCGGCGGACTCAGCCCGCTGGGCGCCGGACGGCTGACCTGCCGCGCCGACCCCCCCGCCGTCGTCCTGGAGGGGGTGGCCTGATGCGCATCGTGCACTACGTCAACCAGTCCTACGCCGGGCTCGGCGGAGAGGACACCGCCGACCTCGGCCCGCGCGTGCTCAACGGCCCGGCCGGACCCGGCGAGGTCGTTCTGGGTGCGCGGCTCGGGCCACGATGTCTCAGACAGGTTCGACTCGGTCCAGTCCGTACGCCCGTGAGGAGCCACGATGTCTGCTGTCCATGTGCCGATGTGGAGAGACCCGCTGTTCAGCCCTGGTGACAGGTTCCCGTTGGGTGCGTCGAACGGGTTTCCAGCCGACCGGTATGACGAACCGAGCGGCCCGGAAAGTCGACCGTTCTCCTTGCGCGGAGTCGTGACCGGCGCGGAAATCGATACCCCCGCAACCGTCACGTACCACTACTGCCCCGAGCGGCAGACAACCACGGTTCGGGACGAGAACAGAAACGTGGTCAAACTCGGGGAGCACACCAAACCTGGCGCTACACCCGGCGACACAACCGGAACGGTCGACGGCCAGCCGGGAACAGCGCCGCCGGAGGAAGTGGGCGCGCCGGATCACCAGACCGATTGACCGCCGTGACCGTCCTCATTCTCGCCCGCAATATCGAGGCGCAGGTAGACCGTGTTGTCGAAGAACTCGCGCGGCGGCAGGTTCCGGTGTTCCGTGCCGATCTATCTGCATTTCCTCGCTCGCTGAGCCTGACGGCTCAACTCGCGCCCCATGGGTGGAAAGGTGTGCTCGCCAACGAGCATCACTACGTGCGACTCCAGGACATTCGATCGGTCTGGTACCGCCACCCATCGCACTTCGTTTTCGACGATCGGATGTCCGGCCCGGAACGGCGACACGCCGCAGCGGAGGCGCGTTGTGGCGTCGGCGGGGTACTCGGCAGCCTGGACGTGTTGTGGGTCAACCACCCGTCGCGTGAGTCGGACGCGCTGAAGCCGCACCAGCTCGACGTCGCCCGACGGTGCGGGCTGACGGTTCCGGAGACGCTGGTCACCAACGACCCCGACAGCGTCAGAGCCTTCGCCAAGGCGATCGACGAGCCGCTGGCGGCCAAGAACCTTTCGACCGCGGTCATCGCTGAGTCCGGGCGGCTGCAAGCCGCGTTCACTCGCCGTCTCGACCCGGCGGCGCTGGACGACCTGGGTGGCGTGGAGACGACAGCCCATCTCTTCCAGTCGTTCGTGCCCAAAGCGTACGAGGCGCGGGTGACCGTGGTTGGCGAGCACATCTTTGGAGCAGCGATCCATGCAGGGTCAGAGGCGGCACAGCTCGACTTTCGTGCCGACTACGACAGCTTGACCTACTCCGTGGTCGAGCCGCCCGAAAACGTGAAGGCGGGCATTCGTGCGTTCATGGCGTCGTTTGGGCTGTTTTTCGGTGCATTCGACTTCGCGATCACCCCGGACGGCGAGTGGGTCATGTTCGAGTGCAACCCGTTCGGCGCCTACGGCTGGCTGGAGAATGAACTGGGCTTCCCGATCACCCAATCGCTGACCGAACTGCTCTCGAAGGGAGCAGCGTGATTTACCCCACCGATCTCACCGAGGAAGAGCAAGCGTTCGCCCAAACCCGGCTCGCGGACCTGGCGACAACGTTCCGCGATGACGGCACGTTGGTGAGCGCAGCATGGCGCGACACCTTCCTGCGCACCTGGCGGCACCCGTACGTGCCCGCCTACTACCCGACGCTGGACCGTCCGAGCGTGCTGTGCGTCGGTGACGCGACGGAACGTCGAGCCTGGTTGGAGGCGGTGTACAGCAACCAGACACTCGTAACGAAGGTCGTTCAGGTGCCGATGTCTCGCGCGTTCGGGCCGGCGACGAGCCCGATGTACACCAGCTCGTCCACCCTGCCCTCGCTCGTGTTGCGGATGCTGGAGACTCTCGACGTCGAGGTTGGCCACCGGGTCCTGGAGATCGGCACCGGTACCGGCTACAACTGTGCCCTACTCTGCGAACGACTCGGGTCCAACCACGTTGCGAGCATCGACATCGATCCGGAGTTGATCGACCTCGCCCGCGAGCGGCTGGCGGTCAACGGCCACACCCCGACGCTGGAGGCCGTGGACGGCGCGGAGGGTTACCCGCAGGGTGCGCCCTATGACCGGATCATCTCCACGTGCGCGGTGCCGTCGATCCCGAGTTCCTGGTTGAAGCAGGCGGCGCCGGGCGCGGTCATCCTGACCGATGTGCGACGTCAGCTCGGCGGAACCCTTGCACGCCTGACCGTCGATCGTGAAGGCGTCGCCACGGGGCGTTTCGTGCCCTACTCGGCCGGGTTCATGTGGATGCGTCGGGCCGTCGAGCCGACCAGATCGCGATTGTCTCGATACGACTATGAGCCAGCTCGTTCGACGACTGGCGTCGATCCCGGGCTCCTGCTGGCGGACGGCCTGTTCGGCTTCGTGGCGCAGTGGTTCCTGCCCGCTGCATCGCGGGGTATCGCCAGCCAGGGCGGCCGACCGGTCCTGAGCCTCATGACTCCGGACGGGTCTTATGCCGAGGTGATGGCCGGGCGTGGCAGCCGCGGGTTCGAGGTCGAGCAAGGCGGACCCGCGCGACTGTGGGACCGGATCGTGGAGGCGCACGAGTTCTGGGAGCGAGCCGGTCGACCGAGCTACGAACGCTTCGGCCTCACGGCGACCCCGTCCGAGCAGCACGTCTGGTTCGACGACCCGGACAGCGAGGACCGCTGGCCGTTGCCTTACGACCCGGCCTGAAGCTAGCTCCCTGAATCAACCCGCAACCGCGGGCCACTGCCCTGCTCGCGCTCGTGTTGACCCACCGCCCTCGCCGAGCTCGGTGCGCACGTGCCTCGCTCGACCTCATTCGGCCGTTTCCCACGATTGCCAGCCCAAACCCTGCACGTACCGAAGCGTCATAGGGCCGATGATAATCCATAGCTCGTCGATATCAACCGGCAGTTCAATCGGCCGCGTTGGCAGAAAAGCACCTCTCATTTCCACTGATGACTGATACTCGGGCTCAAAGGAAGGATCAAGTACGAGTACGGCATGCCGCCGCGTACCAAGTGGAGCGCCTCGCAGTGAGCATAGTAAGTTGACACTCTTGCCGCTCTCGAGCCAGGTCGAAACTCGATCTATCGTAGGGTCTGCGCTGCGTGTCCGACTAAAGCCCATGGCTAAAACTATCTCAATTCCAGGTCCGATCATACTAGAGGCCTCGCGTCGATTGCAAACGCCGTCGCCTGTGATCCTTGAAATCTTGGCAAGCGCCGAACTCACCTCGGAGGTGAAGTAGTCGTAGCATGGAGTATTACTTATGTGATTGGCTTCCAGCGTGCTCAGGTGGGGCTCCAGACGCTTAGCCATGCCGCGCAGCATCGGCACACCGCGGGTAGCTGCCGCGTGACTCGCCGACCATAGTTTCTCTTGCTCGCCCTTAGACGTCAATCGCAGTCCAAATTCCGCGGCCTCTCGAACTTCATCCGGGTCGGGTTCGACAAATTCCGGCATCGACTCCGGAGTACCTCGGTGGGCGGGTAGGCGATACTCGGTGGTCGGTGCCGGGTGGGGACGGCGATCTGGACCGCTGGTGGCATCTCGTCAGTGAGGTCGTGTATCGCCGCTGCCGACACGCAGCACACGATGGCCACGGAGGACCGATTCGCGACAGCCAACAGGTCCGGGTAGGTCGGCGGTGGTGCATCAGCCTGACGGAACACACCGCGAGAGAGCTCGAGGATCTCGCCCGCGTCACGGCGTCGGTACAGCTCACGGGGGTGCATGCCGCTTGCCAGTGCCGTCCGAGTGGTGAAGGTATTGGGCAGTCCAGGTATCGACGCGGGCATGGATAAGATCGTAATACGCATGAAGCTCTCGTGCGACTTTCCTATCCATCAAGCGTGCGCATGACGCGTCGACGCAGGCGTGCTGCAACGCCGTCGTGCCGGTATTGATCCCAAGCGCCGACCAACTGTACCGCCGCGGGTGCGCCTGCTCCCCGGGCCGCCGCACGTCAGGACGGTCCCCGGCCGCTGGCAGCCGACCTTGTGGGCCGATTCGTCCCCGGGCTAGCGTCATCACTCGACCGGCGGGACGGCTGTTCCGGGACACCGGATCGTGTCGGTTGAACAGTGCCGGTCACAGCGGGCCGCCGGGTTACGATCTGTCCAAGTGCCGGTGGCTGACGCCGGGTGTTCGAACGGAGGCGCTGGTGACGGCACTGCGGCGACTCGTTCACGAGGTCCACTCCGTCGAGCTCGGTCCCGCTTCCGGTTACCACCAGCACCATCTGGTGGTCGGTCGGGAGCAGGTCGAGTCGCACTTCGCCGGGGTGGTGCTGTGCCCGGAGCCGGTCGAGCAGGCAGGCAAGGAACATGTCTCCACCCATGCCGCCTGGCTGTGCCAGGCCGCCGGATGGGACGCCGCGATCGTCACCAAGGAGGGCGCCGGCAACGCCGACAACGACCTCGGGATGAAGGTCGACGCCCTGGAGGCCGCCGGGCTGACCGCGGTAGCCCTGTACGCCGAGATGTCCGGCCCCGACGGCACCGGACCACCGCTGGTCGCCGGACCCCGCCGCGGCGCGGTGGTCAGCACCGGTAACTACGACCAACGGTTGAAGTTGCCCGCAGTCGCCCACGCGCTGGGGGGCACCCGACTGCGCATCATCGACGCCGACGCCACCGCGGCGATCGAGGTTCCGGTCGCGATGATCCTCGGCGGGCTCAGCCCGCTGGGTGCCGGACGGCTGACCTGCCGCGCGGACCCGCCCGCCGTCGACCTGGAAGAGGTGGCCTGATGCGCATCGTGCACTACGTCAACCAATTCTACGCCGGGCTCGGCGGGGAGGACGCCGCCGACCTTGGCCCGCGCGTGCTGGACGGCCCGGCCGGGCCCGGGCGGCTGCTGCAGCAGCTACTCGGAGCGGACCATCAGATCGTGGCCACCGTCGTCTGCGGTGACGACCACGCGGCATCCGATCCCACGGTGTCGGCGGAGCTGCTCGGGATGGCCCGCGCCTCGGGTGCGGAGTTGCTGATCGCCGGTCCGGCATTCGGCAGCGGGCGCTACGGGCTGGTCTGCGCCCGGCTGGTGGCAGCCGCGCAGGCGGACGGCCTGCCCTCGGTGGCCTCGATGCATCCGGACAATCCCGGGATCAGCGAGGCCGGTGCCGCGCCGGTGGTGGAGGCCGGTGCCGTCGCCCGTCAGATGCGCCCGACGTTGGAGCGGCTGGCGGCGGCCGTGGCGAAGCTGGCCACCGGGGCCCCGCTGACCGCGGCGGACGGCCGGGTCGGTGCCGC
>JBOHEO010000104.1:0-19198 GCA_050701055.1 Pseudonocardia sp. | reverse complement strand
CGGACCGATCCCGCTTCGGCCTCACCGCAACCAGCACCGGCGCCCATCACATCTGGCTCGACGACCCTGACAACATCGTCAACCAGTGACCATCACGACAAGCTAGGTCGACAGTGACTGTGGCCGACCTCTGGCAGGGCCGGACTAGTAGATCACTATGTCCAATCCGCTGTCCACCAGGCAGTCCCCGCCATCGCAGATTATCCGTCGCTCAGCTACCAACGTGGCGGGGGCGACTCGCTGGCCGAGACCCGCCGCAACCTGCGGTCCTACCTGGACGCCGGAAACCTCACCGCGGGGAGGCACACGGAGGAACGGCGTACGCATTCGGATCCGCTTCCCGGATGCGAGTTCCTCACCGAACTGGCCCAACCCTCGACACCGAACTGGCCCAAAATAGTGCAGCCGCATCAGTTCATCGGAGGTCTGGATCACGTCGCCAGCTTCATGATCGCCGAACGGGAACACCCAGTCCCATCCTGTACTCCTCGCTGATCAGTACCTGGCGCGATCAGGCGCGACCAGGGCGGCCCGCTCATCCCACGGCCTTCGACTCCGCGCCCCGAGCGCGGCGCGGCCACCGGGCGACCGCCAGCACAGCTCCGACGAGCATGACCACAGCGCCCATCAGCTGGATCGGGGTGAACGACTCGCCCAGGAACACCGCAGCGCAGGCGGTCCCGAAGACAGGCACGGAGAACATCATCACGGTGGCAGTCGACGGGCTCACTGTACGCAGCCCGTGGTAGTAAAAAAGGTACGCGACTGCCGTCGGACCGATCGCCAGGTAGACCAGGTTCGCCCACGCGGTCCCGGACACGCTCGTCCAGTCCGTCGTGATGAGCGAGGGCGCCGCCACGATTAGCAGCGCCGCCGACCCGACGCCGGTCGCGCACGTCGTCGCCTGCAGCGGATCCATGCCGACAAGCACCTTCTTGGAGGCGATGCTGTAGGCCGCCCAGCATGCGGCCCCCAGCAGGAAGACGACATCACCGGCCAGCCGGGAGCTGTCAGCCACCGCACCGACACCGCCGACCCCGATGAAGAACACCACCGCACCGACCACACCCAGCGCGAGGCCGACCACCCGGGGGCCGGAAGCCTCCTCGCGGCCGGACAACAGGAGCGCCGTCGTCGTCAGCACGGGACTGAGAACGGGGACGATGACGCTCCCGTCGATGGACGGGGCGAGTGAGAGGCCCCAGAAGAAGAAGAGGTTGTAGCCGAAGACGCCCAGCAGTCCGACGAACCCGGCACGGACGGCGTCGCGCCGTGAAAATGACCTGGTCCGGTCGCGCAGCACAGCGGCCACGACCAGCAGGATCACGGCGCCGCCCCCGAACCGGAGTGCCGCGGCCACCTGGTGGGGCAGGTCGCCGACCACGACCTTCGAACTGGCGAAGGCACTGCCGAACAGGAGCATCGTGGTCAGCAGGTACAGGTAGGGAGCGCTGGACTTCGGCTCAACGGCAGTGGGGCCTGGCACGATTAGGGCTCCGATCTCTCCTGCCTCGGGTGGTGCTCAGGGATGCAGATGAGCGCCTTTGAAGACCTTGTCGACTGCGTTGCGCGGTCCGTCCACAGCAAGCCCGACGAGGTCGAGGTCGACACGACGTACTGCACGTACCGCAGCCCGGTTGTCGGCGTCGTTGTTCGTGCCGAACAAATCGGCGGTGAACACCGCCATCGGAAGGTTCCGGCTCAGGATGCGGTCGTGCGCCGCCTTGAGGGTCTCCTTCGATCCGGCGAGGACGAGCACCGGCTGCCGGAACATCGACAGGTACGCAGTTCCGTCGGCGTCGGCGTAGGGCTCTCCCAGCAGGACGGGATTCGCGTCGGCGAGACCGCTGACCACGAACGCCGTCACGTTGAGACGCTGCCAGCCCTGCAGATCGTCACGCAGCAGGACGGCGATCTTGTTGTCGAAGCGCACCGGCCGACTGTCGTAAGGGGCGTTCACGCTCGCCAGCCTCTCGCAGGGACAGGCCGGAGGTCTTGTACGTTCCTGATGTGATCGCCGATTCGGACATCGTCGCGTGGCGGCCCGGGGTGCCCGGCATCGCCGAGGTGTTCCACGCCCGCTTCACCGATCACGTCTACCCGTCGCACACCCACGACACGTGGACGCTCCTGATCGTGGACGACGGCGCGGTGCGCTACGGCCTGGACCGCCACGAACACGCTGCGTTGCCCTCGCTCGTCACCCTGCTACCGCCCCATGTGGCGCACGACGGCCGTGCAGCGTCCCCGAGCGGGTTCCGCAAGCGGGTGCTGTACCTGGAACCCTCGCTGCTCGGCCCCGACCTGATCGGCGCGGCGGTCGACCAACCGGGACTGCCGGACTCGTTACTGCGCTACCGCATCCACGAGCTGCACGTGGCGATTGCGACCCCGGGGGAGGAGCTGCAGGCGCAGAGCCGGCTCGCGCTGATCTGCGAGCGGCTGCGGCAGCACCTCGTCGGGCGAATCACGACGCCGGCGCCGGGACGAGATCCAGGGTTGGCCGATCAGCTGCGCGAGTTGCTGGACCTCCGCACACCGGAAGGCCTGCCGCTCGAGGAGGCGGCGCGCTTGCTGGGCGCCCACCCAGGGCAACTGGTGCGGGCGTTCACGCGCGAGTACGGCATTCCGCCACACCGGTACCTCACCGGCCGGCGGGTGGCGCTCGCCCGTCGCCTGCTGCTGGAGGGCATGCGTCCGGCGGCGGCGGCGGCGATGGCGGGGTTCTACGACCAGTCGCACCTGACCCGGCACTTCAAGCGGCTGCTGGGTACGAGTCCGGGCCGCTACGTCCGGACGCGATGAGTGGGCCCGCCTACGGTCCGCGGTGGTTCGACGCCTCCTGTCGTCGGTCTTGAACCGAGCGCACGCCGCAGGCCAGTACACACACCTCGGCCAGGATGCCACCGAGGAGCCCGATGCAGGCCGTGCCGATACCGGGCAGTGGGGAGAGGGCCAGCAGCACGACGAGCGCCGTCAGAACGGCGGCGTGCGTCACGACAGCACGCGTCATCCACTCGGTCACGCCGTCGGCGAGCGTCACGCCCCGCAGGTAGGAACGGACCACCCACAGGGTTGGCACGGGCAGGAGCAGGACGACCCATCGCAACCCGAGGTCCACCTCCCCCGCAGGGACCGCCATCAGGTCCTGGAGGTAGATCCGGTGCAGCGGTGACGCCAGCACGATCGCGAAGAGGCTGAGGAACCCGATCGCGAGCCACCAGGTCAGCACCCGGGGGGCCGGGTCATCTCGGGAGCGCCCGAGGCCGGCTGCGGTGACGGACTCGAGATCCATCGTCGGTCCGGTGAGCAGGGAGAGCATCCCGTAGAGGACGGGCCAGACGACGAGTGACGGCGTCGCCTCCTGCGAGCGTGCGATTCCCACGGTGGTGACCAACTGCGGCGCCATGTTCAGGAGCCGTGCCCCGGACAGGCGCAGGTGCACGCGAATGATTCCAGCCCGGCCGTGAGGAGCTGCTCGATCCGCTATCTCGACCGGGGTCGGGGCCTCCGGCAGCGCGCGGAGGGCATGTGCGAGGACAGCCGCTTCCGTGAAGGCGCCCGCGCTCAGAGCCAGACCGCCACCGAGAGCGCCCCAGCCGGGTTGCTGCAACAACATCAACCACGCGAGCGTCCCTGACAGTGCGATCCGGACGAGGGTGGCCGAGGTGATGGCCTGCGTCCGCTGGTTGACGATGAGGCGCCCGTGCTGGTACCGGCGAACCGCGACGGCGAACGAGGCGACGGCGAGGCCGAGCAGCCCGCCTCGGACCTGGCTGCGCAGTTCCTCGGGAAGATCGAGGAAGGCGGACAACGGATCGAACACCGGACCGAAGACCGTTGTGAGGAGCGCCGTCGTGCCGAGAACACCGACCCATACGGTGAGGCGCCAGACCTGCGCGCGCGGTCGACGTCCGTCCTCGGCGACCACAAGGGGGGTCAGGGCCAGCGCGGGCGTGTTGACCACGACAACGACGGCGATGCAGATGCCGAAGGCGGCGAGCGCCGCGGCGCCGGACGTGGATCGGGCCACGCTCGCTGCGACCACGGGGATCTCCACGACCAGCATGGACGAGCCCAAGGCCGTCGGCAGCCAGGTCCGGAACAACGACCTCGCCGAGGTCACGAGCTGATCACGGCCGCCCTGTCGGGATGGGCGGGCAGGCGGTAGGCCTCGCACTCACAGCCGGGACGGAAGTCGTACTCGGTGAACGTGAACGTGAGCGTGTCGGTGTTCACGTAGAGGCTCTGACCGGCCGTTCGCGACGGCTTTGCCCCGGAGACCAGCCCCAACACCTCGTTGACCGCGATTCCGGCCAGCATGGCGACGGTGGCGCCGGTCAGTGCGGCGGTCTCCTCGTCCCGCAGGATGTCGAAGCCGCGGATCCCGACGCATTCCCAGCATGGGGTGACACCAGGGAGCATGGTGGGGCCCACTCGTGCTCCCTTATCTGTAGCTCCGATCGAGGTCAGGGGTACGCCGGTGCGCAGGCTCGCCTGGTTCGACCAGCGCGCGGCGTGTTCGCGCGGCCGGTCGAACGCGTGCAGGAAGAAATCGGCACCGTCGATGAGCTCGGCCAGATCATCTGCGGACCGAACGGTACGATCATGCATCACGAACCTCGTGCCGGAGTTCTGCCGCGCGATGTGCCGCCGAAGCGCCTCAAGTTTGTGGACCTCTACATCCTCCTCGTCGAGGGTCGTGTGCGTCGGCAAGTTCTCAATCGAGACCGTGTCGAACTCCACGGCCTCCAGCACTCCCACCCCGGCCGCGTTCAGGAGCCGGAGCAGCGTCGTTCCGCCTGCACCGGTGCCGACGACGACCACGCGCGCGCCGTTGATGCGGCGCTGGCCGGCGAAGCCGTTCCACCCGTCGCGGTCGTACAGGCGGAGGTAGTTGATCTGCCTGCTCCACCGGGTAGTGACATCCGTCGGGAGATCGGGAACGTCCGCGCCATCCTCCAGGACACCGACCCGGTCCAGGGCGGCCAGCCATTCTTCGGCCTGTGGATAGCGATGTGCGAGATCGGCGATGGACACGCCGTCTCGGAGCTCCGTGACGAAGGTGACCATTTCCTCGTCCGGATCCCGAAGCCGCACCTTGTCCGGGCCGACCCCGATGTAGAGGTGCGGTTCTCCGGCCCGCGTATAAATGCGCAGGAACGGCTTGATCCGCGGCATCTGCTGCATGTCGTCCTCCGTCTCCGGTCACCGGGGTCTCGAGCGGAGTGGGGGTGAGCCACCCGGCGCACCCCCACCTCCTGCGCCAGATCAGATCTGGTTGCCGTGCCACTCTGGGACGAGGCCCTCCTCGCTCACGCGCTCGACGATCATGCTGCTCACCTCCCCTCTTTCATCCTGTTCTGTCAGGTCTCGTTGGCCGTCCGCGGCACGCGGACGGCTGTCCGCAGCGCACCTGGCTTGGCCATCAGAGGCCGGAAACACCCGGCCAGCGACCGGACCCCAGGAGGACTCAACATCGTGAAGTGATCGCCAGGGACAGTCGCCGTGGCAAACTTGCCGGCCGCGATCTGCCGCCACCACGCGAAGTCGTGGTCGTCCACACGTGAGTCTGCCGGCCGGACATGGGTCAGCAGGCCGACCTCGGCTGGCTCCGCTCGATGCGTCCCCAGTGCCTGCAGCACCGGAAGGATGGCGCTGGCGTGCGTCCGCAGGGTGGCCCGATCGGTGGGCGCACCAGGACGAATGAGGCGACGTAGTTCCAGCGGTACCGCCGCATCGTGATCTCCGCCGAGGAACGTCCGCCACCGGTCGGCCTCACCCAGCCAGTAGTCCGCGTCGTGGCGACCGGCGTCGATGATGACGAGTTGCTCGACGGTTCCGCCCCTCCGTGCCAGGTGGTGGGACACGCCCAGGGCGATCACGGCACCGAAGCTCCACCCGCCGAGCTGGTAGGGAACCCGTGGCCAGCGCGCGCGGATGCGCTCCGCCCAGAGCCGACAGATCGGATCGATGCCGATGTCGTTGACCCGGGCTGGGAGGTCAGGGCCGGGCAGGCCCCAGACCTGGCCTGGCAGCCCCAAGGCCAGTTCGCGGTAGCCGTCCACGCCACCCCAGACGTCTGCGCAGAGGAAGGTGACCGGAGCGGCTGCCCGGGTCGTCGGATGCGATGAGGTGGAATGCAGCCGCTCGGGTTCGGGTACGAGACCGTTGCCATCCGGTTCGGCCGGCGTGCGATGTCCTCCGCCGCGGCTCGCACTGTCGATCGCAACGTCGAGCTGAGAGGCGGCCCCCGCTATGGTCGGGAAGGTGAACAAGTCGGCGACCGGGATGGATACGGCGAACTCGGCCTCGACCAGTCCGGCCACGATGGTGGCCGTCAGCGAGTCGCCTCCGATGGAGAAGAAGTCGTTGTTCCGGCCGACCTGTTCTTGGCCGAGAACTTCTGCCCATATTTCCGACAACCGGGTTTCGGTCTCCGTCGTCGGTTGTTCGTCCGATCGGCTCGCGCCGGCCCGGATTGCTCCGGGCTCGGGCAGGGCGTCGAAATCGATCTTGCCGGTGTCGGTCATCGGCAGGGCATCGAGCCGGATGAATCTTCCCGGTACGAAGTGTTCGGGGAGGCGCGTCGTGAGGTGTTCGCGCAGGTCCAGCTCGGTTACCTCGCCGGCGGCAGCGTAATACGCCCAGATCTGGGGTTCGCCGGAGCTGGACCGGCCAACGGTGACGACGGCGTCGGTCACCGCTGTGTCCGGTTTGCGGGGCGTGTAGCCGAGCCGGCGCAGGGTGGACGTGATGTGTTCGCGGGGCGCGACCGCAATGAGTTCACGGACGCCCTGCTCCCTGCTCAGGACACCAAGTCGGCAGTCCCAGCTCAACGGTGAAGCGTAGTTGTGGTAGCCACGCTCGATCGAGTGCACGTAGATGCCGACCTCGTTGATCCGGCAGTTCGTCGAGCACATCCCGGTGTCTGTCGGCGCTGCCCACAACTCGTCCCGGCTGATCAGGAATTCCTTGACCTGTGTGGTGGTGGCTTGGTCGTAGCGAAAGTAATCCAGAAACAGGATGTCTTTCCACTGCTCATCGGCCAAGGGAATGGCAAGCAGGTCGGTTGTGCGGTCCTGGCGGGCGTGGTACAGCGTGCGGTGGACCATCAGGTGCTCGTCGATCTCGCGCGGGTCCCGGACTCCTGATTCGACGAGCAGGCGCAGCTTGGTGTCAAAAATCTGACCGCGGGATAGGCCGGTCACCACCACCCCGATGCCACGAACGGCGGCCAGCTTCGTGCTCATGGCAGTGAGGCCGCGAAAGCAGCCGCTGCACACCGTGCTGTCGTTCCGCAAGCTCTCCGCGAAGACGTCGTCCATAGCGGCCGTGGAGCCGATTTCCAGGTCGACACCGGTCTGCTCGATGATCCGCCGGATGTTGTTGAAGGCTGCGGGTGAGATGTAGCCGTTGTCGAAGGTGAAGGCGAGCACCCGGAGGCCGAGATCGAGCAGCCGGTACAGCGCGTAGGTGCTGTCCTTGCCGCCGCTGAACAGCAGTAGGACATCGTAACCGGAGCGCTTTCGCGTGCTGTTCTCGGCTATGCCGCGGCGAAGATCCTCGACATCACCGAAGTAGTCCTGCACGTCGTCGCGGTACTCGTCGAACCTTCGACAGACGCTACAGAGTCCTTCGGTCACTGTTACGGAGGGGTAGGCGGATGTCAGCAGGCAACGGCTGCACGACTCCGGCGTTGCAGTTGACCTGCTAGAGTACCCCCGAAGTGCACTCTCGATCTCGCCCGGCTCAATTCTCTGGCCGCGCAGCTTGAACTGCCGATCGGCTCGCCCGAGGAACTGCAGCCGGCCGTCGGCCAGGCGGCGGGCGAGATCACCCGTGCGGTAACGACGCCGGTCGCCATCGTGGGGATGTGGCAGAAACCGTTCTTCGGTCAGTTCCCGTCGTCCGATGTATCCCAGCCCGACACCGAAGCCACCGAGATGGATCTCGCCGACCTCGCCGTCCTCCACCGACCTGCCCCATGAGTCCAACAGATCGACTTCAGCACCGGGTAAGGGACGGCCGATCGGCACGCTGTCGAGCTGCTCCGCCGGATCGGCCACAGCGGCCGTGGCATCGACACAGCATTCCGCTACGCCGTAGACGTTGATGACCTTGGTCTCGGCGGAGCATTCAGCGAGAAATCTGCGGGCGACGTCGGCCGACAGGACGTCACCACCGATGAGGAAACGACGGACGTTCACCGGCGGCTCTCCCGCAACAGTGGTAGTCATCCGGAGGTGAGCGGGTGTACCGTCCGAAACATCGACCTGCTCATCGGCCCAGAAGCGTCGCAGGAGCACCCCGTCTGCGCGCGTCTGTTCCGGCACCACGAGCAGGGTGTGGCCGAGAACCAATGATAGGAACATCTGTTGTACCGAGGCATCGAACACATGTAATGCAACCATCGCCACCCGCAGGTCGTCGCCGAGCGGGTCCAGAACCGCACCGTCGAGAGCCGTGACCAGGCCGAGGACATTGCGGTCCATGATCTGCACGCCCTTGGGACGACCGGTCGAGCCGGATGTTGGCAGTACATAAGCGAGGCTCGACCCGTTGCGATCAGGAAGTTGCACGCCGAGATCCGGTTCATCGTGCTCATCGTCTAGGAGCTGTGTGTTCAGCCGACCAGTATCAGCGCGGGTCCGGGCCTGCTGCAGGAGCGGGGTCGACGTCAGGAGGAGTCGGCAGCCGGCTGATGAGATGAGCTTGGCTGTGCGCTCCCCGGCATGACGCGGATCAAGCGGCAGGTACGCGGCGCCAGCTTTGAGGATCGCCAGGATACCGACGGGTAGGGCGGTGGTCCGCTCGGTGAGCAATGCGACGACCGCGCCGGGTCGGCAACCGGCCGCGACCAGTCGCTGCGCTATGGCCGCGGACCGCTCATCCATCTCTCGGTAGCTGAGCACGCCGTCTCGCGCCGATACGGCGACCTTGTCCGGCTGTCGGCGGGCTTGCCGACCGAACGCGTTGACCAGATCGGTTGGCGCGCCGAGGGGCGTCACTACGCCGGAGTTCTCCACATTGATCCGCATGACGGCCTCAGGACCTGTTTCCTGCCACCATCAAGGTCGCAAGTCCGTCGACGATGCCGGCAGGATCGAGGAAGTCCGAGCCGAGGCCCTTCTTCATCAAACCGGTAGCTGCTTTCGCAAATGTGGTCGACTGAGCGGTGCTATAGCCTTCGGACATCAAGTAGGGTAGCGCCCATATGCTCAGTCCGTACAGGGGAAGCAGGGCCACATCATCGTGCACGCGTTGGATGAAGTACTCCTTCCACTCGACGCCTTCCTGCCAGCTCATCGTGTCATGCTGCCAGGAGTATCCGCTGCCTTGAATGCCGTACTCCTTCCGCTTCTGCTCGACCGGCGCCAGCACGTCTTGGTAGTAGAGCTGGACGTTATAGAAGTTCGGCCTGTTCTCATTGATGAACGCGAGAGTGTTTCGCACGCTCTCCTCGTTCTCGCCGGGAAATCCAAGGATTAGTGAAGCAAGTGATAAAATATTTCGCTCGCGCAACATTTTTATTCCATAGCGATATCGATCGAGCTTTGCAAACTTCGTCATGTTCTTGAGGATTCGCTGATCGCCGGATTCGATACCGAGGAAGACGCCCATACATCCCGCTTCTGCCATCAGGTCAAAGGCTTCGTCGTCAGTGTTCGAGCACCGGAAAAATGATATCCAGTTGAACTTGAAGTCGTTCTCGATCATTAGTCGACAGATCTTCTTGAAGCGCGGAAGAGGTACGTTGAACGTATCGTCCACAAAAATGATGTTCTGGGTCCCGTGCTCGGCGAGGTACCGCAACTCTCGCTCGATGGTGTCCGTCTCGGTCAACACGAGTGCTCCGGCCATGGCTGGATAGTTGCAAAAAGAACACTGGAAAGAGCAGCTGCGGGAGGTTCGCATGTACGTGGTGGGGGTGTAGAATGTCTCGTTGAAGTACGACCACTGCACCGCGTTCTCGTCGAGATTGTTGTTCTCCGGCCTGCGCAGTGTGCGAACCATCGTCCCGGACTCGCTGCGGTAAATCAAATTGGGAATCTGCGTCAGATCGCCCGCGTTTCGCAGAGCATCCAGCACCATGGAGAGTGTACCCTCTCCTTGCGACTCGTTGATGTAGATGTCTGCGCCGAGGCTCTTGAGCAGCAGATTGGCTACAGTGGGTTTCTGGCCGGTGCAGATATTGAAGACTCGGGGCCCGCCCACGATGATGGGTACGGCGGGATCGTGCTCACGAATGAATCGCACGAGCTGTCGGATGGGCTCGTCGTCCACGTAGTACGTGGTCGTGATGGCCACCGAGCGTGGTGCCTCGTCCAGCAATGTCGCCAGCTTGTCGCGCTCGGCGTTGAAGTAGTTCACAATCTCGATCTCGAAGCCGCGTCGCAACAGGTAACTGGCCAGGTAGGCAACGCCGAGGCTCGGCATTCTGAACGCGCTCAGCTCGCTCGACCGGCCCGTTTGCGCCGTGCGCACCCGATTGAGCAGGTCCATGTACGTCAGGCGTTCGTCGGCGAGCAGCACAGAATTCGTCTGCAGCTCGCTGTACGCTCCGGACATGTGGGCGAACTGTTGTTGGGCTCGGGCGAAATCAGCGAACCCGACCTCGTTGAAGCCAATCAGCACGCAGTGTGTGTCGTTCATCATTTTACCACCTCACCGGATCGGCCTGCGGCGGTATCGACAACTGCCCGATAACGGACGCGCCCATGCAACAACACGCCGCAGATTTCGGTTGCTAGTGCTCCGATGCGCCAGTCGGCGTGTGGCGGTCAGGTGATTTCAGATGTGTCGTGATGACTCGCCGGCGCGTCGCAGTAACCGTTATGTCATGTCACGGGCAGCTTACCAGAGCGGCGGCCCCCTCCATTTAGCCGCCGAGAGAACGCTTCTGCAGCACTCGCCCATACGAATCGAAGCGGGGTAAAACGCCACAGCTACATCGACACCATCGTCCGCGACGTCTCCAAACCTGTCAACCTTTGCGGGACATCACGTTCAGGGGACTCGTTGAGTTGGTCGGCTGGGGCTGTGTTGACTCACCGCGCATGATGTCGATCTTCCGTCAGCCTCCAGCGCTCATACGGCAATGCCGCTTCGTGAAGATCACATGGGTGTAGTTTGCGCTTGTGGCTGGGGTGTCGCGTGAGGCGAAAGGCGGCGATGGTCAGGAACGTCTCAGCCCACGAACGGCCGATCCCGCCCCGTCCACCGACGCTCGTCCCGCCGATACACCGGGATCGGCTCCTTCGCCACCCGGAACGTGTAGCGTCCGGCGGTCTCGACGACCTCGCCGTCGGTGGCGAGCATCCCCGGACGGGCCAGCTCGACGTCCAGCTCGGCCACTTCGTGCTGGCCGTACACCCGGCTGTGCCCCAGCGCCGCGAAGATCAATGCGCTGACCGCCCGAAGCCGGGAGAAGCGCAGGTCGGCGCGGAGCCAGCGGACGTCGAGCAGGCCGGAGTCGAGCGTCGGCCGCCACGCCGGCACCATCCCACGCGGGTGATAGGGCCCGTTGCCGACGAACAGGAACCACACCGAGTGCCACTTGCCGTCGATCTTCACCTTGACCGGCTCGGCCTTGTGCAGCACCACCACCAGGGCCGCGACGAAGGCCGGCCACTTGCCCCAGCGCGACTGCCAACTCTCGCGCAGCCGCACGAGGTCGGGATAGGACCCCAGGCTCGCGGTGTTGATGAAACAGCGCACCCGCTTCACCACGTCACTTTCCGGGTCGGTACCGCGTCCGGGGTGCACCTCGACCAGCGCGAGATCGACGGCCACGGCCTCCCCGGCCTGGGTGGCGTCCACCGCCTCCTGGAGGTCGTAGACGCCCACGTCGCGCGCGAAGTGGTTGAGCGTGCCGGTCGGCACCACCACCAGCGGCAGCCGGTGCTGCTCGGCGGCCGCCGCGCCGGCCGCCACCGTGCCGTCCCCGCCAGCCACCCCGATAGCCTTCACCCAGCCGATGCGTTCGGTCACGGCGGTGTGGATCTGGGTGCTGAGGTCGACGGCCGGGTCGGCGCGCAGCACTACCGCGTCGGGCAGCGCGGCCATGAGCTCATCGGCGGGATCGTAGAGCGGATCACCGGAACGCTGGTTGGACACCAGAACCAGGCCTTCACCCCGGGGCAGCACCGGTACCGTGTCCATCGGCCGGGCCAGCGCCTCATCGCTGCGCCGCACCGGCCACCAGCGGCGGGTGGCGAGCGCGATGCCGGCACCCACCGCGGCGCCCGCACCGACGTCGGAGGCCCAGTGCACCCCGACATGCACCCGCGAGTACGCGACGGACGCCGCGAGCGGGACCAACGCAAGACCCAGCCGGGGGCTCTCCAGCGTCACGGCGGTGGCGAACGCGGCAGCTGAGGCGGCATGCCCGGACGGGAACGACGACGACGTCGGCGGGTTGGCCAGGGTCTGGTAGGCCGGTAGTTCAGAGGCGGCCGGGCGCCGCCGCGGCAGGATCGGCTTGAGGATCGCGTTGGCCACCGTGCTGGCCCCGGCGATCGCCAGAACACCGCGTGATGCGGCCTTCCGGCTCGCGCCGCGTCGCGCCGCGAGCAGCCCGGCGACGGCGAACCAGAGCACGCTGTGGTTCGCGGCCCTGGACAGCGCTTTCATCGCGGGATCGAGCCCGCACGGCGGTAGCGTCGAGATCGTTCGGGAGATCGCCCGATCGACCTCGTTCACCCCGTCAGCGGCGTGCCGGAACCTGGCAATCACGACGCGACCCTACGGCCCGAGGACGCGCCGCGCCGGACAACCCGGCCCGGAGTCCTGACATGAAGGTGCATTCTCCGCTTACGCTGACGGGATGCAGCGGCGGATCTATGGTGTCGAGACGGAGTTCGGCGTCACGTGCACCTTCCATGGCCAGCGTCGCCTGTCCCCGGACGAGGTGGCGCGCTACTTGTTCCGCCGGGTCGTCTCGTGGGGCAGGTCGTCGAACGTGTTCCTGCGCAACGGCGCACGTCTCTATCTCGACGTCGGCTCGCACCCGGAGTACGCCACCGCCGAGTGCGATTCGCTCGCCCAGCTCGTCACGCACGACAAGGCGGGGGAACGGATCCTCGAGGACCTGCTCGTCGACGCCGAGCGGCGGCTGGTGGACGAGGGCATCGGCGGCGACATCTACCTGTTCAAGAACAACACCGACTCGGCCGGCAACTCCTACGGGTGCCACGAGAACTATCTCGTGGCTCGTGCAGGTGAATTTTCCCGGATCGCCGACGTGCTGCTGCCGTTCCTGGTCACCCGCCAGCTCATCTGTGGCGCCGGCAAGGTGCTGCAGACTCCGCGGGGGGCGGTCTTCTGCCTGTCGCAGCGCGCCGAGCACATCTGGGAAGGCGTGTCGTCGGCCACCACCCGGTCCCGGCCGATCATCAACACCCGCGACGAGCCGCACGCCGACGCCGAGCGCTACCGGCGCCTGCACGTCATCGTCGGCGACTCGAACATGTCCGAGGTGACCACCCTGCTCAAGGTGGGGTCGGCGACGCTGGTGTTGGAGATGATCGAGGCCGGCGTCCAGTTCCGGGACTTCACCCTCGACAACCCGATCCGGGCCATCCGGGAGATCAGCCACGACCTCAGCGGACGCCGTACCGTCCGGCTCGCCGGCGGTCGCGAGGCCAGCGCGCTGGACATCCAGCGGGAGTACTACGCCAGCGCGGTCGACCACGTGTCGACCCGGGGGAGCGCGGACCCGATCATCGCCCGCGTCCTGGACCTGTGGGGACGCACGCTCGACGCCGTCGAGCAGGAGAATCTGTCGTTGATCGACCGCGAGATCGACTGGGCGATCAAGCACCGGCTCATCGAGCGGTACCGGCTGCGCAACGGGCTCGACATGGCCAGCCCCCGGGTAGCCCAGCTCGACCTCGCCTACCACGACATCCGGCGCGGTCGTGGCCTGTTCGACCTGCTGCAACGCAAGGGCATGGTCGACCGGGTCACCGACGACGGTGAGATCGAGGCCGCCAAGGACACTCCGCCGCAGAGCACCCGGGCCAAGCTGCGCGGCGACTTCATCGCCGCGGCGCAGGCCGCCGGGCGGGACTTCACGGTGGACTGGGTGCACCTCAAGCTCAACGACCAGGCGCAACGCACCGTGCTGTGCAAGGACCCCTTCCGGTCCGTCGACGAGCGGGTGGACCGGCTGATCACGTCGCTGTAGCCGCGGTCGGATTCAGTGCGCGAGAAGATCCTGTACTACTGCGGTGGCGACGCGCTGAGGTCGCGGCACACGGCGTGGACGGCGGCGGTGAGCGTGTTGACCCGGGCGATGGAAGGTGGGAGGTCGTGGCCCTGCCATCCGGGACCACCGACGACGATGGATGTGGGTGGCCGCTGCCGGGGCAGGGCCTGCAGGTCTGCTGGACGGGCGGTGTGTTCGGTCTGTGCCCAGACGAACACCGCACGCGGGTTGATCCGACGGGCCGCCGAGGCCAGTGCGTCGGGGGGGACGGATGCGCCCAGAACCCGACTCGGGCAGCCGGTCTCGGCGAGGGCCGCGGCCAGCGCGTGCAGGGCGAGGGTGTGTTGCTCCTGGTCCAGGCATGCGAGAAGGACTGGCGGGTAGCTGTCCCAGCGGCGGCGCCGGGTGAGGATCACCGAGAGCGCCGCGCGCACGCAGTCGGTGAACAGGTGCTCGACGTCGACGCAGTCGCCACACCGGGCATAGCGCTCACCGATGCTGCCGAGCACCGGGACCAGGAGCTGTTCCCAGGTCGCGACGACGCCGTGGCGGCGTAATGCGCCGGTGACCACGCGCGCGACGGTGGGCTGGTCCAGTGCCATCGCCGCACCGCCCAGCCGCCGCAGTTCAGGATCCGCACCGTCCAGGGCGAGGGCCCGTCCGCCGCCTCGGCGACGCGCCGGCCCACCGGGCACGGCAGTGGGCTCGGACTCGGACCCGGCGTGTGCGCAGACCCGGGCGGCCTCTGCTGTGGGCAGTCCGGCGAGCACCAGGCTGCGCATCCGCTCAAGCCGGTGCAGATCTTCCGGACGGTAGCGACGATGTCCGCCCGCGGTCCGGTCGGTGGGGCAGATGCGATAGCGGTAGTGCCAGGTACGCAAGGTCGCCGGCGTGATGCCCAGCCGTCGAGCCACCCATCCGGTCGAATAAGCGGGCGCGTCTGGGCCGGCGACGTCGTCTGGGCCGGTATCCATCCGGTCATTGTCGCTGAGCATTCAGTGTGGGACGACTTCCCCAGGCGGTTCCTCACGAGATGAGTGTTTCGTTGCTCTTCTTGTCCCGCCGCGCTGCGGCTGGTAGCCAGTGGTCGTCATTGATGGGGCGGGACCCGTGGCGGCTAGCGCGGACGGTGCGGAGCAGGGCGGGCAGGAGTGGGTGGGGGCGGCGCGCTTCCATACGGCGTACATCGGGAACAGCGGTACGGGATGCACGGCAACCGTGACAAATCTGGACCCGTCGGGGACCGGCCAGGCGGCGGGGACCAGGGTGACGGTGTCGGGATCGCCCGCCACGCGTTCGACGAGCCCCTCCACGGTGGAACTCCTGCTTCGGGTCGAGATGGGGCAGCCGACCGCTTCGGCACCGTCGTCGGATGCCCGGCGTCCAGGAACGCCCGGGCCAGTGCTCTGCCCATCGCACCGAGTCCGACCACCGTGACCGGCTGGGCGCTGTCTCGAATCTCCATCGCGAGCGCGGCCGGCTCACCAGCGCCATCGGCGAACTCGAAACCGCACTCCACACCCTCGACGAGGTCATCGCGACCGCGTCACCCGAGACCGAGCGGGCCGCCGCCGCCCTGCTCCCCGACCGCGTCGCGCCGTAAGAGGGGGCAGGGCCGCCACGCGGGCTGCTGACCGACCTGCTCGACCCAAGGTCGGCCTGTTCTACATCAACCTGCCGCTGCGGCAGTTCCTGCCGGTCGGGCCGGGCGCGGCCGCATGGGTACGAAGGTTGTCGGCTGGCCTCCGTCGATGAAGAGCTGGCCACCTGGCGCCAGCACCACGGCGATGCGCTCCAGCGCCTGCTGCCCTGCCTTCGGATGGCGACCGTCCAGAGCGCCGACCCGGACTGCGAAGACGATGTCGAAGGGCGCTTCGTCGGGCTGAAGGGCGAAGTTCTCAATCGCGATGTGGCGGACGCTCATGCGTCCTGAGGCGATCTCCTGGGTCGCGTTGGCCTGCGCCTGAGCGACCGCCTTCGCAGATCGGTCGATGGCGAGGATGTGGCCTGTGACGAGGCGCGCTACCACTGCACGTGCGGCTGCGCCTGGGCCGCACCCGATCTCCAGGACGCGTGTGTGCGGCTGCAGCGGCAACGCGTTCACGATCACAGCCAGGCGCGCTGAGAGACCAGCCAGCATGTCCACAGGCTAATGCCTGTCCATCGGCCGCGTGGAGTACTTGGGAAGGCCTGCCAACCGCACCTCTGAAGGATCCTTTCCGACACCTCGTTCTGCGGTGACCGGCCGGGTTTGCGGTGACCGCCTCCATTGCGGCCATGGATTGCCACCCTCCCCGTTGCGGCATGAATCCGGCCCCATGGTCGTTAGCGCCTCTTGGAGCTCGTCGGCGCCCACCTCGGCTCCGATCCGGGCGGCCCAGGGCCGCTGCACCAGCGTGATCCGACGGATCGTCCAGTACCCCGCCTCCGTGCAACCCAGCAGCTTGTAGGCGTCGAGCGTCGGGCCGGACGCCAACCCGAGGCGCCCCAAGGTCGCCCGCGCAAACTGGACCGGGGACTGCGGGCCGGCGGTGACGAGGTCGCCGTCGATGACGGCGCGCTCGTCCACGTAGCGGTCGCCGCCCGCGTATCCGGTCGCCGCCAGGTACTCGGCGGTGGCGCTCGTGTGGTTGCGCTCGTCGAGCAGTCCGGCCCGGGCGAGGCCGGCCGTGGCGCCGCAGATGGCCGCCACGGGGACTCCGGCGTCGAGGAAACGCCCCGCGGCAGCAGCGAACGCGTCCCCGCCGCCGGCGTCCCACATCTGGGCGCCGGGCAGGACGAGGAGGTCGCTGACAGCGGGGTCGAGGTCGGCGAGCAGCGCGTCAGGCACCATGCGGACGCCACCCATCGTCGTGATCTGCTCGCGCGAGTCGGCGACCGTCACGATATCGAAGCGAGTGCCGGTGAAGCGCCCCGTGCGGAGTTCGACGAGGAGGTGACCGACCTTCCAGTCAGCGAGAGTGTCATGGTCGAACCGCTGCGAATCCGTTTCAAGTCGCGCGGTGGGCCGCGGCCGTGCATGCTGATCGGACCGGCGGGCGGCGCAGCCCCCCGACCCGGGTCGTCGTCGGTGGCCGCGGTGCGTGCGGAAGGCAGCCGGTAACCGTGGCGACCCGGAAGCTCCATCAGCCGTCACCGCGCCATTGAGGAGCAGGCAATGAGCTTGGCCACCCCACTCGGTGATCGGGCAGATACCCCGACCAGTACCGCGCCGCCCGCGACGACTTCGGATGCCCGGCGCAGGAGTACGCCTGACGAGAGGAAAGACTTCATGCCGGTCGAGTGCACACCGCAGGACCACATCGAGGGCGCCCGTACCGGCGTCGCGATCGTCGGGCTCGGCGGTGCGGTCGCGACGACCGCGATCGCCGGGATCGAGCAGTTGAAGCTGGGCACGATCGGCACGGCCGGGTTGCCGCTGGCACACCGAGCCGACCTCCTGCCCTACGAGTCGCTGGTGTTCGGCGGTTGGGACCTCGACTCCAGCAACCTCGCCAAGGCCGCGCACCTGCACCGCGTGCTCGAACCCGCGCAGATCGAGGCCGTGGCCGAACCGTTGCAGCAGATCGAGCCGTGGCCCGCGGTGGTCGACCCGGTCTACTGCCGCAACGCCGCCGGGGCGAACGTGGTCGCGGCCGGCCCGCTGCGCGAGCGGGTCGCGCACCTCCGTACCGACCTGCGGCGGTTTCGGCAGGAGCACGGGCTCGACAGTGTCGTCGTGGTGAACCTGGGCTCCACCGAGGCCTGCCCGGACCTCACCTCGCCCGTGCTCGCCGACATCGACACCTTCGAGAAGGGCCTCGACGTCGACGAGCCGGTGATCACCCCCGGGATGATCTACACCTACGCGGCGATCATCGAGGGCTGCCCGGTCGTCAACTTCACTCCGAGTCTGGGCCCGGACGTGCCGGCGCTGCTGGCGTTGGCCGAGCGCGAGGGCGTTCCGGTGGCGGGCAAGGATGGCAAGACCGGTCAGACGCTGATCAAGACCGTGCTCGCGCCGGCGTTCCGCTCGCGCGCGCTGACCGTGGACGGCTGGTATTCGACCAACATCCTGGGCAACCGCGACGGCCGGATCCTCGACGACCCGTCCTCGCTGGCCAGCAAGCTGGACACGAAGGGGTCGGTGCTCGACTCCATTCTCGGCTACGAGGTCGAGGACCACATCGTCCGCATCGACTACTACCGCCCGCGCGGCGACGCCAAGGAGGCGTGGGACAACATCGACCTGGTCGGCTTCATGGGCCAGCGCATGCAGCTCAAGGTCGACTTCCTGTGCCGCGACTCGATCCTGGCCGCCCCGCTCGTGCTGGAGCTCGTCCGGCTCGTGACCGAGGCGCGCCGCCGCGGCGAGGGTGGAGCGCAGGAGCAGCTCGGCTACTTCTTCAAGAAGCCGATCACCAAGGACGGTCGGACGCCCGAACATTCGCTGCACGCGCAGGAGCGGGCGCTGCTCGACTGGCTGGACAGGGACCGGTGAACGCGCTTGCGAGCTCACCATCCGAGGCAGCAGCGGGCCGGTCATCGGATGCGGCACGGCCCCGGTACGGCTACGGCGAGCCTGCGCGAGGTGGGGTGGTGACGGCCGGCGCGACCGCGCTCCCGGCCGCCCGGCTGGCCGCGACCCGCGGGTTGTTCCGCGAGGTCGGTGACCTGAAACGGGTCCGGGTGGCGCACGCGGACGGCTCGGCGGCACAGCGGGCGTTCGTCCGGGCCTGGGCGGCGCTGGTGACCGGCGCCGACCCGGGCCGGGTAGCGGCGGTGGAGTGCGCGGCGGCGGTGGCCGGGGCCCGGCTTGCGGGGATGGACGCGGGCGTGCTCGTGGCCTGCGGGCTCACCGCGGCCGACGTCGTCGCGGTACTGGGGCGCGCGGTGGACGAGGTGGCGCACGGGTTGCACCCGGCCACCGTGGCGCGGGTGCACCGGGCGCTACCGGAGCTGGTCGGCGCGGCGACCGAGGCGGACGTCGGCGGTGCGCTGCCGGGC
>JBOHEO010000103.1:0-19268 GCA_050701055.1 Pseudonocardia sp. | reverse complement strand
CCCGGCCGCGGCCGCGGTGGTGCTGCCGAGCAACGGCCGCCGGATCGTGCGCGCGCTGGAGGTCGTGGCGTTGACCGGGCGGCCGTTCCCGGCCCGGCTGGCCACCGATGGAGTGCCGCGCTACGGCGCGGTGTTGCTCGGCGTTGACCGGCCGGTGGCCGAGCTGGACGAGCGGGTGGCCCGGCGGGTGGCCCGGATGTTCGCGGCCGGGCTCGTCGCCGAGACCCGGGCACTCGCCGCCCGCGGGTTGCGGGAGGGTCGCACGGCGTCGCGGGCATTGGGGTACCAGCAGGTGCTTGCCGCGCTCGACGGACCGGGTGACCTCGCCGCCGCTGCTGTCGAGACCGTGCGCGCCACCCGACGGTTCGTTCGCCGCCAGCGCTCCTGGTTCCGTCGCGACCGCCGCGTGCACTGGCTGGACGGCGGGTCCGACCTGGTCGAACACGCCTGGACGGCGCTGCGCGACCGCGGGGTCGGGCCACCGTAGGCTCGGTGACGTGCAGGTCGACGTGCAGTTCGTCAAGGGCCACGGGACCGAGAACGACTTCGTGCTGCTCCCCGACCCGCACGGGGCGCTGGATCTCACCCCGGCCCGGGTGTCGGCGCTCTGTGACCGTCGCCGTGGCCTGGGCGCTGACGGGGTCCTGCGGGTCGTTCGGTGGTCGGCGCTGCACCGGTCCGGGGCGGAGCCCGGTCCACCCGAACCGGTGCCCGGCGTCGAGTGGTTCATGGACTACCGCAACGCCGACGGCAGCGTCGCGGAGATGTGTGGCAACGGGGTGCGGGTCTTCGCGCGGTACCTCGCCCATGCCGGGTGGCTGCCCGCGGGCCCGGACGGCGAGTTGCTCCTGGGCACCCAGGGCGGGATCCGGCGGGTGCGGTTCGCCGACGGCGACGGCGCGCACGGCGAGGTGGCCGTCGACATGGGGGCGGCAACCGTCGGCGAACCGAGCACCGCCAGCGTCGACGGCCACGCGTTCCCCGGGGTCGCGGTCGACCTCGGCAATCCGCACCTCGCGTGCGTCACCGCCGTGCCGCTGGACGGCCTGGACCTCGCGGTACCCCCCGGCCACGACCCGGCGCTGTTCCCGCACGGGGTGAACGTCGAGTTCGTCTCGCCGATCGACGCGGATGAGGTGGCGATGCGGGTCCACGAGCGCGGCGTGGGGGAGACCCGCTCCTGCGGCACCGGCACCGTTGCGGCCGTGGTGGCGGCGCTGCGTGAGGCCGGGTCGCCCACCGGCACCGTGGGGGTGCGCACGCCCGGCGGACGGCTGCGGGTCACCGTCGATGAGGCCACCACAACGCTGCACGGGCCTGCTGTGCTCGTCGCTCACGGCGCGCTGTCCCGGTCCTGGTGGGCGGGGTTCACCCAGGAGGCGTAACGCTGAGCGTGGGGAAATGTCGGGGTGGGGGTGCAGGATCTGCGGCATGGAGACTTCTGTGCATGAGATCGCTGGGTCCCGGAATCAGCTGTGACCCGGAATCACCAGGACGTGCAGGGCGTTCGTCTGGGAGTATGGCTACCACGATGACTGAATCCCCCGCTCGCGTTGACGCGACCACTCCTACTCTGCCCACCGTGCTGTCCACAGGCGATCTGGATCTGGAGGAACGCTCCTCCCTCCGCCGGATCGTGGGACTGTCCACCGAGCTCACCGATGTCACCGAGGTCGAGTACCGCCGGCTGCGGCTGGAGCGCGTGGTGCTCGTCGGCGTGTGGACCGAGGGCAGCCCCGAGCAGGCCCGGGCATCGATGACCGAGCTGTCCCGGCTCGCCCAGACCGCGGGCTCCCAGGTGCTCGACGGTCTGATGCAGCGGCGCAGCCGCCCCGACCCCGCCACCTTCATCGGCTCGGGCAAGGTCGTCGAGCTGCGCGACGCCGTGCAGGCCGCCGGTGCCGACACCGTGATCTGCGACGGCGAGCTCTCGCCCGGCCAGCTACGCCAGCTGGAGGACAAGCTCAAGGTCAAGGTGATCGACCGCACCGCGCTGATCCTCGACATCTTCGCCCAGCACGCGCGCTCCCGCGACGGCAAGGCGCAGGTCGAGCTGGCCCAGCTGTCCTACCTGCTGCCCCGACTGCGCGGCTGGGGTGCGGCCCTGTCTCGGCAGGTCGGCGGCCGAGCGGCGGGCGGCGTCGGGCTCGGCGGCCGCGGTCCCGGCGAGACGAAGATCGAGCTCGACCGTCGCCGGATCCGCCACCGCATGTCCAAGCTGCGTCGCGACATCGCGGCGATGCGCCAGGTCCGGGAGACCCAGCGCGGGAAGCGGCTGCGCCGCGAGGTGCCGAGCGTGGCCATCGTCGGCTACACCAACGCCGGCAAGTCCAGCCTGCTCAACGCGCTGACCGGGGCCGGGGTGCTCGTCGAGGACGCGCTGTTCGCCACGCTCGACCCCACCACCCGCCGCACCGCCACCGAGGACGGGCGGGTGTACACCCTCACCGACACTGTCGGGTTCGTCCGGCATCTCCCGCACCAGCTCGTCGAGGCGTTCCGCTCCACGTTGGAGGAGACCGCCGATGCCGACCTGCTCGTGCATGTGGTCGACGCCTCCGACGCGTTGCCCGAGGACCAGATCAAGGCCGTCCGGCAGGTGCTCGTCGAGGTCGGGGAGCAGGCCGAGTCCGACACCGCCACGATGCCGCGCGAGCTGTTGGTGGTGAACAAGTCCGACGCCGCCGGGGACCTGCAGCTGGCCCGGTTGCGCCATCTGCTGCCGGACGCGGTCTTCGTCTCGGCGCACAGCGGCGCCGGCATCGCCCGGTTGCGGGGGCGGATCGCCGAGCTGCTGCCGCGTCCGGAGCTGGTCGTCGAGCTGCTGCTGCCGTACACAGAGGGATCGTTGGCGGCGCGGGTGCATGCCGAGGGCGACGTGCTCGCCGAGGAGCACACTGCCGAGGGCACCTGGCTGCACGCCCGGGTGGGCGCCGAGTTGGCCACGGCAGTGCTGCCTTATCGCGCGGCGGTGCTGCCTGATCGGCAGGGCGGCGGCTCCGCCCTGGCCGGCGTCGGGTACCCGGTCTCGGGTGTCGCGGCGAACGAGGACGGTTCACGCTGAACTTCGGAACGCTGCGCCGCGGATTTTGCGGTTGCGCGTTCCAGTTCGTCGATCAGGGAGCGGGCTGCCCGCCTCGTCGTCACAGCCTGCGTAGTACGGCTACCACCCGACCCAGTACGGTGGCGTCGTCGCCGAGGATCGGCTCGTAGGCCGGGTTGGCCGGTTGGAGCCAGATGTGCCCGTCGCGACGCTTGAACGTCTTCACCGTGGCCTCTCCGTCGATCATTGCGGCGACGATCTCACCGTTCTCCGCGACGGGCTGCTGGCGCACCACGACCCAGTCGCCGTCGATGATGGCCGCCCCGATCATCGAGTCGCCCCGCACGTTGAGCAGGAACAGGGTGCCCGCGCCCACGATCTCCCGAGGCAGCGGGAACACAGCCTGCACTGCTTGCTCGGCCAGGATCGGCCCGCCTGCGGCGATGTCGCCGAGCAGCGGCACGAACGTCGGCACCGGATTCTCCTCGCCCGACCCGGTGTCCTCGTCCTCGATGGCCTCCCGACTCGGCGCCGACTCGTCGACAGCGGCCGGCTCGTCGGGCCCCCGGACGTCCACCGCGCGGGTGCGGTTCGGGTCGCGCCGCAGGTAGCCCTTGCGCTCGAGGGTGCGCAGCTGGTGGTGCACCGACGAGGTCGACGTGAGGCCGACCGCGTCGCCGATCTCCCGCACGCTGGGCGGGTAGCCGAACCGTTGCACCCAATCCCGGATGACCTCCAACACCCTGCGCTGGCGCGGCGTCAGACTGGCCGGCTCGACAGGTGGGTCCGGGAACGTCTCCACCTGCCCGGACGCCTTGCCCTCCGTGGCTGCTCCGCTGCCGGGCCCGGTATCGGACTCGTCCCCTGCCATCTCCTCGCGCCTCCTCGTTCGTTGGTCCGTCTCCGGCCGACTCGTGCCGTGCTGCTCGCTCACCGGAAGGGTCGCTCGCGGGCCCGGGCATCGACACCGAGTGCCGGGTACCGCCTTCGCGACTGCGACGGTAGCCCTCATCGCCGGTTCGGCCAAACACATGTTCGAAGGACACGCCGCGGATTCTCGATTCTGTCGGTGCTCGGTGGTACACATCCATCGAGCGCTCGTTCGAACGCATGTTTGGGCGCTCGGCGGTATCCGTCTCGGATGGCGAGCTACCAGATGCGGAGGCGACGGAGGATGCGCGAGCAGATCGAGGTCGGCGCGGGTTCGGAAGCAGGAATGTCAGAGACCCGGCGGGCCGGGCAGTCGATGGATCAGCACGGTCGATGCCGGGAGCGCCGTCGCGCGCCCGGTCCGCGTCCGTCGCGTCCGTCGGTGGTGTCGCTGGCGGTGCGCCCCGCGCTTCCGCGTCACCCCTCGGTCCGGGCCCGAGGTCGGGTGCTGGTGGGACGACGGTCAGCGGTGCGGCCAGGTTCCCGATGGGGCGAGCGGGTGCTGCGGGGGGCGGCGGTACTCGGGGTCATCGCGGCGTCGGCGGCGGTCGTGGTGGGGCTCGGATTGGTAGCCGGCGTCGGCGGGTCGGAGCGAGGGCCGGCCTCGGTGGGTCCGGCCGCCGTCCTCCCCACCTCCTGGCCGGCCCCCGTCCCCGTACCGGTCGTCCCCGGCGCGACGATGGTCACGGTCGCCCCCGGGGAGACGCTGTGGGATGTGGCCCGCCGGGTCGCTCCGGCCGCCTCCGGGCCTGAGCTCGCCGGGGTCGCCGAGCGCATCGTCATGGACAACTCCCTCACGTCCGTCCGGCTACGCCCCGGCCAGGTGTTGTGGATCACGAATGGCTGAGCGGGATCGTGCATACCGGACGGGTTCGGGTCAGTCGTGGCCCACTCGGCACTGATAGGGGCACACTGCTTCCCAGGGCACTACATGTTGTGGTTACACTGCTGGCATTCGTCCATCAGGCCAGGTTCACCAGCGGAGGAATGCGGGGTCGGATCGATGCGCTGCCCGTTCTGCCGGCACTCGGACTGCCGAGTGATCGACTCTCGCGAGGTCGAGGACGGCGCGGCCACCCGGCGCAGACGATCCTGCGCCTCGTGCGGCCGCAGGTTCACCACGGTCGAGGAGGCGATCCTCGCCGTGGTCAAGCGCAGTGGGGTCACCGAGCCGTTCAGCCGGGAGAAGGTGGTGCGGGGGGTGCGGCGGGCATGTCAGGGGCGCCCGGTCGACGAGGACGCGCTCCAGCAACTCGCGCACCGCGTCGAGGAGTCCGTTCGGGCCGGTGGCACGGCCGAGATCCCCAGCCATGAGGTGGGGCTCGCCATTCTCGGGCCGTTGCGTGAGCTCGACGGGGTGGCCTACCTGCGTTTCGCGAGCGTCTACCGCGCGTTCTCCTCCGTCGAGGACTTCGAGAAGGAGATCGCAAACCTTCGCGAACCCACCGGTCCCACCGCCTGACCGCCAGCCAGCCAGTCAGTCGCAGCAGCGCCGACGACCCAGCCGTCAGCGCGCAGGAAAGGGAGAGCATGACCGAGACCATCGGTAACACCGACCACGGCGCCACGTCCGGCACCGAGCGCGAGCGGCCCACCGGGCTGACCGTCGAGCGGCTGCACACCACCCCCGGGGTGCACCCCTACGACGAGGTCAGCTGGGAGCGGCGTGACGTCGTGATGACCAACTGGCGCGACGGCACGGTCAACTTCGAGCAGCGCGGCGTCGAGTTCCCCGACTTCTGGTCGGTCAATGCCACCAACATCGTCACCAGCAAGTACTTCCGAGGCGCCGCCGGATCGGCGCGGCGCGAGTCGAGCCTGCGCCAGCTCATCGACCGGGTCGTCGGGGTCTATCACCGCGCCGGGGTCGAGCACGGCTACTTCGCCGGCGCCGAGGACGCCGAGGTGTTCGCCCACGAGCTCACCTGGATGCTGCTGCACCAGGTGTTCAGCTTCAACTCACCGGTGTGGTTCAACGTGGGTACGTCCAGTCCTCAACAAGTCTCGGCGTGCCTCGCGTACGACGAGCTGGTCAGTACCCCGGCCGGCCTGATCCCCATCGGTGAGCTGGTCGAGCGCGATGCCGTCGGCGCCAAGGTGTTCGACGCGCACGGTCTCACCGCCATCGTCGCGACCAAGGCGAACGGCGTGCGCGAGGTGCTGCGGTTGCACACCAGGGCGGGCCACACGCTCGACCTGACCCCGGACCACGTGGTGTGGAAGAGTACCGGCAACGGCACCGGCCGCTGGGCGGAAGCCGGCACGCTCGTCCCCGGCGACCAGCTCGAATGGCACTCGGTCGACCTGGCTGATCGTTCGCCGCGGCACGTCCAGCGCGTCGAGGTCGCCGCTGTGAAGGAACTCGGAGCGCAGGAGGTCTACGACATCCAGACCGAGTCCGGCGAGTTCCTCGCCGGCGGCTTGCGCGTGCACAACTGCTTCATCCTCGCCGTCGACGACACCATGGAGTCGATCCTCAACTGGTACCGCGAGGAGGGGCTGATCTTCAAGGGCGGTTCCGGCGCCGGCCTCAACCTCTCGCGCATCCGCTCGTCCAAGGAGCTCCTCTCCTCCGGCGGCACTGCCTCGGGTCCGGTGTCGTTCATGCGCGGCGCCGACGCCAGCGCGGGCACCATCAAGTCCGGCGGTGCCACTCGCCGCGCGGCGAAGATGGTCGTGCTCGACGTCGATCACCCCGATATCGAGGAGTTCGTACAGACCAAGGCCAAGGAGGAGGCCAAGATCCGGGTGCTGCGCGACGCCGGGTTCGACATGGATCTCGGTGGTTCCGATATCGCGTCAGTGCAGTACCAGAACGCCAACAACTCAGTACGCGTCACGGACGAGTTCATGCAGGCCGTCGAGGCCGGCTCCGAGTTCGGCTTGCGCGCCCGGATGACCGGCGAGGTCATCGAGCGGGTGGACGCGAAAAAACTCCTCCGGGAGATCGTGAAAGCCGCGTGGGAATGCGCGGATCCGGGCCTCCAGTACGACGGAACGATCAACGACTGGCACACATGCCCAGAATCCGGCCGGATCAGCGCATCTAATCCATGCAGTGAATACCTGCACCTGGACAACTCCAGCTGTAATTTGGCGTCGTTAAATTTGCTGACATTTCTCGGCAGCGATGGGCAGTTCGATGGGGCCCGTTTCGCGAAGACCGTCGAGCTGGTGATCACGGCGATGGACATCTCCATCTGCTTCGCCGACTTCCCGACCGAGCCGATTGCAGAGACCACCCGGAAGTTTCGGCAGCTCGGCATCGGCTACGCCAATCTCGGCGCTCTGCTGATGGCCACCGGCCACGCGTACGACTCCGAGGGTGGCCGATCACTCGCCGCCGCGATCACCTCGTTGATGACCGGCGCGGCCTACAAGCGCTCGGCCGAGCTCGCCGGAATAGTCGGCTCGTACGAGGGCTATGGGCGCAATGTCGAGTCCCACCAGCGCGTCATGCGCAAGCATGCCGCCGCCAACGACGACATACGCATGTTTCCGGCGAGCACGTCGATCCACAAGCTGGCGACGACCGCATGGAAGGACTGCCTGGCGATCGGCGAGCGCAACGGGTGGCGCAATGCCCAGGCGTCCGTGCTCGCACCGACCGGGTGTTTGACGGGCGACACACTCGTGACCACCGACCGGGGCCTGGCCCGGCTCGGCGAGATCGGTGAGGCATACGGCGACCGCTGGCAGCACCTGGACATCGAGGTATCCACCGACGAGGGTCCGCGGCGAGCGACTCGGTTCTTCGTCAACGGTGAGGAGCCGACCCGGCGCATCGTCACCCAGGGCGGTTACTCGATCCAGGGCACGCTTGCCCATCGCATCAAGGTTGTCGAATCCGCTACCGGCGAGTGGGTGTGGAAGCGGATGGCCGATGTCGCCGCCGGCGACCTGGTGCCCATGCAGCTCGGCACGCTTGTCGGGCAGCCGCGACAGGTGCCACTGCCGGTGCTCGATCAGGCCTACTACACCTCGGACACCCGGCTGGTGGTGCCGAACGAGATCGACGCTGACCTGGCCGAATTGGTCGGCTACTTCATGGGCGACGGCAGCCTGCACGCCGAGGGGCTCCGCTTCTGCGTGGCGAACACGGACGCCGACGTCATGGAGCGGCTGCGGATCCTGGGTAAGCAGTTGTTCGGACTGGAGGCTGCCGTCGACCCGGCCGAGGGCCACCAGCAGGTCACCTTCCACTCGATCCGGCTCAGCCGCTGGTGGCAGGCAGCAGGGTTCGCGCAGCGGCGGCCGCACCCCGAGCGCGAGGTCTGGACACCACACGTTCCGTCCGCGGTGCTGGAGACCAACGACACCGAGGTCTATGCAGCGTTCCTTCGCGGACTGTTCGAAGCGGATGGGACGGTGCTCGACGGTGTCGCCTCGTTGTCCACCGCGTCCGAATCGTTCGCTGCCGAGATCCGGACGATGCTCCTCGGCCTCAGCTTGGTGACCACGACGCGGACGGCCGGGAGCGGCCGGGGCGGGCCGATGTATCAGATCCGGCTGCGCAACCTCGATCACGCAATGGCCTACGACCAGGTGATCGGGTTCATCGGCGACCGAAAGAACAAACTGCTCCCCGAACTGAAGCCGGCCCAGCGTGGAAACCGGGACCACATCCACCTCGGCTACCTGTTAGAGCCAGTGTTCAGCAACACCGACGGTGGTATCCAGCCGACCTTCGACCTGTCGGTTCCCGAGAACGTCACCTACGTCGCCGCTGGTTTCATCAGCCACAACACCATCGGCCTGATGATGGACTGCGACACGACCGGTATCGAGCCCGACCTGGCACTCGTCAAGTTTAAGAAGCTGGTCGGCGGCGGCTCCATGCAGATCGTCAACCAGACTGTGCCCCGGGCCCTTACCCGGCTCGGATACCAACCCGAGCAGGTCGAGGCGATTGTCGAGTACGTGGCTGAGCACGGTCACGTCGTTGACGCACCGGGCTTGCGTTCGGAGCACTACGCGGTGTTCGACTGCGCGATGGGCGAACGATCGATCGCCGCCATGGGCCACGTGCGGATGATGGCGGGTGTGCAACCCTTCCTCAGCGGCGGGATCTCCAAGACCGTCAATGTTCCCGAGGCCGCCACCGTCGAGGATGTCGAGAAGATCTACCTCGCGGGGTGGCGGCTCGGGCTCAAGGCGCTGGCCATCTACCGGGACAACTGCAAGGTCGGCCAGCCGCTGTCGGCGGGCAGGGCGGCGAAGTCGTCGGGCGGTCACGAGCCGGTCGCGCCGGTGGAGCAGCGTCCGGTCCGCCGTCGGCTGCCGAAGAAGCGCCCGAGCGAGACCGTGTCGTTCACCGTCGGCGGTGCCGAGGGATACCTCACGGCCGGCTCCTATCCCGACGACGGCCTCGGCGAGATCTTCGTCAAGCTCGGCAAGCAGGGGTCGACGTTGTCGGGTGTGATGGACGCGTTCTCGATGTCCATCTCGGTGGGCCTGCAGTACGGCATCCCGCTGGAGTTCTACGTCTCCAAGTTCTCCAACCTGCGCTTCGAGCCGGCGGGCATGACCGACGACCCGGACGTCCGAATCGCCACGAGCGTGCTGGACTACCTGTTCCGGCGGCTCGCGCTGGACCATCTCCCGCACGAGAAGCGCACTCAGCTCGGCATCTTCTCCGCCGACGAACGCATCTCCCAGGTCGCCGACGGCTACCCGGATGTCGACTTGGAGGGCCTGCGCACCGGCGTGGAGTCCGGCCCGGCGGGGATGGTGCAGCGCGTCGGTACGATCCCGGCCCCGGCGGAGGTCGGCAGCTCCACCGAGCTGCTGGAGCTGCGGATGGGCAAGGCCGCCGACGCCCCGCTGTGCATGACGTGCGGCACGAAGATGCGTCCGGCAGGCTCGTGCTACCTGTGTGAGGGCTGCGGATCCACCAGCGGCTGTAGCTGATCGCGGTTCACGGTCGGAGCCGGCGCCCTCGGGTGCCGGTTCCGGACGGATCAGGTGATGTGCCGCAGGGCTGTCACGTTTCGAGGCGTTGCCCGGTCATTCCTGACGAGCGGTGCGACCCGTCGACGAGGGAGGGTGCGGGAATGGACGGACCGATTCTGGTGACCGGGGGGACGGGCACCCTGGGCCGGGTTGTGGTGAACCGGCTGCGTGCGGCCGGCGCGGACACCCGCGTGCTCAGCCGCCGGTCCGACGCGGCCCCGGGCCGGGTGACGGGCGATCTGAGCAGCGGCGCCGGAATCGCCGACGCGGTGCGCGGGTGCCCGGTGATCGTGCACTGCGCCACCGGTCCACGCCGGGATACCGCGGCCACCCGCAACCTGATCGGCGCGGCCCGGCGCGCCGACGCCATCCCCCATCTCGTCTACATCTCGATTGTCGGGGTGGACCGGGTGCTCGCAGATGCCGGGGGACGCCCGGGGCGCGGAGCCTCCCCCGTGCTGGGTTACTACCGTGAGAAGCTGGCCACCGAGCAGCTGGTCGCGCAGGCCGGCATGCCGTGGACGATCCTGCGCGCCACCCAGTTCCACGATCTGCTCGCCTGGATGTTCCGAGGGTTGTCGCGCAGCCCGGTGTTGCCGGTGCTGGCGGCGACGAGCTTCCAACCCGTCGACGTCGGCGACGTGGCCAATCGGCTCGTGGAGCTGGTCACCACCGCCCCCACCGGCCGGGCCTGCGATATCGGCGGGCCGCAGGTGCGCCCGATGGCCGATCTGGCCCGTGCCTGGCTCGCCGCGACCGGCCGTCGCCGCGTCGTACTCCCGATCCGGCTGCCCGGGGCGATGGGGCGTGGCTATCGGGAGGGTGGTCATCTGGCTCCGCAACATCGGGACGGCCGCCGCACCTTCGAGGAGTACCTCGACGCAGCACCCGCGGGGGACCGGTCGTGACGGGGCATCGGCCGCACCCATCAGGTCTTGGCGCAACGCCGGCGGGGAAACCGGTCGTGACTGTCCGTGTGTGCTGCGGATCAGGCTGTGCATCCTCGCCGCGACGCTGGCGCTCGTCGGCGTCTGGGCCCGACGCTGCCACCACCGCCCGCAGCGCGTCCTCGGCAGTTGAGGCCGCCTCGTGCACGCCCCGGACCGCGGTGCGGTCGGCCATGAGTCCGGGGCGCGGATGGCGTCACCGTCTACGAAGAGTAACGATTGGTTCACTCTATGTCGGACACAACTGGAGTTGTTGGTCCGACCGGCCGTACGCTGCTGGACCATGCGGGTGCTGGGGAGTGTGAAGCGTGCCACCCTCGCCGTCGCTGTCCTCGGCCTGCTCGTCGCCGGAGTGGTTGTGGCCACCGAGGCCAGTACATTCTCCGGCCGATCGGAGGCCGCTCTCGCGCTGGCGCCTGCCGCCGCGGCCGTCGGATGCGTCGTGTCCGGGCCATACCTGGCTCCGGAGCAGGGCAGCGTCGGGTTACCGGCCGGCACCGCCCTCTGCGCGACGGGTCCACTGATCATCGGCCGGCCGGGTACGGTGATCGACGGCTGGGATGTGCGCGGCGGCATCGTCGTCGACGCCGCCGACGTCCTCGTCCGGCGCAGCCGGATCACCGGTGACGGTGCCTCGCCCTACGGCATCCGCACCACCGAGCGCGGGTCGGTGCGCATCGAGGACACCACCGTCACCGGGGACTTCCCGGAAGCCGGCATCGGCGACAGCCGGTGGACCGCCGAACGCGTCGAGATCAGCGGTGTCACCCACGACGGCGCGCGGCTGGGTCCGGGGGCGACCATGCGTAACAGCTGGTTGCACGACTTCGATCCGGCACCGGGCTCCGAGTCGACCGCGCTGGCACTCCTCGTCCCGGACGGCGACGTGCTCGTCGAGGACAATCGGGTCGAAATGGGCACCGGCCCCGGGCACGGCAGCGCCCTGCTCATCGCGCCAGGACGATCCGGTGACCGCTCCGGGGGCGGATCCGTGCTGATCCGTGGCAATGTCCTGGGCGGCGGGGAGTACACGGTGGATCAGGTCACGGGCGCGAGCGAGCTGACCGATATGCGCCTCACCGGAAACCGGTTCCAGCGCGGCGCGGGTGTGCAGCCGCTGCGGGTGCCCGCGTCGGCGGTCCTCGTGGACAACACGTTCGTCGACGGTGGGCGGATCACCCCGAGGTAGTCGAGCGGGTCACGGGCCTCGGCGAGATAAGCGCTGGCGTACTGGCTGACAAAATGAACACGCTCCGGTGTGGACCGAACATCTCCGACACGCCGACAAGGCCCCCGAGTTGTCTATCGGCGCCCGGACCCGGCAGACTGATCACCACATCAACCGAACCGGGTGGAGGCCCGGGCCGTTCGGTGCAGCCGACGTGACGCGAGGACGTAGGGGAAGACGTTCCTCGTCGACAGCGGAGGTCTGCAGTGAGTACACGCGGAGTGGTATTCGTCCACTCGTCGCCGACTGCGGTTTGCCCGCACGTCGAGTGGGCGATTTCGGGAGTCCTGGCGACAAGGGTCTCGTTGCAATGGACTGCCCAGTCTGCGGCACCTGGTCAGTTGCGTGCGGAATGTACCTGGATCGGTCCGGCCGGGAGCGGCGGTGCGCTGGCCGGTGCTCTGCGGGCGTGGCCGATGCTGCGGTTCGAGGTCACCGAGGAGCCGAGCCCGGGCATGGACGGCGAGCGTTTCTGCCATGCCCCACAACTCGGGTTGTGGCGCGGACGGACCAGTGCCAACGGCGACATCGTCGTGGGTGAGGACCGGCTGCGCGCGTTGCTCGTCGGCGTGCCCGCGGCGCAGGTGCCCGGCCGGGTACGTGAGCTGCTTGGGTCGGACTGGGATGAGGCGCTGGAGCCGTTCCGGCTGGCCGGTGACGGGGCCCCGGTCACCTGGCTGCACCAGGTGGGGTAGCCCGGTTCGCGGGCCGCTGGGTCGATGAACCTTCTGGTGCCTCGTCGCGGTCTTGGCGGGCGTGAGGTTGGGCGCATCAGTTCGGGTCACGGCGAGCGCACCGCCCGGATGAGTTGCTCGATCGGGCGAGCTCGACGAATGTCATGGCTGGTCGCGCACTCGGGCCGATACTGTCCGCTCGTCGAGTAGGCCGATTGGACTAGCGACCGATGCGCCGGGTGGTCGAGGCCCTCGGGGAGCCGGTCCTGGGGTGGGGGAGGGAACCCGTTGTCGAGTACTGCTGGGTCGCGAGGTTCGCCGTGGCGGTTGTGGGCGCTGCTCGGTGTGCTGGTACTGATGATCGCGACGGCGCTGTGGTCGCCCGTTCCGGCCCACGCCGACCCCCGATATCCGGTGCTGTTGGCGCACGGCGGCCTCGGCAAACCGGGCGACTTTCACACGATGATCCGCTGGCTCACCGAGGACGGCTACCGGGCCTACACCGTCGACTTCGGCTCCCCCGGCGTCGACACCGCCCGCAACGCGCCGTTGATCGCCAAGCGGGTCGATGAGATCAAGGCCGAGACCGGCGCGGACAAGGTGCACCTGGTCGGGCACAGCATGGGCGGCGTGTCCACTCGTTACTACATCAAGAACATGAACGGGCTGCCCAACGTGGCGAGCTACACCGCGTTCGGCACCCCGCAGCACGGCGTCAAGAAAAAGGGAGAGGGTCCCTTTCTCGATCCCTGCTCTTCCGGCGCATTCGTCCCCGACCAGTGCCCGACGGGGCCGATCCTCACGGCTCTCAACGCCGGCGACGACACCCCGGGTGGGATCCCCTACACCTCCATCGCCAGCACGGAGGCACCCGATGAGGCCGACGGTAGCTGGCACCCGCTCGACCGGGGGGCTTGCCTGCCGCTCGTCGCCGGCGGCCCACACGCTGACGAGCCCAGGAACGAGGTCATCTATGCCGCAGTCAAGGACGGATTGAACTCCAGATGTCCGTCCGGCCCGACGAACCTGCCTGATATCACGCCCTCGCAGTGATGTCGTCAGCGGGATGTCGTTACTGGCGACGCTGCGGCGGCCGGTGAGGAGGCCGCCCGGATCGCCGAGCAGCGGCCCACCGACGTTCGCGCGGCGGCGCTGCAGTGGGGTCGGGGACTGTAGGACGTTTGGTTTGCGGGAACCGGTCGTGGTGACAATGCGAACGTGCGGCAAGGCGCCGGGCGGCGGAATCGCGTCGGTGGCGAGAGCTAGAACTCGTTCTCGCCCAGAGCAGTCACCAGACCATCCGCTTGCTCCGCCGCCGGTCCGAATACGTCGCTGCTGGTTCGGGCCAGTTCGTGGTAGTGCGCGGCTGCCTCGTGAGCGAGGGCGAGGGCCTGCTCGCGCCGGCTCGCTTCGGCAAACTGGAGGGCGAGGTTGTTCACCGACATGGCCAGGTCGGGGACGTGGGCGTCGCTGTTTGACTCGGCGGCCTCGCGCAGGAACGTGACGAGAGTTGTGGACGTTCAGGCTGGTCGGTGCCGGGGCGGTCGCGCAGGCACTCCAGCAGTAGCCCGATGTCGGCCGCCTCGTCAGAGCGTCAAGACGGGAGGGTCAAGCTCTAGCGCGACCCTGAGTTCAGGCTGAAGAGTCGAGCTGGTTGCGCACCCGCGGCAGCATCGAGGCTTTGGTCTTTGCAGCGTGTCGTACATCTGCCGCAGCTGCGCGTTGACCCCCCGTGCTGGTCCACAGACGCCGCCCTTACGATGGTTTCTCGTGGAGAATATTCCGCTGCGGTTGCCGTCGCCAGTCATGGAGCTGGACGACGAGAGGATCACTCGGTTCGGCGTTCGCCTCTTTTTGAAACGCGATGATCTTATAAATCCGGAAATTCCGGGCAATAAATGGCGGAAGCTCAAGTACAACGTCGTGGCGGCACGAGACCAGGGAGCCTCGACGCTCTTGACGTTTGGCGGTGCCTACTCGAATCACATTCGAGCAACTGCGGTAGCGGGTTACTACTTCGGGTTTGGGACGATCGGCGTTATTCGGGGTGAGGGGCATCGTCCGTTAAATGAATCTTTGGCGTATGCGGCCCGCAAGGGCATGTCTTTCTATTATATGGACCGGGGTACCTACAAGGTCAAAGATTCTCCTCGTGTGCTCGACACGTTGCGTGAGCAGTTTGGAGATTTCTATCTGATTCCAGAGGGTGGCAGCAACAGCGCTGCTGTGCGCGGCTGTGCTGAGCTCCCAGAAGAGATCGACATCGATTTCGATGTCGTCTGTTGCGCGTGTGGAACTGGCGGAACGCTCGCCGGAATATCTCTCGGGCTTAAGCCTGGCCAAAAAGCCCTGGGGTTTTCAGCCTTGAAGGGCGACGACTTCCTGAAAGAAGATGTGGCGCACCTTCAGAGAGATGCGGCAGGAAAAGTTCTAACAAACTGGTCCATCAATACCGAGTTCCACTTCGGTGGCTTCGCCCGGCGCAAACCTGAACTGGACACTTTTATCAGCAGATTTCAACAGCAACATGGCCTGGTTTTAGACTGGGTCTACGTAGCCAAGATGATGTACGGCATCAATGCGCTGGCCGAACGCGAATTCTTTCCCCAAGACTCCAAGGTCATTGCCGTAGTCACCGGGTAGTCGCTGCGAGTTTCAGGGTGTCACGCCTTCAGGTGATAGGCGCGCTGGGTGCCCTTGGTTGTCGCTGGCTCCTGCCATGTGAGCACCCATTCCCCACTATTGATCGTGAAGTCGCGGCCGAAACCGAGCCACATTCCTCGCATTCGGCGACCGCTCGGGTCGATCACGAATTGCAGCGTGCCATGATATGTCGCACCCTTGTAGTAGTCAGTAGGCGAGGTTATTTCGCGCCACGTTCCGGTTGCGACAGGTCCATCAACTGCGATTTCTATGCGGAGTCGAGAGCCTACGCTGTGGGGAAGGTTTTGCCCAGTGAGGCGATTCCCATGTTGCCGCAGGACCACATAATGATCACCGACAAAATTGTCGGCTCGCCCTGTGCTAGGGTAAATGTACTGACTATGCCAGACTCCGGAAAACCCATCGTCCATTGGGTTATCCGGTATAGCTGGGGCATAGTCGTGGTCGTCGGCAAGTGTGGGAGAGGCAGCAGCCAGCGACAGTCCCGCGCTCAGTTTGAGCAGCAGTGATCTTCTACTTACCCCTTTGCTCATCTTGCCCGCCCATACGGTTGTGAGACGCGCGAGTTCATTTACGTCGACTGTTTCCAACCTTGAAACGAGGTCGACGACATCCCCCGCCAACGACGGCGAACCTTCGGCTGGCGCGGAACCACCGTGGTCGAGCACGTCGGGCAGGGCCGCCAATTTAACCGCGTCTCGATAGGAAGTGTCATGCAGTCGAAAACCACCGCAGTCGCGGATTAAGTCGCTAATGCTGCATTCGTAGAGTTCGGCAAGTTTGCCAAGTACGTCAAGTGATGGAGAATATCCAGTGGGAGCAGGCCACAGCTCCCAATACGAAAAGTTCTTGAACGTCTTCGGCTCGGCCGGCCAACGGCTATTCCAACGGTCGGCAACGTCGCGTTGGCTCCATCCGTGCGCCATCCTCATCGCAACCCGAGCGTTAACGTGATACCGCTCGCTGAAGCTATAAGCAACTTCACCCCACGTCTTATGTTGTGCGCGTAGCACCGCAGACAGCTGCCGCTGTCCTTGCCGCTGGCTACGTATCCCGGCTGACATAAGGGCAGCGCTCCTCTCTGGACGGGGCAGGACGATACCGTCAACACAGCATCCCGCAAAAATTCCCCGTTGGACAGGGACGAATGCCCCCACAAGATCACGGATTGCCCGGGTGTATCGAGTTTGCGATCTGCGGTTTGCTTTTTCTACGCAGCGCGCTGTTAGACGTAGGAGCCAACTTGTGACTGGAACAAGACAACCTAGACCGGCGAGCGGGTCTTGGCCAGCAATAACGTTGATGCGCGAGGCGTCGAACGTGCGCCGTGCGGCCTCAGCGTTCGTGCCTCCATCAGCTGCCTCCCCAGCTGGGTCGGGCCGGTGGTGCCGCGTCTCGGAGCCACCGCCGGTCCGACCCGTCCACCCGCAGCGGCAGCACCAACGACGGAGCACGTCGCCCGGCGAGCAGGGCGGTAAGGAGATGCAGCGTCTATGAGTAGGTCCGTGCCCGAGAGTGAGCACCGCGAGTTCGTGGCTGTTACGCGGTCCTGGTCAAGACGGTAGAGACCGGAATTTTCGGTGATCGGGTCGTCGCGGAGCACATGCTTCGTATTTTGGGGGCTGCGTCGCAGATTCTCGCCGAGCACCCCGTGGACGATATGGGTCGCTGCGTGGCATGCCGCAACAGCTTCTCGTTGTGGCCGCGTCGCCGCGTTCCCTGCGCCGTGCACGACACATTCACCTTCTTCTTGAAAGGCCGCAGCCGGTTTCTAAATATGAACCCGCCTGGATACCCGCCACATCGAGATGGAAAGGAATACGCGAAATGACTGTAGCCCCTCACGGGCTCTCACGGGCTCGAGGCCCCTGTTTCATGCCACAGGTGCAGGCAGCGGAGGCTGCTATACGTCAGATGTTCGCACGGCTCGGCATCCCAGTCGAGGCCGCGCGGCCGGTGGCCGCCTTGGACGACGACGGCCGGCCTGTCGTGCGTCTGATGCGTGATGTCGATGAGCGGGATCGGCTCGTGCGCGAGATAAGAACGGCCATCGGCGACCACAGAACGCTACAGGCAGGGTGCGGATGAGCGACGACGACCAGCCGACACCGTGGCCGTGCGCGATGGCCGCCACCGCGTCACGCGCGGACGAAATCAGGCGGGCACGGCGCTGAACACCGCAGTTCCCGCCCGACGAAGTCTCTCGACCGGTAGCCGGTGCCCCGATTCCCGGCCACCTGTCGAGTCCATCAATCCCGTGGACACCATCCGACCCTTACTGATCGACGGAGGACACTATTGCAGGAACTCTTGCAAAATCGAGAGATGACTACTCTCAACTTCGGGGCATGGGATGGCGGCTTCACCCAGCTCGGCCGCGATCGTCGTGTCGTTCGACCACATCACGGCAGCAGCCTAAGCCAATTGAATTGAGAACCACGAGACCACGAGACAGCTTCACGGCGGGGCCGGAGTGTACCCCTTTCTCCGACCCCGTCGTGGTCCAGAGGAGCGGATTGTTATGCAGGGTACGGGCAGGATTCCCGGCCGGGTGGCAAAGGCGACGGTGCTGGTGCCACCGGGTCAGTACGGGGATGGGCCGGTCCACCTCCGGGTCGAGAAGGCACTGGCCGGACCATGGCCAATGCCGCTAAGTTAGGCACAGACCCGCGAAGATGTGGATCTTTGGTGGGTCGGGGTGGACTTGGATTCGATCGGTTTCTCGTTTGATTCGGTGGCTGTGGGCGCGGTATCGCTTGACGACCCGGGGACATGTTCGGTTCCGGCGCGGACCGAGGCGTTCTTCGACGATTTCGTCGATTGTTTCGGTGAGTGCGTCGGCGAGTCGGTCAGGGGGAAAAACCCGCCTGGTTGGGGACCTGGCGGCGGATAGCGCGGTAGCTGCGTATGAACGACAGGTCGTCGGGGTCGGTGCCGACGGTGTCGGCGGCGTCTTTCATGACGTGGCGTATCGCGTAGTGGGTCAGCAGCAACGACCAGATCTCTTGTTTCACCAGTTCCGGGGTGCGGGACCGGAGCACCCGGTTCTGGCCTGTTTGATGGATTTCGATCTCGTCGAACGACAGCTCGATCTCCCAGCGCTGCGCGTAGGCGGCGGCGAGCTCGACCGCGGACGCGGCCTCGTGGTCGGCCAGGGTGGTGATCAGGCAGAACAGCTCCCCACCGACCCGGTTGTCGATCATGTACTCGACGACCCGGACCGCCATGGCCTGGGTGGGGTCGAGATCCTCCCCGGCCAGCGCGGCGGCGATGAGCGCCTCGCGGCGCCGTCCGCGGATCTTCGGGTTGATCAGCATCGAGTGGAAGGAGCCGTCGGGCAGCCACCCAAGCGCCGGCAGCCGCAGGGTCGCCGAGACCCGCCACAGCAGCTGCGCCCCGGTCGTCACCCCGTCATACCAGGCCTGATAGCTGTAGGTGGGGTCGACCGCACGGCGAGGTGGCTGCGGGTGCAGGTCCTTTTCCGTGCGGCCTCCCTCCGAACCCGGCGTGCCCGTTTCCGGGCACCGGGCTCTCCGGTGATCTCACGCAGGACACCCAGCACCGTTTCGGCGCTCTGCATTTCGCATACCTCCCGATCCGATGGTGTCCAATCACCTGGCCCCCTTCGCCCGGCTGTGGACGGCTCTCCCGTCCTCCCTGGTGAGGCGTTACTCTCACGACTACTACGGGGCCTCCGTCGCCATAGGACTCAGCGTCCCGTAGGCGATCCCACGTTCGTCTCCATCACACATGACAGCACGACTTAGGCTCCCCACTCATCTCCTCGCACGTCCTCACTGGACGTTGTCCGCCTCCGGGAGGCTGCGCCG
>JBOHEO010000102.1:0-19336 GCA_050701055.1 Pseudonocardia sp. | reverse complement strand
ACCTTGCACTTGTCGCAGATCTTCTTGACGCTGGGTTGGACCTTCACTTACCGATCCTTCTGGTGTGGTCGATCACTACTTGTAGCGGTAGACGATGCGGCCGCGGGTGAGGTCGTACGGTGACAGCTCCACCACGACCCGATCCTCCGGGAGGATCCGGATGTAGTGCTGCCGCATCTTGCCGCTGATATGGGCGAGGACCCGGTGTCCGTTCTCCAGCTCCACGCGGAACATCGCGTTCGGCAAGGGTTCGACGACCCGGCCCTCGACCTCGATCGCCCCGTCCTTCTTGGCCATGTCCTCCGCGTTCCGTGACGATGTAGGTGCTTCTGCGTTGTACTCAGGCACTGCGTTGTACTCAGGCACGCCGCAACTCCGGGACCGTGAGGTGCGGGAGGCACAACGGGCCGGCGCCTGATGGCGCACGCGAAACACCAGTGTACGACGCTTGCGCCAGGCCCCGCACCGGGGGCGGTTCCCGGTCGATTCCGAAACCTTCCCACTATCCTCCACATAGTCATGTCCTCGCGGGCGAGCTGATGTCGACGACCTGTCAAGATGGAATGTCCAGAGACGGCGAACGTCAGGAGGCGCTGATGAGTGATCGGCCGCTCAACCCCACCGCGGCATCGCTGCTCGGGCTGCTGCACCACGGGCCGATGACCGGCTGGGACCTCGTGGCCACCGCCCAGACCGTGATCGGCGACTTCTGGTCGCTCACCCAGAGCCAGGTCTATCGAGAGCTCGTCGCCATGACCGAGGCTGGCTTGCTCGAGGCAGGCGCGCGGGGTCGACGGGACCGCCGTCCCTACACGATCACCGACGCCGGCCGGGCTGCGTTCTCCACCTGGATCGATCGCGGTCCGAGCTCGGCAACCATCCGCATCCCGCTGCTGCTCACGGTCCTGTTCGGGCGCCACCTGGCCCCGAATCGGCTCGCAACCATCCTTGCGCGCGACCGCGACCTGCACGCCGACCGTCTCGCGCACTACGAACAGCTGCGCACCGCCGCCACAGCCGAACCGAGCGAACCGGACCCCTATGCGATGGCAGTGCTCGACTTCGGGCGCTGCTACGAACGCGCCGTGCTGGAGTGGTTCGCCCGGCTGCCGACGGAGTTGACGGGCGAGCCGGGCACTACAGCGCCTTGAGCTCCTCCGACACCTCGCTCACCGACCTCTTCGCGTCGCCGAACAGCATCGAGGTCTTGTCGTCGTAGAACAACGGGTTGTCGATACCGGCGAAGCCGGAGTTCATCGAGCGCTTGAGCACGATCACCGCGCGGCTCTCGTCGACGTTGAGGATCGGCATGCCGTGGATGGGACTTCCCGGGTCGTTGCGCGCCGCCGGGTTGGTGACGTCGTTGGCCCCGATCACCAGCGTGACATCGGTGCGGGAGAACTCGCCGTTGATGTCGTCCATCTCCCTGAGCTGGTCGTAGGGCACGTCGGCCTCGGCCAGCAGGACGTTCATGTGTCCTGGCATCCGGCCGGCGACCGGGTGGATGGCGTACTTGACCTCGACACCCTTGGCCTCCAGCAGCGTGGCCATGTCCTTCACCGCGTGCTGGGCCTGCGCCACGGCCATCCCGTAGCCGGGCACGACGATCACTTGCGATGCGTAGGCCATCTGGATGGCAACGTCGGCGGCGCTGGTCGACTTGACCGTGCGATCCACCCCGTCGTCGCCGCCCATGGCAACCCCGCCGCCGCCGAAGCCACCGGCCACGATGGCCGGGATCGACCGGTTCATCGCCTTGGCCATCAGGTTGGTGAGAATCGACCCGGACGCGCCCACGATCATGCCGGCCACGATCATCGCGGTGTTGTTCAGCGCCAGCCCGGTGGCCGCCGCGGACAGCCCGGTGAACGCGTTGAGCAACGAGATGACCACGGGCATGTCGGCGCCACCGATCGGCAGCACCACCATGAGGCCCAGGACCGCGGCGAGCACCAGCACTCCGATGATGAGCAGCTCAGAGGTGCCCCCGAGCCCGATCAGGACCGCCAGCACGACCGCGGCGACCAGCAGCAGCCCGTTCAGCGCGCTCTGCGCACGCCCCAGGCCGATCGGCCGGCTGGGGACGATCTCCTGCAGCTTGCCGAACGCGATCAGCGAACCCCAGAACGACACCGATCCCACGACGGCCGAGAACAGCGAGGCCACCACGAAGTAGACCGGCCTCTCGAGGTAGCCCCCGCCCCCGCGGAACTCCACCCAGGCGATCAGCGCGACCGCGCCGCCGCCCACACCGTTGAACAACGCCACCATCTGCGGTATCGCGGTCATCTTGACCTGGCGGGCGGACGGCACCCCGAGCAGCGTGCCGATCACGATCCCGATCACGATCAACAACCAGTTGGAGACGCCCGGGATCAGCAGCGTGGCCACCAGCGCCACCGCCATCCCGGCCGCGGCGATCAGGTTGCCGCGTACGGCGGTCTTGGGCCCGGTCAGCCCCATCAGGCCGTAGATGAACAACCCGAACGCCAGGATGTAGAGGACGACGACCAGGGTGTTCACTTCTGCGAGCCCTCCGGCTGTGCTGTGTCGTCTTGCCGCTGGGCAGATTGCCGCTGGGCAGATTGCCGCTGGGCAGATTGCCGCTGGGCGGACTTGCCCTTGAACATGCCCAGCATCCGGTCGGTCACCAGGAACCCGCCGACCACGTTGATCGTGCCGAATGCGATGGCGATCACGAGCAGCACCTTGCTGAGCACGTCGAGATCGTCCCCGCCCAGGCCCAGCACCACGATCCCGCCGAGCAGGACGATGCCGTGGATGGCGTTGGTGCCCGACATCAGCGGGGTGTGCAGCGTGTTGGGCACCTTGGAGATCACCGCGAAGCCGACGAAGCCGGCCAGCACGAGGATCGCCAGGTTCGCCAGGAGCTCGGTCTCCATCAGTCCCTTTCTCGGGTTACGCAGGACTTGGCCAGGACCTCGTCGGAGAAGTCAGGGGTCAGGGCACCGCCGCCGTCGAGCATCAGTTCCAGCAGCGCCGAGACGTTGCGCGCGTACAGCTCACTGGCGTGTTCGGGCATCGTCGAGGGCAGGTTGAGCGGCGAGGCGATCGTCACGTCGTGGCGGACGACGACCTCACCGGGCTCGGTCAGCTCGCAGTTGCCCCCGGCCTCACCGGCCATGTCCACCACGACGCTGCCGGGCCGCATCCCCTCGACGGCCTTCGCCGTGACCAGCGTGGGGGCCTTCCGGCCGGGCACCAGGGCGGTGGTGATCACCACGTCGAACGTGGTGATGGCCTCCTCCAACCGCGCCTGCTGCTCGGCGCGCTCGGACTCGCTGAGCTCGCGCGCGTAGCCACCCGCACCCGCCGCGTCGATGCCGAGGTCCAACCACTGCGCCCCCAGCGAGCGGACCTGGTCTGCCACCTCGGGGCGAACATCGTAGCCGGTGGTGCGGGCACCCAGCCGCTTGGCCGTGGCCAGCGCCTGCAACCCCGCCACGCCGACGCCGAGCACCAGCGCCTGCGCGGGCTTCACCGTGCCGGCGGCGGTGGTGAGCATCGGGAAGAACCGCGTGGACCGCTCCGCTGCCAGCAGCACCGCCTTGTAACCCGCGACGCCGGCCTGCGAGGAGAGCGCATCCATCGACTGCGCCCGCGAGATCCGCGGGATCGCCTCCATCGCGAATGCCTGCACACCCGCCCCGCGCAGCGCCTCGATCGTCTCCGGGGACGACAGCGGGGCCAGGAAGCCGATCAAGGTGGCGCCCTGGCGCAACCGCCCGATCTCCTCCGACGACGGCGGCGCCACCTTGACGACGACGTCGGCCACCCACGGATCACCGATCGTCGCACCGGCCGCCGTGTAGAGATCGTCCGGGATCAGCGCGCCGAGCCCCGCGCCCTCCTCGACGACGATCTTGACCCCCCGCGACCGGAGCTTCTCGACGATCTTCGGGACCAGGGCGACGCGACGCTCCCCGACCTCGGACTCTCGGGGCACCCCCACCGTGGTCGATCCCGACGACTCGGATTCAACGCTCGGTGCTGAGGACTCGCTCACGAGCTCGGTCATGGCAGAAACCTAATGCAGGCAGCGGGCTCCCGCGCTGCCGGCTCGGGGGGTTGACCCGGGGACTTGGTCACTCCTGGGTACGGCGCCGGGCCGGTACGCTGCTTCCCGTGACAGCCACGGCCTACCCCTACTACTGGGGTCTGGAAGAGTTCCTGCGCGCCTGGGAAGCGGGCGCGTTCGACAAACGTGCCGAGCTCATCGACGGAGAGGTGTGGTCGGTGCCGATCGGCCCCTGGCACGGCGAGACCACGATGCGCGTCGCCCGGGCACTGCCCAACGGCCGATTCCGGATCACGGCCGCCTCGCTCCCCGCCGGCGATTCGCTTCCGGACCCGGACTGCTGGGTCCTCCGGACCGGCGCCGAGCCCATCGCGCAGCTGTCTCAACGGATGCCGCGCTGGGACCCCACCGATGTACTGCTCATCGTCGAGGTGTCCGACGAGACGCTCGACCACGACCTGGGCCGGAAGGCCGCGTTGTACGCACGCTGCGGGTATCCGCGCTACTGGTCGGTCACCCGCGACGGCGTCTACGACCACAGCGATCCCGGTCCGACCGGGTATCGTCGGCGCAGCCTGCACGGGCCCGGCGAGCAGATCACCGTTCCCTACGTCGAGGACGTATCGCTCACGGTGGACGACCTGCTGGCCCCGACCTGACGGCATCAGCAGTGGCAAACCCGGGAGGTGGCATGTTGCCGCGGCCGGCCCAGGCCCGCAGCGCGCCGATCGCGCCTCTACGCTGACGGCATGGGTAGCGGCCGCATCACGGAGCTGCGCTTGACGTCGTTCAAGTCCTACCGCGACATCGCGCTGGACGGCGCCCGTCGCGATGCCGGGCCGGTTCGGGGTGGGATCGAGGGCTGCCCGCCGATCGGGTCGACCAGCTTCGAGCTCGGGGTCACGATCGCCCGAGAGGGCGGGGACCTACGCCTCGACGTGCGGATCCAGGTCCGTCCCCGGGTGCAGATCCTGCGGGAAGTTCTCACGACGGACGTGGACGGTAGGCGGCGCATCCTCCTGGAGACCACTGGAACTGACCCGTTGCGGGCCGATATCGAGGCCAAGGTCTGGAACAACAACCGTGGTCGCAACTCCCATTACCTGTTCCGCGCCGCGCACCTCCTCACGGCTCAGCTACCACTTCGGCTCGGCGGACAGACGGCGGCGGAACGTGTGGTGCTCGAGGCCGCGAATACCGCTGGGGCGGTGCTTGGCGGCGTTTTCCACTTGGACCCGGTCCCACAGCTGATGCGGCAGTACGTGCCGGAACGGGACGTCGTCCTACGCCGCAACGGCGAGACCCTCTCGGCGACCATCACACGGCTCCGGCGCGACGATCCCGCGCGGTTCACCGAGCTCGTGGAGGTCATCAAGGACCTCCCGGAGCACGAGGTCCGCGCACTCGAGGTCGGTCGCGGCGAGTTCGGCGAGGTGATGCTGGCCCTGCGCGAGCCCAGCGATAGCGAGGAGGTCACAGTACCGCCCGCGGTTTCCAGGTTGTCGTGACCACGCACAGTCCCACGCTGCTGAACGCCTTGGGCTCAGGCTAGCGTGCGGCGGGAGCTTGCGGAGCATGTCGCCGCCAGCTACTCCGGCGGCTGACAGTCAGCCGCGGTAGGGGGTTCACCATGTCCGGCCAACACGACGAGGTGTGCAAGATGGGACCCTGGGAACGGAACTGTCAAGGCCAAGGCGGACAATGTGAAACGGCCCCCTCGGAAGAGGGGGCCGTCGGGCTCAAGCTACTCACTTGAGCGGGGTACGCCATCAGGCTACAGCCTGCCCTCGGTGGCCGCTAGGAGGGTTACCTGTGGGCGTAGAGCGCGTCAAGGCCTACGTCGATGGCTTCAACCTCTACCACGGTCTTCGGGAGAAGCACGGGCGCCGCTATCACTGGCTTGACCTGCAGAAGTTGATCACAAACCTGCTCCGACGTGATCAAGCACTCGTGGGGATCGACTACTTCACCGCGAGGATTCGACAGCAGCCTGACTCCGAAGCGCGCCAGGCCACTTACCTCGACGCGCTCGGGGCACACTGCGGTCATGTGACGATCATCGAAGGCCGCTTCCAGGAGAAGAGCCGCTACTGCCGTGCCTGCCGGACCGTGATGACGCTGTACGAGGAGAAGGAGACGGACGTCAGTATCGCGGCCGCGCTGATCGAGGACGCGGTGAACGACGTGTTCGATGCCGCCATGCTGGTATCAGCCGACAGCGACTTGTGCCCGGCCGTCAGGGCAGTCGGCCGACTCCGTCCGAGCAAGAGGATCTTCGCCGCCTTCCCTCCCCGGCGGCGCAGCGATGATCTGCGTAGCGCCCTGGGCGGCGCCGTCTTCACCATAGGTGACGCTAAGCTTCGGAACGCCCTACTTCCTGACGTCGTCAAGACAAGAGGCGTCCTTCTCCGGCGCCCCTCCTGCTGGAAGTAGTTCTCGCAGGGCGGTTGGGCGACCTCACGACTTGAGGGCTCGATCAGCGCCCGGCAAGACAAGTACGGCGATCTCCGTGTCGTCGGCGCCGCCTCACCGCCGCGGCAGCCGGCCGATCGTCGTCGGGTTGCGCTGCCGTCCACCATCATCGGGTCGCAGGAACCAGCAACGTCCGGGCAGGCAGCGACTGCACAAGCCCTTCGTCGAGGGTCGCCAACACCGAATCAGCTCGACCTGCGGCCAGGCTCACGAGGTACGCATCGGTCACCTGCCGATGCCCGCGAACGTGACCGAGATCCGTAGTGACGTACGACAGCGAATCCGGCCAGAACTCGCAGCCCGGCAGCGCATGGACGGCTCGGAGCACCTCGTTCGCGACGCGAGCACTCTCCCCGATACGGACCAGGAACCGAACCAGCGCCCCCTCCACCACCGGACACACGGCGAAACTGTCGATCCCGGATGCCCAGGCGGATGTCCGCGCATGGTGCTCGTGCTCGGCAACCGTGAGGGCGATCAGCACATTGGCGTCCAGGAGGTAGGTCGTCACCCCTCGTCCAGCGCGGCCGCGACCTGCTCCGACGTGACCCGACGACCGACACTGATGACCGGGAACCCGGACCGTTCGTCGGTAGCGATCACGACCGGTACGTCGAGCTGACTCAGGCCACGGATGGTCAGTTCGGCGACCACGGCTGAGAGCGACTGCCCGGTCCGCTTGGCGATCTCCAGGGCGCGTCGATGTACGGCCGACGGAAGGTCCACGGTGGTGCGCATGGCCGCATCGTACCCGCATCACAGACGATGCGGGTATGTCCCGGGCGGAGCGGATCCATGCCATCCACGCTGATCATCACGCTGGAGGCTGTCGCCGCAGCCCAGGCGTGAGATTGAACGTGCAATCGGTCCGTCGGATCATCGGGAAGATCGGCGAGTTCGGCATCTGTCACCTCGAGGACATCGACCTGGACTTCACCCCGTGGGGTGCTGACGAGGACTCCAGAGGGGCCGCTCGGCGTGGCACCGGCCGATACGAGCAGTTCGAGTTGGGGGACGTCGGTGGCTCACCGACGGTTCACCGTGTCGAGGTCGGTCGTGACCCGGTACGGGATCGGCAGCCGACACATGACGGCGAGTCCGCCCACCAGCACGACCGCGCGACCCGTCTGCTCGGCGATCACCGGAATCGCGCTCACCAGCCGGGCCATCGCATCTCCGGCAAGGGCGACGCCCGGAGGCTCACCAGACACGGATCCACTGACTCCCCGGCGTCCACGCTTCCAGGATCTCCCGGCCGCGCCCCGGATCCTGGGCCAGATCGAGCGCGACGAACAGCGGGCTCGCCAACGGCCAGGGCTCCCGCGCCCACGAGGTCGCGTCCACTCGGCGGTCACAGACCAGCGATACCGGGGCCACGCGTACACGGCAGGCGCGCGACGACGCCGACAGTGCCGGCCCCAGCAGGTGTAGGGCTCGGCGAACCGTGGTCTGGTCAGGAACGTAGAAGTCAGGCGGATGACCGGCTCGCATCGATACCGGCGCGCCGTAGACCGACGCAGCGACCGTGTCGGTCAGGGCCCATCCGATGGTCGAGCCGACGTCGTCGAGCCCCAGCCGGAGCGCGTCGTTGTCGCGCCCACGGCCAGGACCAGGGATGCTCACCAGGTCGTGGCCGACTGGCCTCCAGCGATCAGCCAGTGCCCAGAAGAGATCGGGCACCACAGGCCGGTGGTCCGAGTCGACGAGGCCAGCGGCCTCCATGGCCATGAATGTCTCGGAGATCGAACTCGGCGCGCGCGACAAGGTCGCCGCCGCGGCACGAACGCCGATCCTCTCGGTCGGATCGAGCAGAAGCAGTGCGGCAAGCTCGATCCCGACCCGCCCGCGGAGACCCGGACGATCCAGGCCAGGACTCGTCAGCGCAGGGACGTCCGCGTCGACGAAGACGCCGGGTCCCGTCAGCCGGAGATGGCCCCGCAGGTCCAGCCAACCCCATCCCGCCCGATTGAGATCGTCCCGTCCGCCGGCCGTGATCCGGTCCGCAATGACGACGCCGACCACGCCCCCGGCCAGGTGTTCCGACCAACGCCGACGTTGGCCCGGCGCGCTGTCGGAGGTCACCAGCGACGCCGACTTGACCTGGATGGCGATCATCTCGCCTGCCGGAAGAACGACGGCGACGTCGTGGCCACGGTCAGCCTCGACCTGGGGTTCGACGCGCGCCTGGAGTCCCAACGACGACACCGCATCGACCAGCGCGTCCGCTGCGCCCTGGCCTCCCAGGCGGGTACTCATGCCAGCAGCCTCCAGGACCATTCACTGATCGGTCAATACCGAACAGCGAACGCTTGTCGCTCGGCCGGAGAAGCTCACACGTTGAACCGGAACTCGACCACGTACCCGTCCGCCGAGTCGTACGCACGGCTCAAGTCCATGATCGGTACAGCCGATGGGGTGCCTCGATCAATGCCAACTCCTCCTGAGCCTTCCCAGCGCTCGCGGTGGTGACGGCTGCGCCCGACTCGACGCACCACCCGATCGCGTTCTCCAGCGTCATGCGGCCAGTTGGCCAGTGTTGTTTGAGATCCGGCGGTAGATGCAGGTGCGGGCCGGTGACGCGGCTGCGTCCCTCCGGATGCCAGTGCATCCGCCACTGGTCCGTGCCGTCTCGGCCGCGCAGCTTGTAGTGGTAGCTCCGGGCCGTGACCCGTAGGAGGTGCCCGTACTCGTTCTTCTTCGGGTCCGTCTCGATCACCTCGAACTCCATCGATGCGATGAACCGACCAGCCGAACCGAGATCCATGCCATCGGCACCATTGAGCACCCAGGAGTAGCGAACTCCCGTCCTGTAGCCACCCTTCGGACTCACCGAGAGCTTCGCGACCCCATCAAGGATCTTCAAGACGTCACGGAGGGGTGAGAGGTACGCCTCTACGGCATCACGTGGCATTCTCCCTGGCACGACGACATTGTGCCCGGTTGGGACGGTCTACCTGACCAGCGACATGGCCGAAACGACCTCGGAGAGACCGTCGATGTCGTCCCGGTCTGTCGATTCGTACTCGCCCGAATCCCACCGATCGAGGAACTCCTGCCCACTGATACCCAGCTCGCGGCGAGCGATGCCATCGAAGACCTCAGCGGCGTCCTGTTCGCTCATCTCACCGACCTCGACGTCATACGCAGCTCGGTTCGTCACCGTCGCGCCTCCTCTCGACGCTTCCACGCGGACGGGTCTCACCTGCACACTGTCGCACGTCCCACCGACAACAACAGCCGATGTAGCCACCTCGCGACGCGCCACTCGGTGAGCGTGACGACGTCGTCTGCGATACCAGGCAAACCACCGCGAGGCCCGGCTACTTGGACGCTGGCTTAGACGTTGCTCCGTGACGGAACTCGACCACATCCCCGTCCACCATCACGTAGTCCTTCCCCTCGATCCGCACCTTCCCCGCCGCCTTCGCCGCCGCCATCGACCCGGCGGCCACGAGGTCGGCGAACGACACCACCTCGGCCTTGATGAACCCGCGCTCGAAATCGGTGTGGATCACCCCGGCAGCCTGTGGCGCGGTGGCCCCGGCACGGATCGTCCAGGCCCGCGACTCCTTCGGCCCCGCCGTTAGATACGTCTGCAATCCGAGGGTGTGGAAGCCAGCGCGGGCGAGGGCGTGCAGGCCGGGCTCGTCCTGGCCGATCGACTCCAGCAGCTCGCGGGCTGACTCGTCGTCCAGCTCCAGCAGCTCCGCCTCGACCTTGGCGTCGAGAAACACCGCATCGGCCGGCGCCACGAGGTCGGCGAGCTCCTTGCGCCGGGCCTCGTCGGTGAGCACGCCCTCGTCGGCGTTGAAGACGTAGAGGAACGGTTTGGTCGTCAGCAGGGACAACTCGCGCAGCAGTGCCCGGTCGATATCCGCGGCGAACAGTGTCGTGCCACCGTCGAGGATTTCGCGCGCCTGCTGAGCCGCTTCCAGCGCCGGACGCCGGTCCTTCCCGATCCGGGCTTCCTTCTCCAGCCGCGGCACCGCTTTCTCCAGCGTCTGGAGATCGGCCAGGATCAGTTCGGTCGAGATGGTGTCGATATCGGCCGCGGCGTCGATGCGACCGTCGACGTGCACCACGTCCGGGTCGTCGAACACCCGCACGACCTGGCAGATCGCGTCGGACTCGCGGATGTTGGCCAGGAACTTGTTGCCCAACCCGGCGCCTTCGGACGCGCCCTTGACGATCCCGGCGATGTCGACGAAGGACACCACAGCGGGGACGATCTTCGCGGAGCCGTGGATCCGCGCCAGGACGTCGAGGCGCGGGTCGGGCAGCGCCACCACGCCGACGTTGGGTTCGATCGTGGCGAACGGGTAGTTCGCGGCGAGCACGTCGTTGCGGGTCAACGCGTTGAACAAGGTCGACTTGCCGACGTTGGGGAGGCCGGCGATGCCGAGGGTGAGGGACACGGAGGTCCAGGGTAGTCGTCGGCTACCCCGACGGCTTGCGGGTACGCGAGTACCGCGCGCACCCGGCGATCCGCTCCCGGCGACGTGAGCCGGGCCGGACGCCTGCGGACATCACGGGCACACACCACGACCGGAGCAGCTCACCACCTGATCGGGCTAAGCAGCTAGCATGTCCGCCGGGCTGGTCGATAGCCCGGATGGTCGAAGCACGACGAACCAGATCGGTGGTGTGCCCATGCGGTTCCCCTCCCAACTGTTCCTCACCGGAGCCGTCGTGTGCGCCTTCACGGCGAGCACCGGCACCGCGTTGACCCTGACCGCGGGCGCGCCGGCCCCGCTGCTCGGGTCCACCATCGCGGATCTCCCCGCCCCGGCACCGGCCATTGCGGTCCCCGAGCCGCCTGCCGTCGAGTCACCGATCGACGCGCCGGCCGGAGAGCAGGACACGAGCCTCGTCGGGGAGCGCCGCCCCGAGCCCCGCACCGCTCCCCGGACGGACGAGTCGGACGTGCTGAGCGGATCGGGTCCCGCCCTGACCGAGAGCGACTGGCAGCGGTTGCCGGCGAGCCTGCGCCAGATGACCCGGGACGCGTGCGCCAGCGGGCGTCTGAAGGGACCCCACTGCGAGACCGCCTGAGCCGTGCATCCGGCCCGGAGCGGTCATGTCCGATTCCCGCGAGAGCGCTAGCGGCCGAGGTGGCAGCATCGCTGTCGTGCCGCTTGACCAGGACCGCTGCTACCGCGCCGTCGCCGCCCGCGACACCCGCTTCGACGGGCAGTTCATCACCGCTGTCCGCACCACCGGCATCTACTGCCGGCCGTCCTGCCCGGCCGTCACACCCAAGCGGGCCAACGTCGAGTTCCTCCGCACGGCGGGCGCGGCCCAGCAGCGCGGCTACCGGGCGTGCCGGCGTTGCCTGCCCGACGCCGTGCCCGGATCGCCGGAGTGGAACTGTCGCGCTGATCTGGCCGCACGGGCGATGCGACTGATCTCCGACGGCGTCGTCGAGCGGGCCGGCGTCGGCGGTCTCGCCGCGACGTTGGGCTACTCCGTGCGGCACCTGAACCGCGTCCTCACCGCTGAGCTCGGCGCGGGGCCGCTGGCGCTGGCCCGGGCGCACCGCGCACACACCGCGCGGCTGCTCATCGAGGCCACCCCGCTCGCGATAGCCGACATCGCGTTCGCGGCCGGGTTCGCGAGCGTGCGCCAGTTCAACGACACGATCCGCGAGGTCTACGGCGTGCCGCCCACGACACTGCGGATGGAGGCGGACCGGCGTCGCGGCGTCGCGAGCACACCGCCGATCGCGGGGACGCTCGTACTGCGCCTGCCGTTCCGCCCGCCGCTGGACGCCGCCGGGCTGCTCGGGTTCTTCGCCGCCCGCGCCATCGCCGGGGTGGAGTCCGTCGTGGACGGCACCTACCGGCGCACCCTGCGGCTGCCACACGGCGCGGCCACGGTGGCACTGATCCCGGCCGAGCGCCACATCACGGCGACGCTGCGGCTCACCGAACCACGCGATCTCGGCCCGGCGGTGCACCGGCTGCGCCGGCTGCTCGATCTCGACGCCGACCCGCTGGCCGTCGATGCCACGCTCGGTGCTGATCCCGTCCTCGCCGCCGCCGTGGCCGCGTCGCCGGGGCTCCGGCTGCCCGGCACGGTCGACGCCGTGGAGACCGCGTTGCGCGCGGTGCTCGGCCAGCAGGTATCGGTCGCCGCGGCGCGGACGGGGGCGTCCCGATTGGCTGCCGCACTCGGCGAGCAACTGCCCCCGGCACTCGCCGCCGGCGGACCCGACCTGCTGTTCCCCACCGCGGCCACCATCGCCGAACGCGGTGCCGAGGTGCTCACCGGGCCCGCACGGCGGATCGCGACCGTGCTCGGGCTCGCCGCCGACCTGGCCGGTGGCTCCCTGGTGCTCGATGCCGGGCGCGACCCCGCCGACCTGCGGGCGGAACTGACCGCGTTGCCGGGGATCGGGCCGTGGACGGCCGGCTACCTCGCGATGCGCGTGCTCGGTAACCCCGACGAGTTGCTGGCCACCGATCTCGCCGTACGCCGCGGCGCCGCGGCACTCGGCCTGCCCGGCGAGATGGACGAGCTGACCGCCCGCGCCGAACGCTGGCGCCCCTGGCGTTCCTACGCCGCCACCCACCTCTGGCGCGCCGCCGCCACCCCGACTGTGAGGAAGAGCGCGTGACCCCAGCGACCTGGTCCACCTTCGATACCCCGGCCGGACCCTTCACCGCCGTCGTCGATCCCGACGGGGCCGTACTGGCCTCGGGCTGGACCGCCGACCTCGACGAGCTGCAACTGCTCGTGCACCCGATGCTGCGCCCGGCAGCGGTGCGGCAGGGCAGCCTCGGGGCAGTGGACGACGCCGTGCACCGCTACCACGCCGGGGAGCTCTCCGCCGTGGACGCCGTCGTGGTGCGGCAGCGATCGGGCGCGTTCCTCGAACATGCCTGGGACGTACTGCGCGGCGTGCCGGCCGGCAGCCCGGTCAGCTACACCGAGTACGCGGCGAAGGTCGGCCGGCCGGCCGCGGTCCGGGCGGCGGCGTCGGCGTGCGCCCGCAACGCCGCGGCCCTGTTCGTCCCGTGTCACCGGGTGCTGCGCTCGGACGGCTCGATGGGTGGCTTCAGATGGGGGGTGGACATCAAGCGTTGGTTGCTGAACCACGAATCGGAGCGCCAGGGTCGTCCAGAAGGCGGCTCTGCTGGCGGGTAGGGAGCCCGGCCCACGGCTGAATCGACCGGATGTTCGGCCGCCTGCCGATCGGAGTCGGCCATTGACCGGATGCCGGCCGTCAGATCGGCGCGCCTGCCCCGGATCTGTCGGACCCCTGTTGCACGCTATGCCACGTGGATCTCGTGACCGCACTGAACGTGTTGCTCATCGGCGTGCTGGTCGGGCTGGCAGCGGGCGCCGGTGGCACGTGGGCGTTCAGCTCCGCCCGGCACCGCGCGGCCACAGCCGAGAGCGCGCGAGCCGTCGCCGAGGCGTCGGCGATGCTCCGCGTCGATGTCGCTGGCCTGCGCTCCGAGCGGGCCGGGCTGGTGGAGCGCGTCGACGACCTGTCCGAGCAGTGTGCGCAGTCCCGCGAACGAGGCCGGCGCGCCGCGTCCGAGGCGGCGGCAGCGACCGCGGCCCTGTCGAGCGAGCGCGCGGCCGCGGGGCAGCGCGAGGTGCTGCTCACCCGGCGTGACGCGGAACTCAAGCAGGCGTTCCAGGCTCTGTCCGCCGACGCGCTGGCCCGCAACAACGAGTCGTTCGTCGCGCTCGCCGAGGGCCGGATCAAGGAGGCCACCTCGGCACTCACCGCGAAGGCCGACGGCGACGCCGCCGCGCGCGCCCAGGCCATCGGCCAGCTGCTCGACCCGATGTCGGCCACGCTCCAGCGCGTGGAGGGCCAGCTGCGCACCGTCGAGAAGGAGCGCGAATCCGCCTATGCCGGGCTGCGCGAGCAGGTCAGCGCCATGCGCTACAGCTCCGAACAGCTCCAGAGCGAGACCAAGCAGCTGGTCAACGCGCTGCGCGCGCCACAGGTGCGGGGCCGCTGGGGTGAGCTGCAGCTGGAGCGGATCGTGCAGCTCGCTGGCATGGTCGAGCACTGCGACTTCTCCACGCAGGTCACCGGCAGAAGCACGGACGGCGACGTGGTCCGGCCCGACATGGTCGTGCACCTGGCGGGTGGCAAGCAGATCGTCGTCGACGCCAAGGTGCCGTTCGCGGCATACCTGGAGGCCGTCGAGAGCCGCGACCCGGATGTCCACACCGAGCGGCTGGCCGCGCACGCCCGCCAGCTGCGCCAGCACGTCGACGCGCTTAGCGCCAAGAGCTACTGGGCCGCGTTCGAGCCGTCACCGGAGTTCGTGGTGCTGTTCGTGCCCGGCGACCCGTTCCTCGAAGCCGCATGCCGGTCCGACCCGGCGTTGCTGGAGCACGCGTTCTCCCGCAACGTCGTCATCGCCACACCCACCACGCTGATCGCCTTGCTGCGCACCGTCGCCTATAGCTGGCGGCAGGAGGCCCTGGCCCGCAACGCCGCCCAGGTGCACCAGCTCGGCAAGGAGCTGCACAGCAGGCTGGCCACCATGGGCAGCCATGTGGCGAAGTTGGGCCGCAGCCTGGACACGGCCGTCGACAGCTACAACTGCACGGTGTCGTCGTTGGAATCTCGGGTACTGGTCACCGCGCGCAAGCTCACCGAGCTGGAGGTGGCCGAGGGCGAGCTGCCCGTCCCCGCGCAGGTGGAGCGCGCGCCGCGGACGATCTCGGCACCGGAGCTGGTGGCCTCGGCCGCCGACTCGCTGGTCGCTCTCCCCGAGCCGGGCCGCGACGGCAGGGAGGTGTCCACGGAGCCCTGGCGGGCTACGGTGAACCGATGACCACCGCGGGCGGCGCACCCGATCCACGGTCGACAGCGCGACGGTCCACAGACGAGCAGTCCACGGCCAAGCAGTCCACAGCGCAACGGCCCGCGAGGCAGCGGCCTCCGGGTCGGCGCGCGACGGCCGGATGGCCGATACCCGAGCGGTCGCTGCACTCAGCGGTGCTCGGGGTACCGTCGGCAGCGGCGATCGGCCTGGGCGCCGGGTTCACCACCCTCGGCGTGTTCATCGACATCCTCCGCATCGGCACCGTCGGAGGCATCTTCACCAGCTGCTACTTCGTCGGATGCGTGCTCGCCGTGTGCTGGGTGCGGCGGCGCGGCATCTTCGGGCCCATGGTGGCGCCGCCCCTGCTGCTGGCTGTGGCGGTACCCGCTGTCGTGCTGCTGGCAGCCCCCCCGCGTCCGGGCGCCGGCATCGCCGAGCGGTTGCTGCTCATCGGCGCCCCGCTGGTCAACGCGTTCCCGACGATGGCCGTCACCACCGGTGCGGTTCTGGCGGTCGGCGCGGCGCGGGTGCTGCTGCAGCGCATCGGCTCCTCGGAACTGCGAGCACGAACCGATAGCCGCCGGACCGTATGAGGTCGGCCTGGTCCAGGATCAGGCCTCGCGGCAGGCGGCATACCGTAACTGGAAGCGTGGAGGACGACATGACACGAGAGCCGGAGGCAATAGCCGAGCTGCGCCGTTCTCTCGGCGCGCAGCTCACCGCCTTCCGGCTAGCTGCCAAGCTGACGCAAGGCCAGCTTGCCAAGGTCGCCATCTGTGACCGCACCATGATCGCGCACTTCGAGAAGGGCCGAGCCAGAGGTGATGAACGCTTTTGGTGAGCCGTTGATGGCGCCTGTGACGCTGGTGGAGCCCTGTTAACCGCCTACCTGGAGTTAGCAGGCGGCATGCGTTCGCTGGTGCAGCGCCGCAGACGTTCTTCGGGGATTCGGTCGGGTGACGGTGAGTGTGGACGTGGTGGGACGTGGTGGGGGACCCGGTGGACGGAAGGTGCCGAACGCTTGATCGTTGTCTAGGTACCGTCGGCCGTGCGGAGTGCGGTTCCGGGTTCCTCACCGATGGTCATGGCACCGTCGGGGTCGCGGTGACCTGCCGAGGTCACCGTTTCGGTACGGGGAGCCGTACGGGATACGGCTCTGCGTTCCCCTTCGGTGATCATGAAGCCGACGGTGTGCTGCAGACCCCCGAAGAACTTGTGCGGCGTTCACTAGACCCCTATCGCGGGCCGCGCCGCGCACGATCTCGGCGCCGGAACCGGAACCGGTGACCTCGGCCGCCAACTCGCTCATCGCTCTCCCCGAGCCGGGACGCCCCGCTGGTCACCACGTTCCCGACAATGGCCGTCACCATGGGCACGTTCTGGCGGTCGACGCGGCGCGGGTGCTGCTGCAGCGCACCGACCAGGAAGGGCGAGCCGGCTCCGCCGGAGGGAGCCGGGTCAGCGCGCGACGCGGCCCGGGCGCAGCTCGCGGGGAAGGGCGAAGGTCAACGTCTCCTGGGCGGTCGTGATCTCCTCCACCTGCTCCCAGCCACGCTCGGCCAGGTAGTCCAGAACTCCGCGCACCAGCACCTCGGGCACAGAAGCCCCGCTGGTCAGCCCCACGGTGCCCACCCCGTACAGCCACGCGTCGTCGATCTCCCGCGCATAGTCGATGAGGTACGAGGCCCCGGCACCTGCCGACAGCGCCACCTCGACGAGCCGCACGGAGTTCGACGAGTTCCGCGAGCCGACGACCAGCACCAGGTCACACTGCCCGGCCATCGCCTTGACCGCGACCTGACGGTTCTGGGTGGCGTAGCAGATGTCGTCACTCGGCGGGTCGGCCAGCTTCGGGAACCGCTCGCGCAGCGCTCGGACGGTCTGCATGGTCTCGTCCACGCTGAGTGTGGTCTGGGACAGCCACACGACCTTCTCCGGATCACGGACCGTCACCGCCTCGACGTCAGCGGCGGTCTCGACGAGCTGGATGTGCGCCGACGCCTCACCGGCGGTGCCCTCCACCTCCTCGTGCCCGTGGTGGCCGACGAGCAGGATGTCGTAGTCCTCGCGGGCGAACCGCTTGGCTTCCTGGTGCACCTTGGTGACCAGCGGGCAGGTGGCGTCGATGGTGCGGAGCTCACGCTCGCGGGCCTGGTCGCGAACGGCGGGCGACACGCCGTGAGCGGAGAAGACCACGAGGGCGCCGGGCGGCACCTCGTCGGCCTCGTCGACGAAGATCGCGCCGCGTTCGGTGAGCGTCTCCACGACGTGGACGTTGTGCACGATCTGCTTGCGCACGTACACGGGTGCGCCGTGCTGGTCGAGAGCCTGCTCGACGGCCTCCACGGCTCGGTCGACGCCGGCGCAGTAGCCACGCGGCTTGGCCAGCAGGACGCGTTTGCTCTTCGATCCGGACATGCGCCCAGCCTACGGGGCACCTCACCGCGGGAACCGCGCCCGCGTGACCTGAGCGACCCGCCCCGACATCCCCGGCGCCCAACGCCTCACCCACCCGCGTGACCTGACCGACAAGATTTCGGACCGACCCGTGGGCCGGATCGTGTGTTGTACAGCGCACCCGGGGTGCCGGGTCGCGCGGCACGGGGGACAATGTCGCTCGTGAAGCCGCTGCCGTTGCCTGTCCGGATCGCCGCTGGCCTGGTCGCCACCGCGGTCGAGCAGGCCCGGGACCTGCCCCGGCTGGTGATCGAATTCCCGGTCACGGCGGTCAGCCAGGCTCTTCAGACATCGATGCGCGTGCAGCAGAAGGTCACCGAGCTCGCGATCAAGGGCGACCGGGCCCTCGGGATGTTGCGGCCCATCGAGGAAACGCCGAGCTGGGCCACGTTCGACGACGAGGACGAACCGGGCCACAACGGACCGAGCACCGTCACCGAGCTGCGGCCGCAGGCAGCCGCATGCAGCCCGGTCGCCCGGCCTCCGGTGAACGAGCCCGCGCCGCCGGTGGAGACCGCCGCCGAGATGGCCGCCGCCACCACCGAAGCGGCGGCCGGCACCGGCGACGCGACGGCCGGCATCGGCGACGCGACCGTCCGCACCGGCGAGGTGACCGTCGACGTCGGCGAGGCTGACGGTGGCGAGCCGGTCCTTGCCGCGCACGCCACCGGGCCCAACGTGCTACCCGACTACGGCGACATGACCATCCCGCAGCTGCGCGCGCGGCTGCGATACCTGAACGCCGAGGACCTCCAGGCGCTACTGGAGTGGGAGACGACGCACGGCGACCGCCCGCCGTTCGTCACCATGCTGACCAACCGGATCACCACGGTCACCGACACGTGACCCGGCCCGTCCAACCCGAGCCGACATCGGCCGAGGCACCGTGGCCGGTCCGCACGGTTGCCCGGAAGATCAGCGAGTGGGTCGACCGGCTCGGTGCGGTGTGGGTGGAGGGTCAGCTGGCCCAGATCACCGCCCGGGCCGGCACCGGCACCGCGTTCCTCGTGCTGCGCGACCCGGCCGCGGACGTCTCCCTGCAGCTCACCGCGCCGATCGGGCTGGTCCGCGACGGTGGACCGGCGGTCGTCGAGGGCAACCGGGTCGTCGTGCACGGCAAGCCGTCGTTCTTCCTCGGCCGTGGCACGCTCAGCCTGCGGGTGGACCAGATCCGCGCGGTCGGCATCGGCGAGCTGCTGGCCCGGATCGAACGCCTGCGCAAGCTGCTCGCCGCCGAGGGTCTGTTCGACCCGGCCCGCAAGCGGCGTCCCCCGTTCCTTCCGGGCTGCATCGGGCTGATCACCGGGCGGTCCTCGGCCGCCGAGCACGATGTCGTGTCCAATGCGTCTGCGCGCTGGCCGTCGGTCCGGTTCCAGATCTGCCACACCGCCACCCAGGGCGCGCTGGCCGTCCCGCAGATCGTGGAGGCACTGGCCGCGCTGGACCGCGATGCCGATGTCGACGTGATCGTGCTGGCCCGGGGCGGCGGCAGCGTCGAGGACCTGCTGCCGTTCTCCGACGAGACGCTGTGCCGGGCCGTCGCCGCGTGCCACACCCCGGTGGTGTCGGC
>JBOHEO010000101.1:0-19587 GCA_050701055.1 Pseudonocardia sp. | reverse complement strand
GCACCGGACTGCCCGTGAGATGACTCGATCAGTTGTCGTCGCTCTTGTTGATCGGCCCGTTGACACCCTGGGGGAAGAAGCCGCCCTTGGTGACGGAATCCGGATTCAAGTACACGACGTTGAGCACCTGGCCGGCGGAACGGCTGAACGCAATGGCGTTGCTGTCGGCCGGGACGATGTTGGCGTGACCGTCCTTGACGATGCCCTGGTCGAGATCCGACTTCCCGTCGAGGCTGTCGCGCGCGTCGGAGATGGCTTCGGCCGCCTTGATGAGGGCCGGGGTCTGCAGACCCAGGCGGTACAGGGTGGTGCGAATCAGACCGGCGTGGTAGGCCTCCACGGCCAGGATGCCGGCAGCCGCCTCGAGGAAGGTCTTGTTGGTGATCAGCGGGGCGGCACCCTTGTATGCAGTGACACCCACGTCCTCGAAGATGAACGCGGCGAGCAGGAAGTTGTTCTCGTTGGCGAACGCGTCGAACTTCTCACCCTTCTTGATCAACCCTGCGGCAATGGCCGCGGCGGTGAACGCCTCGTCCAGGTTGATCGCCGGGCGGGAGACCTTCGCGCTGCCCAGAGCCTTGCGCAGGAAGTCGACGTGTGCCTTCTCGTCCTCCGCGATCTCCCGCGCGTACTCCTTGATGGCGTCGGTCTTGAAGTCGACCTGCTTGCCGCCGGTGACCTTGCCGAGCTCACCCTTGCCGTCGATCTGGTTGTCCTTCAGGCCCTCGCCGAAGAATGCGCGGAGGTAGAACTCAGCCTCGAGGTACTCCAGGTTGAGCGCGAAGTTCAGCACCGCGGCGTCCGTGGCGGCACCATCCGGGGCAGGCGCGCTCACGGCGTCCTTCTCACCCGCAAAGCCGACACCCGCGGTCAGTACGCTGGCGCCGGCAACGCCGATGCCCGTCAGGCCAGCGGTACGGAGGAACCGGCGGCGGTCCACAGCGTTCTCCGCGCTGCGGTCGATGGCGGTCTTGATGAACGCCTTATTGAACCCTTCGAACACTGCATCTCCTCGATGAGGTACGGCCAGGGCGGCTTCGGCCGGCCCCGACCTTGGGGAGCACACGGGCGGATCGACAGCGTTGGGGCGCTGTTACCTGGCAGAACGACACAGGACATCCCGGGCTACGGCCCCGAAAGAGTGAAATGGGAAGGCTCGGCTGAGGTCCACCAACATTCTGAACGTTCGTTTACCCCAATTCGGGTGTCGCCCAGCAGGTCATGTACACCCGGTCGAGCACGACGAACCGTTGTCCTCTTCGCCTTCGGGGGTCACCGCGCAACACAGCTGCCCCTGCCAGGCTGCACGCCCCTCCCGAGCCGCGAGCCCGGCGAGGACGAGCGCAGCGACCGGATCGGCCCACCACCAACCCAGACCCGAATCGAGGACGAGCCCGGCGAGGACGGCCACGGACAGGTAGGTGCACAACAGCGTCTGCTTCGAATCGGCCACCGCACTGGCCGAACCGAGCTCGCGCCCGGTCCGTCGCTGCGCCCAGGACAGGACCGGCATCACCACGACGCTGACCGCCACCAGGACGATGCCCACCGGCGACCGGTCGGCCTCCACGGCGCCGAGCAGCGCCCGAATCGCCTCCACGGCGACGAACGCGGCGAGGGCGAAGAACGACCACGCGATCATCCGCAGGGCCGGACGCTCCCGCCGCTGCGGGTCCGGGCCGGCGAACTGCCAGGCGACGGCGGCGGCCGAGCCGACCTCGATCACGGAGTCCAGACCGAACCCGATGAGCGCGACCGACGACGCGACCGTGCCGGCGGTGATCGCGACCAGGGCCTCCACGACGTTGTAGCTGATCGTGGCCCCGACCAGGAGGCGGATCCGGTGCCGCAGGAGGTGACGACGGTCGGGGGCTGCGGTCGTCACGTCTTTGCCCCCACGCGGGCAGTGCCATGAACCGGGCACAGCGCCACGGCGTTGCCCGTCTCGGCCAGCAGGTGTTCCGCGGAACGCAGGAGGTCGATGAGCTCGGGCCGGGTCAACGAGTAGAAGGACTGGCGGCCCTCGATGCGGTAGTCCACGAGGCCGCAGCCCCGCAGGCAGGCGAGGTGCTTGGACACGGTGGACTGCGCGAGCCCGAGAACCTCGGTCAGGTCCATCACCCGCGCTTCTCCTGCGGCCAGCCGCACCACGATCGCCAACCGGGCCGGATCGCCGAGGGAGCGGAAGAGCGCCACTGCTGCCGACGCGTCCTGATTCATCGCCACGTAGCGATACTAGCTCTCCCGATCGATGCGTGTCACCGGGTCAGCGGGTATGGGGCGACGCCGGGAGCGCCCGTCGACGAGCGCGCCGAACACCAGCCCGAGGGTCGCCCAGAGCACCAGCTGCCCCCCGATCGAGGCCAGCCGGAAGTCGTAGAGCACGACCGCGGGGAAGTCGGGCGGTGTCTCGTCGATCGGCCGCATGAACAACCCCACGATCCCGGCCGCGACGACGTACGCCCCGGTACCGATCAGCGTGGCGTTCCACGCCCCCCACCGTCGGAGCAGGCGGCGACCCAACAGGATCGCCCCGACCGCCAGAACGACCGAGAACAGGATCATCACGACGTACAGACCGGTGCGTTGCCCGATCGTCTCGTCGACGCTCGAGGCGGGTGGGTTCGCCGGGTACTTCAGGAACGGCACGAGCGAGATCACCACGAAGGCGACCAGCGCCGTGACGGCGGCGGTCGACCGGGGGCTCAACCGTCCGACCCGGCCGTAGATCACGGCGTAGACCAGCGCGAAGAGCCCTCCGATGGCGACCCCGTAGACCAGGGCCGCGACCGCCAACCCGAGGGTGGCCTGCACCCCACGGCTGACCAGCGGCGCTCCGTCCGAGGCCTCCCCGGCCGCCACCGCGAGCTGCTCCTCGTAGGCGATCGCGGCCTCGAGCGCCGGCTCACCGAACACGAAGGCGAACACGAAATACACCACGCCGGCGGCCAGGCCGGCGAGCATGCCACGGATCAGCAGGGTCCGGACCACGTCTCGGCGCTCCCCGGCCGTCAGTGGCAGGGGAAGCCGAGGAGGTGGCGACCGTCGTGCACGAACTCATGGAGCAACACACCCGAGAACACCGACGTGGCGCCCTGGTCCATGCCGACCAGGTACAGCAGGCTCAGCATGATCACCCCGGCGAAGACCGCCCACGGCAGGACCTCGCGCAGCGGAACGGGAGCCGGCAACGCGGAGAGGGCGGGCAGGGCAGCGCTCTGAGCCATGTCGAGCCTCTCCTTCTGATCACTTGAAGACCTACTCAGATGAGCGTGACAAACGCGGTTCGCGGCTGTCAATCGTCCGTCAGGGGTGGTCGGCCTAGCCTCCGGCCGTGAGCGCGCGACTGACCGTCCTGTGCCGGGCGTCGACGTCGGCAACCGTCACAGCACGGTTCCCGGCCAACGAGCCACTGGACGACCGAGAGTCGGAATGTGCGTCCGCCGCCCGCGGCCGGTTGCGCCGGATCGACCAGGTCTTCCGCTGGGCCGAACCAGCGAGGCACCGCACGGCGGCGAGCCACTCACCGACGTGCTCGGCCGGGCTGTGGACTGGCCGGCGAAGGTAGGAGATCACCACTTTGGCAGGAACGAACCGTAGGACGGCATCCCAGGCCACGCACGACCGTGGCCCCCGACCGCCTGTTCTCTGGGGTTTCATCACGGTCAGTTCGGGTCGCGGGCGAGGTTGTTGGCCGTGGTCAGGGTGTTGGGGTGGTTCTCGCCCAGCTGGCCACGGCGCAGGGTGTACGCACGCTCGGACAGGGGTTGTGCGGTGCGGGGCTCGCCGCGGGTGTAGAGGTAGGTGGCGGCGCGGTCGAGCAACCAGGACACCTCGTCGGTGACCGGGTCGACGGTACGGTCAGGGTCGGTGGCGGCCAGGACGTGCGGCAGGAGCCGGCGCCAGGTCGGCCAGACGGTGGGGTTGTTCCACGGATCGGGCGATACCGCGGCGCGCAGCAACCCGATCACGGTGCCCGCCCACCCGCCGTCGTTCGGGTTGTCGTGGTAGGTGCGGGCGCGCAACAGCGCCGCGGGCACCCGGTGCAACTCAACGCTGCCCGGTGTGGTCCAGACCATCCCACGACGACGCAACACCACCATCCGCTCGGCGAGGGAGAACGGGTCACCGGCAATGTCGGCCAACGGAGCCGACAACCGGTCGGGATACCCGGTGAGCACGGTGACCAGCACCAGTTCGGGGCCCAACCACACGAGCAAGGGTGAACAGCCCCAGCGCGGCAGGGTCGTCGGTGGCAAGCCGGTCGACCGCCACCGCCCACGACGCCATCACCGACACCGCATACCCCCATCCCCGCCGGAGTGGGCCAGGACCTGCTCGGTACGGTCGGCGAGCAAACCCAGGTAGACCTCGACGGTCATCGCAGTATCTGCCAGCAACGCCGCGGCCTGCTCCACCACCAACGGCAGATCCCCCCACCACCACCGCACCCGATCCGCCTCGACCGCGGTCAGCTGCGGCAGCCAGAAGCACAACACCGCCACGGACTCAGCCCGGATGAACCCCGCCACCCCCAACGGGACGGCGACCCCACGCCAGCCCGGGTTCCGCGAGATGATCAACACATGACCCGGCCCACCGGACAAAAACCGGGCCAACCCTCGCAGGTCCTCGACGTTGTCCAACAACCCCCAAACCAACCACCGGCCCCGCCCCTGCACCACCCCGAACAACCGTCCCACCACCACCCCACTCACCCAAGCACAACACCGCCCGCAAATCGGACAGCAGTACCTCGCGACCAGCGAACACCACCGACCACGCCGGGACACCCCACACCCGACCCACCAACACCCCCACCGACCGACCCTGCGACAACACCGTCAGCGCATGCAGCAACACCGTCTCCAACCCGTCCGGAGTCGTTGCGGTACTACCCGCAGTTCAACTGCATGATCACGTCTTTGAAACAGTCCTGACCAGCGCGAACCCACCCGAGCGGCCTCGGACTCGCGGGATGCGTCCGGGGTCGCCCGGCGCTGTTGGGGGTGTCTATGTCACAGGTGCGCAACACCCGGTTGGATCTCGTGTCCCAGGTCAGCTCACACCATCGAGCAGATCGTCGATACGGGCGTTGTCGGCCTGCCGCTCCCCGTCTATGCGCGTTGCGTAGACGGACACAGCAGGACGGCGACCGAGTACCCGGCACGCTGAGCCACGCTCGGGCTCGCACGCTCCTGCCTCCGTAGTGCAACGCCGCACAAGTTCTTCGGGGGTCTGGAGCACGCCGTCAGCGTCATGATCACCGAAGGGGAACGCAGAGCCCCACCCCGTACGGCTCCCCGTACCGAAACGGTGACTTTAGCAGGTCACCGCGACCCCGATGGTGCCATGACCATCGGTGGGGAACCCGGAACCGCACTCTGCACGGCTGACGGTACCCAGACACCGATCAAACGCTCGGCACCTTCCGCCCACCGGATCCCCACCACGTCCACGCTCACCGTCACCCGACCGAACCCCGAAGAACTTCTGCGGCGCTCCAGATCGAGGGCGTCGATGACATGGCGTTGGTCCGGCTCGGCGCACCGGGCCACCAACGCGGCAGCCACCTAGTCCGGCGTCGGGACCAGCAGCGGAGCCCCGGGCGTGCCCGGGCCAGGGTAAGATGGCGGACCCACGTAACCACGGCGTCGAGCACACCTTCGGTCTGCCCTTTCAGCCGACGAAGCCGACCCAGCACGGCGACCGCATCCTCCACCGTCGTCGGGTTGGCCACGACGAGGGCAAGGACGGCGTCGGCGCGTCAGTCACCCCCGGAACCTGAAGACCCCACGTCGGGTCCAACGCCGACTCCGCCCACCGGCGCCGGTAGCCGAAACCCGCTCAACGTCCGCACCCCGATCCCCGATCCCGACCATGCCTACCGGTTCATCGGACAGCCAAGCGAGGTCATACGCCCCGAGCCACGGACGTGCCCACGGTCCCTGCGGCTGTGGCGCAGCTCAGCGTCCACATCACGCGCGGGCCGTCGCCAGGACAGCAGTCACCCACACGTCAGGGTGATCGGTGATTGGGCAGGTGCACCTCGGTCATCCAGCTATCGTTTCCGGCTCCTCGCGCAGGGGTACCACTCTCGGGAGATCCGGTGACGTTCGGGAACGGATCATGCAATCAGTGGTTGACGAACTCGACGGTGAAGTAGCGTCGGCGCCAGCCTGACATCAGGGAGGAGCTCATGAGCCGCTCGTTCGACATCCAGGCCTTCATCGACGCCCTCGACGCCGACCTCGGCCAGGCCCCGGACGAGATCGACGACGTCGGGTTCGGTTCCGGCTCCGGCCAGGCGGACGCGATCGACTACAACTTCGGCGATGGCTCCGACGCCGAAGGTATCGGTGTGGATGATTTCAGCGGAGTGGATGATTTCAGCGCCGACGCCGTACAGCCCGTCCACCGGGAATCCGAGCGCCACCTCGAGCAGGGGTCCGACCAGGATCCGGACACCGATCAGGACGCGGACGCCGACCTCGACGTCACGCCCCTCATGTGAGGGGACAAGGGGGTGGACGCGCCCGAACTGGTCCCGCATGACGACATCACCACCGCGGGCGTGCTCGCGTCGACGAGCACAGCTCTTCCTGGTCCTGGCGGCCGCAGCACAAAGCGGCACACCAGATGCTGGGCCACCGGCGGGTGTCGGACGGTGTCGGCGATCGGTGCTGCGTTTCTGGGGGACGACCGGGTTTCTGAAGGACGACCGGCTGATGCTCACCGACTGGCGATCCGGCCGCGCAACCCCGTGACCACGATGTCGAGACCCTCGTCCAGTTCGCGCACCCCGTCGTAGGACGCGAGCGCCGACGCCAACGACCGCAGCCGCGGGAACTCCTGCGCGGGCAGGCGATGCAACCCCAGCCGGTGGATGTCGTCGGTCTCGTCCGGATCCAGGACGCGCTCCTGCAGCTCGTTGAGCACATGTCCGTGCAGGAAACCCATGTAGAGCCGGTAGGCATACAGCGCGCCCCGCTCGTCGAACCCGGCACCGACGAACAGCTCGAGCAGCGCTTCCAGCGGGCGCAGCGTGGCGAGCGGACGCAGGGCCAACGGCGTGGCCAGCGGGCGGGTCACCAGCAGCGACACGATGTGCGGGTGCGCCACCGCGATGGCCCGGTAAGCGTACGCGGTCTGCCGCAACGCCGCTTCCCAGTCGCCGTCGAGGACGGCGGGCACCCGCAGCTCGGCGATCGCCAGCTCGACGACGCCGTCCAGCAGCGCGTCCTTGCTCCCGGCGTGCCGGTAGAGTCGCATGGGGTCGCGATCGAGTGCCTTGCCCAGCCGGCGCATCGACAGGGCTTCGACCCCGTCGGCATCGATGAGCTGCAACGCGACGGCGAACACCTGTTCACGGATGAGGGCGGGGCGACGCCGCACCCGTCCGCGGGAGACCGGTTCCGGATCGGCTCCGTTGAACTCCACCTCTGCGGGCCCCCTCGCCTTTCCGCACGTGTGATCGCCGTCATCGCCGGTTTCACAGCTCGACGCACGGCGCGCTACACCGTAGCATCTACACCGTAGCGTTCTTACCCCCTACCCGAAGGAGACGCATCCCGACGTGATCGCATCCATCGCACCTGACGCCCCTGCCCGTAACGCCAAGCCCGTCATCAGCGGGCGGCGCCCAATCGGCGAGCAGCTCCTCGTGAACGTGTTCGTCATCGTCCCGATGCTCGCCCTGATCGCCGCCGTGCCCCTGGCCTGGAGCTGGGGAGCGCTCAGCTGGCTCGACGTCGGCATCGCCCTCGTCTTTTACGTGATCAGCGGGCTCGGGGTCACCGTCGGGTTCCACCGGTACCTCACCCACCGCGCCTTCACCGCCAACCGCGCGCTGCGCAACGGGCTGGCCATCGCCGGCAGCATGGCCCTGCAGGGTGACGTGATCACCTGGGTGGCCGACCACCGTCGCCACCACGCGTTCTCCGACAAGGAGGGCGACCCGCACTCGCCGTGGCTCTTCGGCACCGGGCCCGTCGCTCTCGCGCGCGGGTTCTGGCACGCCCACACCGGATGGCTGTTCGAGCCCGCCCGCACCAACGCCGACCGCTTCACCCCCGACCTGCTAGCGGACCGCGACATCGCCCGGATCAGCCGCCAGTTCCCGCTCTGGACGGTGGTCAGCCTGCTGGCCCCGGCCGTGCTCGGCGGCCTGATCAGCTGGTCCTGGTGGGGCGCGCTCACCGCGTTCTTCTGGGCCGGCCTGGTGCGCGTCGCGGTGCTGCACCACGTGACATGGTCGATCAACTCGATCTGCCACATGATCGGCGACCGCCCGTTCCTGTCCCGCGACCAGTCGCGCAACGTGTGGCCGTTGGCCGTGCTGAGCTTCGGTGAGTCGTGGCACAACCTGCACCACGCCGACCCCACCTGCGCCCGCCACGGCGTCGGCCGGGGTCAGGTCGACATCTCGGCGCGCACCATCTGGATCCTCGAGAAGCTCGGCTGGGCCAGCGACGTCCGCTGGCCCACCAAGCAGCGGCTGGCCCGGCTTCGCGCAAGCTGATAGTCGTTGCGTGGCCCGCCCACCGCAACAGTGTAGGCACCGGAGGGCTGTACCCGCTGAGCTTCGACGTGACGGGCCGGCCCCGGATCATCGGCCCGACACGTAGCACCCTCAGCACCGCAACCGAAATCCGGCTGCCGGCAGGCAGGATTGTTGCTGTAGTGTGGAGGACGAGCAACTGAGCAGGCACGGAAACCCATCCGAGCGCTCGGGGGTGGCCGCAAGTCACCGATATCCGCGCAAGATCGGCCAATCCGTTGATCAAAGCAGATCGACCATCTCGCGGGACCGATGAGATCCATGATCGCCGAAAATGGGACATGAGCTGCGCATATGCAGCTCATGTCCCGCATCTGACGATCATGACGAGAGCAGCCCCGATGAACGTTCGTGGTCATCCCACAAGCGGGCCCGGAGCGTTCGCTCGTACCGGCTGAGAAGCACCGGCGGTCCGGCACCGCCGCGATGCCCGGGCGGGCCGGTCACCCGGCACGTCGCCGCGCTGGACGAAGCCAGCTGCCTCGTAGCAGGTCCGCAACCGCGCGTCCCACGCGACACGCAGTCCAACCGCAGCGCCTGGCGACCGCGGTCCTGTCCGGTATCGGCCGCCCAGGTGCGCGAACGGCGGGCGAGACCACGAGCCGCACCGCGGATACTCCGCGTGCGGTCGTGCTGACCGTGCGCGTTGCAGCGGCTGCACTGGGTACGAACCGCGCGCGACTCACCGTGCCCGATCGGCGAACTCACCGTGCCGAATCCGACAACTCGCCGTATCGAATCCGACAACTCGCGGGGGCCGATCGGGGAACTCGCCATGCCCGGCGAGTCGGGGGTCGGGGTCGAGTCGGGGTCGGGGTCAGGTGCTGACGGCCGCGCGGTCGAGGTCGGGCTCCAGGTAGATCACCCGGGCATCCGGGACGGCAGCGCGCACTCGCTGCTCGGCCTCGTCGATGGCCCCGGCCACCTCCTCGACCGACATACCCGGTTCGAGCACGATCTTGGCCGCGACCAGGAGCTCCTCGGGACCGAGGTACTGCGTCTTGAGGTGGATGACGCGTCGCACGGCGCCGGACTCGAGGCCCGCCACGATGCGCCCGAGGACGGGCGGCGTCGCTCCCTCGCCGATCAGCAGGCTCTTCATCTCGATGATCAGGATCACGGCGATGACGCCGAGCAGCACGCCGATGCAGATCGTGCCGATCGCGTCCCACACCGGCTCACCGGTGAGCACGGTCAGGCCGACGCCGAACAGCGCCAGGAAGAGCCCCACGAGCGCCCCCAGATCCTCCAGGAGGACCACCGGCAGCTCCGGCACCTTGGACTGGCGGATGAACTGCCACCAGGTGCCGTTGCCCTTGAGCGGACGGGACTCGACGATCGCGGTGCGGAACGAGTAGGTCTCCAGCGCGATCGCCACGACGAGGATCACCACGGCCACCAACGGCGAGGTGAGCGCCTCGGACCCCTCCAGCTTGTGGATGCCCTCGTAGAGTGCGAACACCGAGCCGAGACTGAACAGCAGCAGGGCGACGACGAACGAGTAGAAGTACCGGTCCCGGCCGTAGCCGAAGGGGTGCTCGGCCGTGGCGGCGCGCCGTGCACGGCGCCCGCCGATCAGCAGCAGGCCCTGATTGGAGGTGTCGGCGACCGAGTGCACGGCTTCGGCCAACATCGATGACGAACCCGTGATCAGGTAGCCGACGAATTTCGCCACCGCGATACCGGCATTGGCCACCAGCGCGGCCATGATCGCCTTGGTCCCACCACTCGCTGACAATGCTGCTCCTCACAGGCTCGACACGACCACGCGACCCTAGCGCGACTCGCCGCTGACCACCGACGGAGTGGACCGCCGGCTCAGGCCCGGATGCCGTCGCCGGCCAGGAACAGCTGGGTGAACGCCGAGCGCGGGTGCACCGTCACGCAGGAGTCCGCGGCGGCGAGCCACAGCGACGCGCCGCGCCGCAGCTCCAGGTCGGCACCGGGGGATCGAACCCATGCCACGCCGTCCGTGCAGAGCAGGATTCGGGGGCCGCCATCCGGCACCGGAATCCCGGTCGCCTCGGGTGGGCCCTGCCAACGGCGCAGCAGGAACTCCTCGGCCGGGGTGTCGTAGCAGAGCCACGCGCCATCGGGACGGCCCCGGAGCACCGGTGGCGGCGGCGCGGTGAAATCGAGTACCCGCAGCAGCTCCGGAACGTCGACGTGCTTGGGTGTGAGACCCCCGCGCAGCACGTTGTCGGAGTTGGCCATCACCTCGATACCGGCCCCCGAGAGGTAGGTGTGCAGGTTGCCGGCGGGCAGGAAGAGGGCCTCCCCCGGAGCCAGCGTCACCCGGTTGAGCAGCAACGCGGCGAGCACCCCCGCATCGCCGGGATAGCGTTCGGACAGCTCCAGCACGGACCGGGCCTCGGCGTGGAACTCGTCCGTATGGCCGGCCAGGCGCACGCACCCGTCCTGCAGCGCCGGCACGAGGGTGTCGAGCACCGACTGCGGCAGCGTGATCCACGTGGTGAACAGCGCCCGCAACCCATCCGCGTCGAGCTGCCCGCTGAGCAGCTCGACGTGCCCGGCGAGCGCGGGTACGGCGAGCGCCTGTAGCAGCCGGACGGTCGCGGCGGGCTCGCGAAACCCGACCAGGGCGTGGAACGGGGTGAGCGCGCAGATCAGCTCGGGCTTGTGGCTGGCGTCGCGGTAGTTGCGCTCCGACGCATCCCTCGGGATGCCCGCGGCGTTCTCCCGGGCGAAGCCGTCGGCGGCCTGCACCGCGCTCGGGTGGGCCTGCAGGCTCAGCGGCTCGTCCGCGGCGAGCACCTTGAGCAGGAACGGGAGCCGGGAGTCCCACCGCTGCGCGCGGGCGGCGCCGAGCAGCCACGCCGGGTCGGCGCGTACCGCATCGAGCAGCGAGGTACGCCGACCGTCGGCATGCACGATCCGAGACGGGTCGCCCGGGTGCGCACCGAACCACAACTCGGCCTGCGGGTGCGCCGACGGCACCGGCTCGCCCAGCAGCTCGGCGATCACTGTGCGCGACCCCCAGGCGTAGGGCCGCACCGCGTTCTCCAGCAACTCCACTCAGAACCTCGGTATCGATGCTTCGGACCCGCGAGCGGTCCCCGGTCTCGTGCTGAGGACCAGCACGGTCGTCCTAGGCCGATTCGATGGTCAGGCGGGTGGCCAATCCCAGATATACCGCAGCCGAATCGAAACGAGAGGCAAGCAGCGCGGCCCGCTGGAGGTTCGCGTGCGCCGTGCCCCGCGCGACCTCCTCCACCGGATGCAGCAGGTCCCCGGCGGGCCAGCCACGTCCGGTGCGCCGCAGCGTGGCCTGAAGCGGATCGTCCTCACCGGTTGCCAGCAGGACCAGCCGGACGGGTGGCGCGGTCGATGGGTCGGGCTCGTCCTCGAAGGGATCGTGGAAGACGCCTCGGTCGGCGGCCCGATCCAGGGCCCGGTGCAGGCCGGTCGCCGTGGCGGCACCGGCGATGTCGGCAGCATGCGCGACGATCCCCGCATGAGTCGCCAGGGCCTCGGCGGCATGTCGGGCGACGGCAGCTGCGAGCGGGTCGGTGCCCCACAGCAGCGGGATGTGCTCGGCGAACCGCTGGGCGAGCGTCTTCGCCGGATTCATGAACGGCTCATGGCCCGGCTGGTTGCGCTCGGCCTCGGCGTCTAGCAGATCAGCGATCACATCGAGTCCGACGTCCAGCGGGGTGTCGAGCAACTCGAGAGCGGCGACGGTCGCGAGCCCGACCGCGAGCGCCCGCGGCAGGTCCAGTCCCGGCGGTACCGTGATCCGGGGCTCCACGAGCCGTACCCGCCCGGCACCGGCCGCCGCGACCGGACCGTCCGCGGGCGCGGAGAGCACCACCTCGGCACCGCGCCGGACTGCCCGGGACACCGCGCCGGCCAGCTCCGTGTCGGTGGGATCAGCAGTGTGCGCGACGACCACGTCCAGCGGTCCGATCCAGATCGGCGCGGTCTCGACCACCACCACCGGCACCGGGCAGCTCGCGCCGAGCAGGGCGGCCAGGAGCTCCGCCGCCGATGCCGACGCGCCAGGGCGGCGCAGCAGTACCAGCGCCCGCGGACGGGAACCGCGAAGTTCCCCGACACCGGCCTCGCCGGCGCCCTGCGCCGCCGAGCGGACCTGCGCACCGGCGGTGGCCGCGGCGCGCAGCACGCCACCGGTGTCGAGCGCAGCCAGGGCACGGGGGTCGGTGAGCAGGGTGTCGTCGAGCACGGAGGTCACGGCCCGCCAGTACCCGCCGCGGGGATGGCCTCCTCGAGCAGCAGCACCGGAATGCCGTCCACCACCGGGTACCCGCGGCCGCAGGCCGTGCAGGTCAGCACGTCGGCGTTCGGATCCGTGGCCGAGCCTGCGCGCAACGGGGCGTGATCATCGGACGGGCAGGCCAGGATCTCCATCAACAGGGGGTCGAGCTGTACGGCCACGGTCCTCCTCTTTCCAGTGTCATCGGGCGCCGGTCGGCGCACGTCACCCTAGGCCGCTGCCTACGGCTCGGTCCTGATCCCGGCCAACACCTCGTCGCGCAGCACGGCGACCGCGGCCTCGTCGCGCGCCTCGACGTTGAGCCGCAACAGCGGTTCGGTGTTGGACGCGCGCACGTTAAACCAGGACCCGTCGGGCAGCACGACGGTGAGGCCGTCCAGCTCGTCAATCTCGACGCCGTCGCGGCCGCCGTAGCTCTTCCGGAGAGCCTCGACGCTCGCGGCCTGGTCACGGACCGTCGAGTTGATCTCCCCGGAGGCAGCATAGCGGGTGTAACCCGACATCAGGTGGGAGAGTGGGCCGCGGTGCTCGCCCAACGAGGCCAGCACGTGCAGCGCGGCCAGCATGCCCGAGTCGGCCCGCCAGAAGTCGCGGAAGTAGTAATGCGCCGAGTGCTCGCCGCCGAAGATCGCGCCGGTCTGCGCCATCGTCTGCTTGATGAAGGAGTGGCCCACCCGGGTGCGGACCGGCCTCCCGCCGTGCTCGGCGACGATCTCGGGCACCGCCCGCGAGGTGATCAGGTTGTGGATGACGGCGCTGCCGGGCACCCTGGCCAGCTCCCGGACCGCCACCAGTGCGGTGATCGCGCTCGGGCTCACCGGCTCACCGCGCTCGTCGACGACGAAGCACCGGTCGGCGTCACCGTCGAAGGCGAGGCCGAGATCGGCACCGGCGGCGCGCACCCTTGCCTGCAGGTCGACGAGGTTCGCGGGGTCGAGGGGGTTGGCCTCGTGGTGGGGGAAGGTGCCGTCCAGCTCGAAGTACATCGGCACGACATCACACGGGAGCGGGCCGAACACCGCGGGCACGGTGTGGCCGGCCATCCCGTTGCCGGCGTCGACCACGATCCGCAGCCGACGCTGGCCCGCGAGATCGACCAGCCCGCGCAGGTAGGCCGCGTAGTCGCCGAGCACGTCATGTTCGGTGACGGTGCCGGCGACGATCCGGCCCGAACGTGGCGGCACCCCGGCCTCCACCGCGGCGCGGATGGCCACCAGTCCGGTGTCCTGCCCGATCGGCGACGCCCCGGCGCGGCAGAGCTTGATGCCGTTGTACCGGGCGGGGTTGTGGCTGGCCGTGAACATCGCGCCGGGCGCATCGAGCGTGCCTGAGGCGAAGTACACCATGTCCGTGCTGGCCAGGCCGAGGTGTACGACGTCGAGACCCTGCCCAGTGACGCCGGCGGCGAACGCGGCGGCCAGACCGGGTGAGCTGTCCCGCATGTCGTGGCCCACCACCACCCGGTCGATCGCGATGTCCTCGTGGCGCAGCAGCTGGGCCATCGCGGCACCGATGTGACGCACCGTGGCGGCGTCGAGCTGCTCGCCCACGACGCCGCGGATGTCGTAGGCCTTGACGATCAAGGATAGGTCGACCACGGGACGAACCCTATCGGCCGGCACTCATTCAGCGCCGGGTCCGGGAAGTACCCGCAGGTGTCCCCGGCGGCCGGGGTCCGCGTTGGGGGACGCCTCGATCGGCCGATCTGCCCGCCCTGCCTCGCGGACGGCCTCGGCCAGCGCGGTGAGGTCGTCGCCGGTGGGCTGCGGCGAGGCGAACTCGCCCTCGAAGCGCACCACCTCCCATCCGAGCGGCGCGGTGAGCCGGCGCGCATGCCGGGTGCACAGGTCGTAGGAGTGCGGCTCGGCCTGGGTGGCCAGCGGTCCGACGACGGCCGTGGAGTCGGCATAGACATAGGTGAGCGTGGCCACCGCGAGCTCGGTGCACCCGGTTCGCGAACAGCGGCGCACACTCAGCACGCTCTCGACGATAGCGCCTGGATCCCGTCACTCCCGGCCGCGACGCGCGCGGATCGTGCAGGCGGTCGTCCCGGTCGTAGGATTCTCCGGTGACCACCGCGCGCCGCACGCTGCGCCGCTCGCCCCGCCGCTCACCCCGCGGGCGGGACCGTCGTGGACGGGGACTGCGCGGGCTCCTCTACCCGGCCGCGACACCGGCGTTCGCCACCCGGGCCGAGCGGTTCGACGCGCTGGTGCTGGAGGCCCTCGAGCCGATCGAGCACCGGTGGGGTGCCGAGCTGGCCGATCTGGACCTGGCGGTGGACGACGTGCCGGAGGTCACCGAGACCTCACCCGACGACGTCGTCTGGGGTGCCGGGGTGCTCGCCGACGTCGGTGTGCCGCTCGCGCAGCTGGTGCCCGCGGGCGTCGACCCGGACGGGATGCCGTCGCGGGCCCGGATCGTGCTCTACCGGCGGCCGTTGGAGGTCCGCGCGCGCGGTGGGGCCGATCTGGCCGACCTGCTCCACGAGGTGCTCGTCGAGCAGGTGGCGGAGTACCTCAACATCGAGCCGGACGCCATCGACGGAGGGGACGACCGGGGCGACGGCGGTCAGTAGGCCCGTTCCCGGGCAAGGTAGGCCCGCTCCCGGACAGTAGGCGCGCTCCCGGGGCAGTGGCGCTCAGCCCGCGGTGCGCCGCAGGCGGCGGCGCTCCCGCTCCGACAACCCGCCCCAGATTCCGAACCGCTCGTCGTGCGCCAGGGCGTACTCGAGGCATTCCGCCCGCACGTCGCAGCCCGAGCAGATGCGTTTGGCCTCCCGAGTGGAACCTCCCTTCTCCGGGAAGAACGCCTCGGGGTCGGTCTGCGCGCAGAGCGCGCGCTCCTGCCAGTCCGGTTCCCCGGGCCCTTCCGGGTCACCGGGGCCCTCGATCGGCGTCGCACCGATCAGCATCGGGTCCGGGTCCCCATCCGAGGCCCCTACCAGTGTCAACGTTGTTGCGGTCACGTTCACTCGCCCACCTCCCGTACCCCGGCGAATGACACCTCTGTAAGTACAGCGCTGTCACTCACTGCGGCGCAAGTCCATACTGCCAACCGGGTGACGGGCTCCACCCGGTCAACCCCCCGTTCGGCCGAATGGTTGGGTGTGGGGTATGGCGAGCCGAATCAGCCCGTGGTTCCTGGGACTCGTGGCTGTCACCGTGATCGGCGGTGTTCTCGCCGTGATCGGCACCACAGCCGCGGCCGAGGGCTCGGTGGTGCTGCTCACCGCCGGGGTCGTCCTGCTCGTCCTCGGCGGGTGGGCCGTGTCGCTGTGCTTGCACGAGTTCGGGCACGCGGCGGTGGCCTACCGCGGCGGTGACACATCTGTACGGGAGAAGGGCTACCTCACCCTCGACCTCCGCCGCTACACCGACATCGGGCTGTCGTTCGTCCTGCCGGTGGTGTTCCTGCTGCTCGGCGGCATCCCGCTGCCCGGCGGCGCGGTGTGGATCAACCAGTGGGCCATCCGGTCACGCGGCATGCTCAGCATGGTCTCCCTCGCCGGCCCCGCCACCAACCTGGTGCTGGGCGCGGCCCTCACCACTGCCGTGGCGATCACGACGATGCCGGTGGGATTGGCGATCGCGCTGTCCTGCCTGGCGTTGATCCAGGTGCTGGCATTCGTACTCAACATCCTGCCCATCCCCGGGCTCGACGGGTTCGGAGTGCTGGAGCCCTACCTTTCGCCCGCGTCACGCCAGCTCGCCGCCAAGGTGCGGCCGTGGGCACCGATCGTGCTGTTCCTGTTGATCATCGGGTTGCCCGGGGTGGCGCAGCTGTTCTTCGCCCTCGGCGGTGCGGTGTTCACCACGATCGGGGGAAACGGTCCGCTGGCCGGGGCCGGGTATGACGCGCTGCTGTTCTGGCGGTGACGGCGTCCGGGGCGTCCCCGTCGTGGCCCGGTCCCGCACCCCTCCGGGCCGGATCGGTCTTGCCGTCCGTCACCGGTCGGCGAGCAGCTCGACGACCGGTGCCAGCTGCTCGGAGAAGGCGAGCTCGATGTCACCGGTCCGATCGCCGGCCTGTTCGCGCAGATCGTCTGCCATCGCCGCGACCTCGTTGCGGGTGGCGAGCGGTCGGCGGCCAAGGTGACGATGTCGGCCTTGGCCGCGGCCAGGGCGCGGGCCCTGGGGCCGCCGGCGGCGATCAACACCGGGGTGTGCGTGGCACCGTCGAGCTCGCGGAGGTGATCGATGGTCTCCTCGACCTGTGCCAGGCGCTCGGCCGCGGAGCCGCAGGGCAGGCCCAGCCGCTCCGCGGACTGCCGGACCGCCGGCACTCCGGTGCCGATGCCGATGCCGATGCCGATGCCGAGTTCGAACCGGCCGTCGGTGAGCACGGTGAGCGAATGGGCCTCCCAGGCCGCTGAGCGTGGTGGACGCAACGGCCCGGCCAGGACGAACGTCCCGACGCGGAGGTCGGCCACTGCGGCGGCCGTCGCGAGGGACGGGAGCGGCGCGAGCAGCTGCAGCCCGTCAGGCATCAGCAGCGTGGAGTAGCCGAGCTCGGCCACCCGCTGTGCGGTGGAGCGCCACTGACCGCCACCGCCCTGCGGGGTGGCCACGACACCGAACCGGAACGGGCGGTCCCGCATGTCCGTCATCCTCCGATCACGTTCTGGGCGGCCTTGCGGGTGGCCGGCAGCAGCGCTCCGGCGGCGATCAGCCAGATCATGCCGCCGAACCGGGCCAGCGGCAGGGACACCCCGAAAGCGGGCGCGAGCAGGGCCAGCGTGGACAGCTCCGCGAGCACCGCGAGCACCAGACCCGCGATGGCGAGCCACCGCGGCAGCAGCCCGAGGATCAGGGCAGGCACCGCGATCCCGGCGAGCAACAGCCCGAACGCCACGACGCTCGCCGGGCCGCCGGCCAGGAATGCCAGGTCGTGCAGTGCGCGCACCAGAGCCGGATCACCAGCCGTGGTCGGGCGGGACAGCACCCACTGGAACAGGGCGGACAGCGTCGCGAAAGCCGAGGCGAGCAGGCCGCCGGTCAGCGCGATGGTCGCCCCCGCGACGCGGACACCCAGCTGGTGGAGCCGGGCGTGCACAGCGGCGGCGAAGATCGCCAACGGGACGGCGGCGGCGAACTGGAACACCGCGCCGATCAACACCGCGGTCGGCTCCCCAGCGAAGTAGGCCTGGATCAGCACCGGATCGCTGAAGGGCGAAGGAAAGGTGCCGCCACCCACGACGCTGCTGGCCACGAGGCCGGTGACGAACAGCGCGGCGAACCCGGCGGCGACGGGAGCCAGCGGCGGGCCGCCCTGTGCCGGTCGGCGGGACGAGGTGCTGGTGATGTCCATGACGAACCTCCGATGTCTCGCTTACTGCCTGCCCTTCAACGGTAGGCACCGAACCATTTGATGTCAATTCGTTTGACGTCGAATGTTCGTGCTAGGATCGGAAGCATGTCCGCACGACTTGCCGGTCCGCCGATCGGCCTGCAGCTCACCGGTGCGGCCAGGGCGGTCCACCGGGCCTTCGACGACGCGCTGGGCGCAGCGGGCGGTTCGCTGCCGACCTGGCGGGTGCTGATGTCGCTGAAGGGCCGGCCCGTGGCCAACCAGCGCGAGCTCGCGGCGGCGGTCGGCATCCAGGGCGCCACCCTGACCCATCACCTCAACGCCATGGAGTCCGCCGGCCTGCTGACCCGTCGCCGCGACCCCGCCAACCGCCGGGTGCACCTGGTGGAGCTCACCGAGCTGGGCGAGGCCGCCTTCGCGCGGATGCGCGAGGCGGCGGTCGCGTTCGACCGACGGCTGCGCACCGGTCTGGACGCCGACGAGGTCGACCGCCTCTCGCGGCTCCTCGGGCGCCTGCGTGCCAACGTGACGCGCAGCGGCTCCGCACCATCCCCACCCGACACCGAGATCGATGAGGAGGCTGCCTCATGAATGCACCTGCCGCCACCGCCACCCGCCACGCCGCCGCGCCGCGCACACCGGCTCGACCGCGCCGCCTGCGACCGTCGACCCGCAGGCTCGTCCTCGTCCTGCACGTGGCCGTCTCCGTGGGCGCGCTCGGGGTCTACCTCGGGCTGCTCACGCTCGCGATCACCGGCCTCACCACCGACCACCCCGAGACGCTGCGCACGGCGTACCTGGCGATGGGCATCGTTGCGGACATCCTGATCATCCCGGTCAACCTCGCCATCCTGATCACCGGGATCGTGCTGGCCCTCGGCACGAGATGGGGGTTGCTCCACCACTACTGGGTGCTCACCAAGCTGGTGCTCACCCTCGGTCTCGCCACCGCGTCGATCTTCGGGCTGCGGGCCCGGATCGCCGAGGCGATCGACCACCTGCCCGCGGGTCCGGCGACTGTGGTGGACGTCGGCCCGGTCGGGGTCCTGCTGGTGATCCTGCTTCCGGTCGCGCTCGCCATCTACCTCGCCACCACGGCGCTGTCGGTCTACAAGCCATGGGGTCGGACGCGGATGCGCTCGTCCTGAGGGGTTCTCTGGGGGTCTTGCCATGCCTGGCGCGCGTTCGCCGGTCGGGCGCGCGTTCACCAGACGGCTACGTGATCACTAGGGCAACGCCGCACAGGTTCTTCGGGGGTCGGTACTGGGTGGGGTGGGGTCGGTGAGGTGGCTCGGGCAGTGATCATCCTGTGGGTGCACGGGGCAGGGTGCGGGGGAATGCGCGGACGGTGTCACCGCGGATCGCGCTCGTCGATACCCTCGCCGTCGCCGCCCTCCGAGGCCGCACCACACCTGCCGCCGGTGGGCGAGCGGCACTCTCGCACGCACCTAGCGTGCGAACG
>JBOHEO010000100.1:0-19674 GCA_050701055.1 Pseudonocardia sp. | reverse complement strand
CTCCCCGGCACCACCCGGACCAGGCTGCCCCCAGCTCCACCGTCCCGCTGCGACAGGATCAACGGCGAAGGTCTCTCACCTCCACTCGAACCACAGCGCCTCACGGCGCACCCACGACGCCCGGCACACCGCCGCGACCAGTTTCGTCCTCGGCGTCCCACAGCGGGCCGTGATGGACGTGATGGGCTGGTCGCACACGTCGATGACCGTCGGGTATCAGCACCTCTCCGGGCAGGTGCGACGGGACATTGCGGACCAGCTGGGCGGGCTCCTGTGGGGCGCAACTGAGACCACGGGCACCAAGCCCGATGGCTCCGACCAGGAAACTGCTGGTCAGACGCGGTGGCCAGGGGCGGGATCGAACCGCCGACCTACCGCTTTTCAGGCGGTCGCTCGTACCAACTGAGCTACCTGGCCGGAAGGGCCGGCTGCACACCGGACACCTGTATGGAGCGACCCAGACGGGACTCGAACCCGCGACCTTCGCCGTGACAGGGCGACGCGCTAACCAACTGCGCCACTGGGCCTTGCTTGGTGCCTACCGCTTCGTACAGTACCCCCAACGGGATTCGAACCCGCGCTGCCGCCTTGAAAGGGCGGAGTCCTAGGCCGCTAGACGATGGGGGTTCGTGACCGCCGGAGCGGCCCCAGCCCGCAACGGCTGTCCGTGTGGAGCGACACCAGCATAGGGCAGGTACTGACCGGCACCAACACTGGGGAGCCGGCGGAACTGCGCCGCTGGTCAGCGGGTGACCGGCGGTGGTTGGTCGGGGTTGGTGGAGATGAGCCCGAGCATGTCCAGCAGCTGCCGAAGATCCTCGGAGTCCGCCGAGTTCCGGGCTACGATCATCCGAGCGCGCTGCAACTGATCGTCGGAAACCCGGTACGCGTCGGCCGCCGTGCGCTGGGTGGGGATCGCACCCACCGGCACAGCACGGTCCCCACCGATCTCCCGCCGCGCGCTCCCGATACCGCTCATCGACGCTCCCCGTCCAGTTGTCATCAGACCGCAGCCCTGCGGGGGCTGCGAAGCACGGACGCCACTGTCCGAAAGCGGCGATGTCGCACCCCGGTCGGTCGCCCCTATCCGAACCAGGTTCGCCGCGCTCAGCCACCCCCTGTGGCCGTGACCGGCAGGTTACCTATTGCAACCACTCTGCGCACGCCCCTTCACGGGTGAGGCGAACGTCACGCTCCGGCATTACGGCGCCACGACCGGGAACGTGGGGCAACGCCCTAATCCCGTGCCCGTATCCTCGGTACAGGATCCGACCGGGAGGCCCACATGCCCGCCTACACCGACAGCCGCGAGGTCTACCTGCGCCGGTTGCGTCGCATCGAGGGCCAGGTCCGGGGCCTCCAACGGATGGTCAACGAGGACGTCTACTGCATCGACGTCCTCACCCAGGTGTCCGCGGCCACTCGCGCCCTGCAGTCGTTCGCGCTCGAGCTGCTCGCTGAGCACATGTCCGGCTGCGTCCTCGACGCGGCTCACGCCGGTCAGCAGGAAGGCGAGGCGAAGGTGCGCGAGGCTGCCGACGCCATCGCCCGGCTCGTCCGCTCCTGACCCGGGACCCGGACCCGGATCGCTCCACCCGCCCTGCCAGGATCGTGGTTCGGTCCAACTCCCGAACCCCAGGAGGCACGCCTTGACCGTTGAGGCACCTTTCCGTACCCAGTTCACCGTTGTCGGGATGACCTGCCAACACTGCGTGATGTCGGTGACCGAGGAGATCGGCGAGATCGACGGCGTGAGCGATGTGGCCGTGCAGCTCGACACCGGCGCCGTCACCGTGCAGAGCGACCGCGAACTCAGCCGCAATGAGATCACCGCCGCCGTCACCGAGGCCGGGTTCCAGCTCGCCGACTGACGGAAACCCGTCGGGAAGGGTGGCCAGGAACGGCTCCAGCTCGGGTGTCTCATCGCGTCACCGCCTACTGTCACCTCCGGTAGCGGGGCACCGCGGCGAGGAGGCGGAATGGGCACGTACGAGGACACCTTGCGCGCGAGCGTCGACGACCCGGAGGCGTTCTGGCTCGATGCCGCCGAGGCGATCGACTGGTACTCGGCCCCGACCCGGGCGCTCGACCGGTCCAACCCACCGTTCTACCGATGGTTCCCCGACGGGGAGCTCAACGTCTGCCACAACGCCCTGGACCGGCACGTCGACGCCGGTCGCGGCGAGCAGGCCGCGCTGATCTACGACTCCCCGGTCACCGGCACCCAGCGCTCCTACACCTACTCCCAGCTGCGCGACGAGACCGCGGCGTTCGCCGGCGTGCTCGCCGGGCTGCGTCCAGGGCAGGTCAGCCGGCACCCAGGTCGGCGAGGGCCTTGGCGGCTCCCGGGTGCAACTGGACCGGGTCGGTATCCGTCGCGGTGGACAGCTGGATCGCCGCGGCGGCCGGATGCACCGTCTCCAGCTCCGGCTTCCGCTCGTAGATCAGGGTGGTGATGGCGCAGGCATTGGCGGCCGGGAAGTCGTCCCGCACCAGCAGGACGTTGGGCACCACGATGGTCGGTACGCCGGCCCCGCCGACCTGGTAGGTGGTCGCCGGGATCGAGCCCTGCTCGTATACCGGGTTGACGCTCTGCAGGGCGCCCAGCTGCGGCGTTATGTCGATGAACCGGACCTGGTCGCCGAGCGTGGTGGCCAGGTCGGTGATCCCGCCCGTCGGCAAACCACCGGACCAGAAGAGCCCGTCGATCGAGCCGTCCTTCAGCCCGTCGACGGTCTTGGTCAGGTCCAGCCGCTGCGCCTGGACGTCCGTGTTCGGGTCGAGGCCCGCAGCCTGCAGCACCCGGTTCGCGATCACCTCGGTGCCGGACTTCGGCGACCCCGTGGAGATCCGCTTGCCGCGCATGTCGGCGACCGTGGCGATCCCCGAGTCCGTCCGCACGATCACGTGGGTGTAGTTCGGGTACAGGTTGGTCAGCGCCCGCACCGCTGCCGGCTTGCCCTCGAACGCGCCCGTGCCGGCGACGGCGTCGGCAGCCGTGTCGGCGAGGGAGAACGCGACATCGTAGTCCCGGGCGACGAGCTGCTCGATGTTCTGCACCGACGCGCCGGTCTCGGCGGCGGTCGCGCGGAGGTTGCTGTTGTTGCTGATCAGCTGCGCCAGGCCGGCACCGAGGGCGAAGTACACGCCGGTGGCGTTGCCGGTGGCGATGGTGATCCGCCCGCCGGTCGCCTCGCAGGCGATGTCACCGGTCGGTTCGGCTGGGGCTTCGGTGTCGGCACGCTTACCACCACAACCGCCGGCGACGAGGGCGACGGCGAGGGCGACGGCCGACGCGCGCAGGATCCACATGGCAGATCAGGCTAGGCCATCTGTCGCCTCCGCGGACCGGTTGAGTGCCTTGCGAACGACGAAGACCAGCACGGTGACCGCGAGGATCGCCGCGCCCGCGGTCACCGCCCACGGCTGGAGGTAGAGCAGCAGCGCCGCGGCCGGCACGCAGATCGCCCGCTGCACCGCGCCCACCTCGCCGCAGCCGGGCAGCCAGCCGGTACTGACCACACCCAGTGCGGCCACGCCGAGCGCGGACGCCGCCAGGGCGAACAGCACCGTGGCGGCGGGACGTTCGAGCAGCAGCCCCGCGCCGTTGTCGGTGAGCACGAACGCGATCGGCACGCAGAACGCCGGCAGGGTGTACTTCCACGTCTGCCACATGGTGCGGATGACGTCACCACCGGTGACCGCGGCGGCCGCGACCGCGGCGAGGGCCGTCGGCGGGGTCACCTCGGAGAGCACCGCGTAGTAGAAGATGAACATCGCCCGCGCGGCGTCGTCCACGCCGAGCGCGGCGAGGGCGGGCCCGATCACCACCCAGGCGATGATGAACGACGCGGTGACCGGCACCGCGAGGCCGAGCGCGCACACCGCCACCGCGGCCAGGACTGCGGTGATCAGCAGCACCAGCGTCGGGTCGCTCGCCAGGGCGGCCGCCGCGGCGACGAGCGAGGCGGACAGCACCTGCCCGAGCCCGGTCTTCGTGATCGTCGACGTGATCACTCCGGCCGCAGCGCATACGGCGACGACGGGCAGCACCCCGCGCACGCCGGTGGCCAGCGCACCGGCCATGGCACTGAGCCAGTCGCGGACCGCCGACGCCGGCTCGTTCCGCCGCGACACCAGCGCGGCGACCAGGGCGAACACCGCGGCCAGCGCCGTCGCGTACACCACGGCACGGAACGGGGGGATGCCTCGGGCCAGGAACACCACGATGATCCCGAGCGAGACGAGGTGGTAGCCGCTGCGGGCCAGCAGCCGCCACGGGCTCGGGCGGTCGCCCCGGTCCATCCGGCGGGCACCGAACCGGTGGGCGTCGGCCTCCACTGCCAGCGCGATGCCGAGGTAGTAGAGCAGGGTCGGCAGGGTCGCCCACAGCAGCACGTCGAAGTACGAGGTGTTCAGGTACTCGGCGATGATGAACGCCGCCGCGCCGAGCGTCGGCGGCGACAGGATCGCGCCGATCCCCGACGCGGCGAGCAACCCGCCGGCGACCTCGCGCGGGTAGCCGGCGCGGCGCAGCACCGGCCAGGCCACCGCACCCAGACCGACGGTGGTCGCGGTGCCCGAGCCGGACACCGTGCCGAGCAGGAAGCCCGACAGCACGGTCGTCCGGCCGGGCGCGGCCGCCGAGCGCCGGAACACCGAGAAGGACAGGTCGACGAAGAACCGGCCGGCGCCCGAGGCATCCAGCACCGCACCGTAGATCGTGAACAGCACGATGTAGGTGGCGGCGACGTCCAGCGGCGTGCCGTAGAACCCGGACTGGTCGTTGTACAGCGCGTTCACGATCTGGCTGGCGTCGATGCCGGCGTGCGCGACGGACCACTCCTGGGGCAGGTAGCCGCCGTAGTAGGCGTATGCGAGGAAGCCCAGGCAGACCAGCGGCAGCACCGGCCCGGTGGTGCGCCGGCACGCCTCGAGCACGAGCACCAGCAGGAGCGCACCGGCGATCACGTCCGGCGTGGACAGCGAGCCCTGCCGGTCGAGGAAGCCGTCGAAGCCGACGAGCACCGGATACAGGCCGACCAGCAGGGCAGTTGCGGCCAGCGCGCAATCGAGCGGCCCGGGGTCGTCAGGTTCCTGAGCACCGGGCTCGCCATCGGCAGGAACCGGACGGCGGGTGGCGCGGTAGCCGATGAACACGAGCGGCAGCACGACACCCAGGAAGAGCACCAGGTAGAACTGGTTGCCACGAGCCAGCGGATCGAACACCTGGCGCAGTACGAACAACGCGACGAGGAACGCGGCCACCGACAGCGCGAGCGACACCCGGCGGGACAGCCGCCGGCCGGGCCGCTCCTCATCGTGCCCGCCCACCACCTCAGGCACCGGCTGCTTCGCCACGGATCGGAACGCTATCCGGAGCTCACCCGTTGCCTCGATGCCGCACTGAGGGTGTCCTTAGGTGCGCGGGCGCCGTACCCCGGTGCACCATGGTCGCCATGAAGGTCGTGGTCGACTTCGATCTGTGTGAGTCCAACGCCATCTGCATGGGCATCGCGCCGGACGTGTTCGAGGTGCGGGAGGACGACTTCCTCTACATCCTCGACGAGAACCCGCCGGAGTCGATGCGCCCGCAGCTGGAGGAGGCCGTGATGAGCTGCCCGCGGGCGGCGATCTCCATCCAGGAGGACTGAGAGCGACGCCCTCGCTGGCCTCGGAACGGTCCGTCGCTTGCCGCACCCCCGGTGACGGGTGAGGATCGTGCGGCTGATGCACGACGCGCCTGAGGAGAGCCCGAGATGACGCCGGTCTGGAACACGCCGTTGACGCCGCTGGCGTTCCTGGGCCGCTCCGCGGAGGTGTACCCGGAGAAGACGGCGATCATCTACGGCGAACGTCGGCTCACATATGCCGAGTTCGCTGCCGAGGTCACGCGGGTGGCGCACGCGCTGCGCGGATCCGGCGTCGGGCACGGCGACCGGGTGGCGTACCTGCTGCCGAACGTCCCGGAAATGCTCGTCGCGCACTTCGCGGTGCCGTTGTCCGGCGCGGTGCTGGTCGCGATCAACACGCGGCTGTCCACCGAGGAGGTGCGCTACATCCTCGACCACTCGGGCGCGACGTTGCTCGTCGTCGACGCTGCGCTGCACCCGATCGTCGCCCCGGTGGCCGCCGAGTTGAAGACCGTCGAGGAGATCATCACGGTGATCGACCCGGCGGCGCCGGGCGACGGAACGGGCAGCGGCGTCACCTACGCCGACCTGCTCGCACGCGGCTCCGGCGACGCCCTGGCGTGGGCCGTCGAGGACGAGACCGCCGTCATCTCGATCAACTACACCTCCGGCACCACGGGCAGGCCCAAGGGCGTGCAGTACTCCCACCGCGGGGCGTACCTCAACTCGTTCGGCGAGATCGTGCACTCCACCCACTCACCGGACAGCGTCTACCTGTGGACGTTGCCGATGTTCCACTGCAACGGGTGGTGCACGCCCTGGGCGGTCACCGGGATCGGCGGTACCCACGTCTGCCTGCGGGAGGTGCGCGGCGACATGATCTGGGGGCTGATCAAGGAGCACCGGGTCACCCACCTCAACGGGGCGCCCACGGTCGTCACCACGATCATGCGGGCGTCTGAGGCCGAGCCGCTGGACTACCAGCTGGTGATCACTACCGCCGGCGCGCCACCCTCACCGACCACGATCATGCAGATGGAACGGATGGGCTTCCGGATCGTGCACGTCTACGGCCTCACCGAGACCTACGGGCCGTACTCGGTGAACCAGTACCAGCGCGCCTGGGACGCCCTCGAACCCGAGGAACGCGCATCGCTCCAGGCCCGGCAGGGTGTCGGAATGATCTGCGCCGACCGGCTGCGGATCGTGGACGCCGAGATGAACGACATACCCGCCGACGGCGAGACGATGGGCGAGATCGTCATGCGCGGCAACAACGTGATGCTCGGCTACTACGACGACCGGGCGGGAACCGAGAAGGCGTTCGAGGGTGGATGGTTCCACTCCGGTGACCTCGGCGTGATGCACCCGGACGGTTACGTCGAGCTGCGCGACCGGGCCAAGGACGTGGTGGTCTCGGGCGGGGAGAACATCTCCACGGTCGAGGTGGAGCAGGCCGTCGTGTCGCACCCGGCGGTGGTCGAGGTCGCGGTGATCGGCGTTCCGGACGAGCGGTGGGGCGAGCGACCCAAGGCGTTCGTCGTGCTCGCTTCCGGTGAGCGTGCGACCGAGGACGAGCTGATCGAGCACGTCAAGTCGAAGATCGCTCGGTACAAGGCGCCCAAGGCCGTCGAGATCGTGGACGAGCTGCCGAAGACCGCCACCGGCAAGGTGCAGAAGTTCGAGCTGCGCGAGAAGGAGTGGTCGGGGGAGACGCACCGTGTCCGTGGCTGAGTGCCTCCGGCCCGGGTGCGGTGCGCATGGTATTCAGCTGCGGGGCGCATGGTATTCGGCCCGCAAACCTATAACCGCAGGAGCATGGTGAGCGATCCGCCTGCCTCGTCGACCAGTTGGAAGCCGGTCCGCTCGTACAGGCGCCGCGCATAGTTGTCCGGCTCGACACTCAGACTGAGCGCAGGGAGGCCGGCATTGCGCGCTTGGGCGATCACGGCTCTCAGCAGGCGAGTTCCGATTCCCTGCCCGCGCCGGCCCAGCAGGACCCCCATCGAAACCTCGGGCGTCACGGCGTCGACGAAGCCGAACCCGGGATCGCCGGCGGGTAGGAAGCGGAGCCAGGCGGCGCCGACCGGTCGTGCGTCCTCAGCGATGACGCCGAGGTCGCCGGGCTGTGGCCATCCCGCGACGTAATGCGCGAGCTCCGGTCGGTCCAGCACGGCGCGGACCGTGCCGGTGGGTCCATCGGGCCTCCAGAAGGCGGCTGCGGCAAGCATCTCCGCGAGAAACGGACCGTCCGCAGACTTGGCGGGCCGGAGGTCGACGGGCATACCTCATCCTGCCGCTCATCGGAGCCAAACATCGGCTCCGGACGCTCGATGGCGACGGAGCGCCGAGGCAAGGACTGGACCGTGGCTCGGGCACAGACGCGAACGTGCACATGATCTGAGGTCTACCCGGTCTGCTCGGCCTCTCCGGTGAGCTCGCCGACGCAGAATTCGTTGCCCTCGGCAGTACATACATTGTGACATTTCAACGGCGCAGCTTCTCGAGAACGGCCAACGCGGTGGCGGTGAACTTTGGCTCCACCACCGCGCCAGCAGTCTTCAACCCGCCGATCTCGGTGTTCTTGGCCCCACCTAGCGAAGCTGCCCGTTCGCCGACTGCGCAACGCCAGCTCGTTGGGCGACACACCTGACACAGCCACTAGCGATCACGAGCTGCAGGCCGTGATCAAGCCGGTATGCTGACCAGTCACCACCACATCTCCGCACCCCCGGCAGAACCATGGGCGGTTTCAAGTGGTGAACGCGACACCCAGAACCCCGGCTTGACCGGGGTTCTGGGTGTCGCTATGACCGGTTGAGCCCAAGCCCCCCTGAGAGGCTGTCTCAGACTACGAATCTCGCGCTCGTCGCCATCAGTACACGCGGGCGCGTGACCGTGCCTACAGCTATGTGAACTGCGTCGAAGTAGTTCTCCGCGAGGACTGTGACTCGTGAGATCACCGGCCGTGAGCCGCTGATCGACAAGGACTTCCCGGCCGCCTACGCCTATGCGAACGAGCTGGGGATGATGGTGTGCCCAGGCGGAAGACTGGGCCGCCCGCTTTACCTGTATGGCATGCCGTGCGTGCCGCGCTCGCCGAGGGAACCCGAACACACTCCGCGCCGCCGCGGAGGACGTCGCCGTCTCGGCGATCCGGTTGAGAGTCCGCACCGTGACGGCCGACCGGCTGGATTCCCGCAGGTACTCCGCGATTGCCGTCGCCGCGACATACTCACCGAGGACGCCGTGATCGAAGACCGGGCCCTCCGGCGAGTCAAGGACGAGCGGCAGCCGTATCCGGGGCGCGCCGGCGTCCCATTCCGGGACGCCGGCGCTGGTCCAGACCTGCTCGAGCTCCGGCAGCTGGTGCCGGGCCAGCGCGGTGAGACTGCACTCAACCGCACCGCTGTCACCGCCCGCGGTTCGCAGCGCCGAGCGCACGCAGAAGCCGACCAGGTCGAAGGCCTTGGCGTGGGTCATCACGGTGTCACCGGCGGTGTGCAGCAATCGCATGTAGAGCGGGATCCGCGCCAGCTCCCGGGCGGCCGCCGGGAGCTGGAAAACGAACGGGACAGCCCCCGGGCAAGGCATCCCAGACGCGGGCGGCGATGGCCGGGTCCCACGCGGCCAGATGAACGGCCAACGCGGCGGTGAATTTTGGCTCCACCACTCGGGCAACCCGAACATGATGGCAGCAGCGGACGTCCGCTGGACCACGAGTGCTGGCCGTTCTACCGGGCGATGCAGCGGGCCCGCGAACCTGGAGGCCTGCGAGCTTACGTCCTGGGGGTGGTACTCAACGCACCTGGCCTGACTCCGGCCATTATGGCGGTCGTTGTTATCGATGATGTGGTCTTCGACGATCTCTTCCGTGATCTCGTCACGGTCAACGCCGAGGGTCAGGTCATCACGTCGCTCGACAGCAACCAGTCGAATCAGTCTGCGGGCGACCTGCCGTTTACGGAGGAGGCCGTGCATCGGCTCCTCGACAATGAGCTACTGAGTCCCAGCAGTGCGGCCTGTTAGCGTTGGCCTGGCGACATGGGGAGAGCCTAATGCTCAACTGTCCACGTCGAATACCTTGAGGACCTCGTCGCTGTAGTGGTCGATCACCTTGACGGCGATCTTGCCGGATTTCGGGGGCGGGAAGGGTCGTGAGCGGGTGCCGTAGAGCGAGTCGGCTGCGGTGCGCGGACCCGCGGCCTGCTGCAGCCGCCCCGAAGAGGTCCAGCTCCTCTGGTCGTCGTTCCTCCGGCTGGGTCGGGTCACCACGACCGGCACACCGCTCACCCTGCGGGTTGGCGCCTGAGCCGAGGGCCGGGGCGAGCGCCTGGGTACTCCTCGAGCCGTACGGGCCGGCGGACGCTTGCGTGCTGTCGAGATCGCGCCGCTATGCGACGCGAATATAGGTTTTATGCGCGGTAGGTCATGGCCTGGTTGGATGCCACGAGCGAGGCTCATCGACATGCGACGATCGTCGGCACCACAGCTCGAGCACGCCCGCACCGGCAGCTGGATGACTGCCGTAAACGAGAATATCGATCATCTTGTGGCGCACGCTGCCATCTGCGAGGTTCCATCGTTGGCACTGAGAAGGTCATGCCATGTCGATGCCGCGCATCACCTGGGACGAACTGCCTGCCGCTGCCCGCGCGGCCGTCGTCGAGCACACCGGCCCCGTCCATGCCGCCACCTCTGCCCTCAACGGGGTCAATTCGGGCATCGCCGCGCGGCTACAGACCGGTACCGGAGACGTGTTCATCAAGGGCGTGCCAGCCGATCATCCACAGATTCGCACCCAGCAGCGCGAGGCCGACATCAACCTGCACCTGCCCGCCACATGTCCACGCCTGCTGTGGCGGGTTCGGGTGTCGGGCTGGGACCTGCTGGGATTCGAGCTGCTCGCCGGACGCACCGCCGACTTCGCGCCCGGTTCAGCGGATCTACCCAAGGTTGTCGCGGCGCTGCACACCCTCACCCACACCCCGTGCCCTGACCTGCCACTCAAGCGCGTCGACCAACGCTGGGCCGCCTACGCCCATTCCGACGCGCTGCCGCTGCTTGACGGTGATCATCTCCTGCATACCGACATGGCACCGCGCAACATTCTCATTGCCGACCATGCCCACCTGATCGACTGGGCCTGGCCGACCGAGGCCCGGCCTGGGTTGACCCGGCGGTCTGGGTCATCCGGCTCATCGACGCCGGCCACACCCCTGCCCAGGCCGAGGACTGGATTGCCCGCCTGGCGAACCGCGCCGCCCGCGGCGGTCGCCGCCTTCGCCCACGCCAACGTAGCAATGTGGAACGAAATAGCCGCCCAAGATCCGACCATCTCGTGGAAGAAGCAGCTGGCAGCCAGCGCCCACCGTTGGTCAGAACACCGAGCGAGCATCGCCCGTCCGCCCACCAGAGCCCCCGAAATCGGCTGATGCGGTGTGTTCGAACCGCCACGGAGCACAGTGCCGACGAGACACAATGACCAGCGGTCAGGGACGAGCGCAGAGCAACGGTGGCCATCGAACGACCACCACGGCGAACAGGAGGAAGTACTGTGACGGCGTCACGGCGGCAATCGGAGTCGGGAACCACGTGGGAACGTATCGACGACCATCCGGATGCGAGACGGTTCATTGATGATCCTCTGGTGAGCGGAAGTGAGCGCTTCCCCCTTGCCTTTCCCGGACTGGCCGAGCTGGGCGAGGGCGGGCAGCCATCAGGTCTCGACACCCGCCCCTTCAGACTGCGGGTCCTGTACGTGATGGGGCCGGGTCGAGTCCGGCCCTGGCGATACTGCCACGTCCGGCAACTGACGGTCCACGCCGACGGCACCGAACTCCCCAGCATCATCGACAAGCTCGAGTGGACCACCAACAGCCACAATGATGGCGACGAGGGACCATCAAAGGACTACGGCTGGGAAACGGTTCCTGACGACGACCCGGAGAAATGACCGTCCTGGTCGTCGCGGACGAACGCGACCGCAGCGCCAACGACATCGTTCGAGGTCTCGATGCTCGCGGTGTCGAGGTAGAGCGTATTGATACCGGATGGTTCCCTCAGCAGCTCACGCTGGATGCCGAGTTCAGTGCCGGCCGCTGGAACGGTGTGATTCGGCTGCCGTCGGAGCGGGAGGTGGCACTGAGCCGGATACGGTCGATCTGGTATCGCAGCCCCACCACGTTTGCACTGCCGCGCGGCATGTCTTCGGCCGAACGCGCCTATGCGCGCCGGGAGGGAAAGCTCGGGCTCGGCGGCATCCTCACCGCCCTTCCAGTGCTGTCCGTGAACGACCCACACAACGCCGCCCGGGCCGTGTACAAGCCACTCCAGGCCGTGGCAGCCACGGTCAGCGGTCTCCTCGTCCCACCTACGCAGATCACCAACGCTCCCGACGCGGTTCGGCGGTTCGCCGCTCAGGCGGGTCCCGGCGGGATCGTGACAAAGGCACTTGGCACAACGCTCGTTCATGAGGACGACACCTACAAGCTCGGCTACACCCGTCGCCTCACCCAGGCCGATCTCGCTGATCTACGCGGAGTCGACGCCACAGCGCACTATCAACAGCACTGGGTCGACAAGCGTTGGGAGAGCCGCGTCGTCGTCGTTGGTGACGATGTTTTCCCAGTCAAGATCGAGGCCAGTAGTGCTGCTGCCCATGTCGACTGGCGCTCCGACTATTCAGCCTTGGCCTACCAGATCGTCCAGCCTCCGGCCGCTGTTCACGACGGAATACGCGGTGTGATGGCCCGACTCGGGCTTGTGCACGCCGCGTTCGACTTTGCCGTGGACTCCGCCGACAACTGGTGGTTCTTAGAGGTGAATCCGGGCGGGCCTTCGGATGGCTGGAACATCATACCGGTATACCGATCACCGATACCCTGGTCGATCTCCTGGCGAAGGGAATAACGCGATGACCACCGCCACCGTACCCGACTGGCCGGCCCGCGCGCAGCAGCTCGTCGACAAGCTGGTCACCGACGACGACCTGCACGACCCCGAATGGGCCACGGCAGTGGCAGGCGTACCCCGCCACGAATTCGTGCCGTCCTACTACCGTCAGGACACCAGCACCCGCCCCGCTACGTGGCAGCGAGTCGCTCTCAGCGATCCGCACGAGCGCGAGACCTGGCTCGAACAGGTCTACTCCGACACCACCCTGGTGACGGCCGTGGCTGACTACACCGGCCGGGGCGTCCAGATTCCGGTGTCGTCCTCGACCAAACCCGATCTGATGGTCCGCATGTTGGAGGAACTCGACGTCGTCGAAGGCCACCGAGTGCTGGAGATCGGCACAGGCACAGGCTACAACGCCGCGCTGCTCTCCCACCGACTCGGCGCGCAGAACGTGTACTCCGTTGACGTCGACGCCGACCTTGTGACGACGGCGCGCTATCGGCTCGCCGCAGTTGGATACCGGCCAACGTTGGCAGCCGTCGACGGCACCGCAGGTCTGGCCGAACACGCCCCCTACGACCGGATAATCGCCACCTGCTCGGTCGACGCCATCCCGTCCACGTGGATCGAGCAACTTCGGCCCGGCGGGATCATCCTCGCCGACGTGGAAGGCCCCCTCGGTGCAGGCAACTTGGTCACCTTGCACAAGCCCTCGACAGAACTCCTCGTTGAGGGCCGGTTCCTGCCCTGGTGGGGCCGCTTCATGCGGCTTCGCCCCACCGCAGGACCGAGCACCGGCGCCACCCGGCCGCGCCGGACCGCCGATGAACCCGTGAGCGGCAAGACGGACGTGGACCCGGCCGAGCTCGACACCGCCTTCCGGTTCCTCGCGCAGCTGTTCCTCCCCTACGGCACGTCACAATCGCTGATCCCCAGCCCGGACCTATCCCGGCCGATCGCCACCAGCCTCGTTGCACACGACGGCTCGTGGTGTCAGGTCGACCGGGAGCCAGGCGCCGATGACCGACGGGCACTCACCTATGCCGGCACCCAGCGTCTCTGGGATCGAGTGGAAGTCGCATGGAGCCAATGGACCGAGCACGGCCAGCCAGCATGGTCGGCCTTCGGGCTGACGGCCACCCCCCACCAGCACACCGTCTGGCTCGGGGATCCGGCTCGCACCTCGTGGTCCCTGCCTACCCCTCCGGACACCTGCCGTGGATGGTAAGTCGAGCGAGAGCCATGTGCGATGCGCGACCGGAAAGGGGTCTACAGCATAAGAGCGCTCATCACGCAGATCGACGGCTCGGACGACAACGCCAACCGAGCGCGGATCAACCGTGTGGACGGCATCGCCACCTCCTCAAGCAGCTCACCATTGCTCATGGCGATGATGCTGCAAGCGCTGAAGATACGAGCGGGACACCGAGTTCTAGAAATCGGAACCGGAACCGGAACCGGTTACAACACAGCCCTGCTCTGCCATCGTCTGAAGTCAGTCAACGTGACCAGCGTTGACATCGACGCTGACCTCGTAGACCGAGCCCGCGAGCGACTGGCCACGCTCGACTACTTCCCGCACCTGGAAGCAACAGACGGCACTGCCGGCTGCCCGGGCAACGCCCCGTACGACCGAATCATCGCAACCGTAGGCCTGGCCCACGTACCTGGCGAGTGGATCGAACAGACAGCGATCGGCGGGAAGATCCTTGTCCCCTTAGACCTCGCCGGCGGCGCCGGACTGCTCGCCCTGCTCAACATCGACACAGACGGCAAGGCCGAGGGGCTCTTCCTGCCCGGCTACGGCGGTTTCATGCCAATTCGCTCGAACCAGCACCGGGCAAACGACGTGCTCGCCACGATCGACGACGACTCCGGCGGAGCCCGGAGCACCACATTGCCAATAGACGTGGCAACGAACGCAAGCCACCCGTTCGAATTCTTCGCCGCGCTGATCGCAGGCGGATACGACTGGCTCGGCTTCACCCCGAAAGACGGCGGACCAGCCGAAACCTGGCTGACGCAAAAGGACGGCTCCTGGGCCTGCTACACCACCGACGCCAACGGAAAGAGCACCGTCCGCCAGGGCGGCACCGCTCGACTGTGGGACAACATCGAATCAGCACACCAGGAGTGGCAGCAGCTCGGCCAACCAGCCCGACACCGGTTCGGAATCACCGTCCAGAACGGACAACACACGGTGTGGCTAGACTACGCAGATGGTCCTCATGTTTGGACCCTGAAACCGTAGAGCGCCTCGGCTCTCCGACGCGGGCAAGTGCTGACTGGGCGCCCTCCACGAGAGGAGGTCCGGCGGCGGCGTTCAGCCCGCCGATCCCGTGGAGTCACGGTCGTTTCAAGATCATTTTTTTATGCTTAGGGGTCCACTGAGGCATCGACGCGCGACATAGAGGACGCATTGTGTGAGTGAGATAATCGAAAGGAAGGGCCGAATGATCGAGCACGTGGTCGACCTTCGGGTTGACAGCCACCGGTTGAGACTCCCCAGCACACTTCGGCGAACACCGAAGCCCACTGCGAGTCTACTCCGTCCCGTGCCGCGAGCTGCTCAGCAGAGCACCCGAGGTCAAATTCGTACACGGCCCTATCGCGGCCAGTGCCGCCCCTTGACCTCGGCGAGGATCTCGACGTCCCCTTGACGCGGTCATCAGGCATCTGTCCGCCGGACACTTTCATGCAAGATGAGCCTACTTTTCATATTCGAGACGCTATAGACCAGGTCCGTCCTGCGGCCGACACTCTGTACCATGCAAAGGCCGGTCCACCCCTCACCATCCTCTCTCAGCATTGGGGTCACCGCTGCGAACGGAGAGGTCGAGCACCTCGTGCACCAGGATGGCATCTGTCAGATTCCGCTGCTAGGATATGGGCAGGCCATCTGCGGTGAACAGTTTCTTCCGGCGGCGCTCACGACTCCGCCCGGACGACCTTGCCCAGGTTGCTGCCGAGCGGCCAGACCGTCACCACCCGAAGCCCCACCGAGGCGGTGGCTCCAGCTACTGAATCGGGTCTGGCCGGGACGGAATGCGCCACGCACAGGATGACGCAATGCCGACCACCAGCTAAGTGCCGAGCCGCTCGCGCCCGAGATCAAGCTGGTACACGGCCCGGTCACGGCCAGGGCCCTTGAAGTCGGCGATGACCTCCACTCCTTCCTCGACACGGTCACCAGGCAGGTTCAGAAAGCCGAGCGAGAGCCACGTGCAGTGTGCGACGCCGTTGTCCGGCTCCGAGGTCAGATATATCCGGGTGCAGCCGTGCTGTATCGCGTACTCGCTGACCGCCGACAACAGCGTGCGGGCAACTCCCTTTCCTCGGTGCCCGGGATGGGTGGCGACGTCCTGCACGTAGACCTCGTCCGGGGTGTCCTGACTTCGGAAAGCGATGACCGCGCCGGCCACGTCGTCGTCGATCATCGCCACTGGGCAGGTCGACGAGAACAGGCGCGCATAGAGCCAATAGTCGGAGTGGGTGCGCGGGCACACGAACGGTGTCCCGAGGCGCATCAGCCCCTCGACCTGTGGAATCAGTGCCTGGCTAAGCGGGACCACGATCATGGATGTCCTCAGTCCGGCAGCGGTTGACGAGATTGACGATGTGCTGGGCTGCCACAGCTGGTTCGATGGCTTCGGCGACGCTGCGGCCAATGATCAGGATGTCCCAGTCAGTGCTGCTGAGCACGGCGCGGTCAGTGGGTCCAAAGCCACCGGAGACAGCGACGGGCAGCTCGGTCCACGCCCGTAGCAGTCGTGCTCTGTCGAGTGGGTGCCCTCCGCGAAGACCGAGGTCGACGTTCGTGGTGACGACGAACGCGTCCACACCCTCCCGTTCCATGTCCCTGACCCACCCCGCGTCGAGCCCTTCGTGCGGGGTATCGAGCATGATCGGGACGCCCAGCCGGCGGCCGGCCTCCACCGCGGACGCGACGCTGGTGGCCGTCGACAGGCCGATCAGCAGGACCACGTCGGCTCCCGCCGCCGCGGCGTGCTCCACCTGATCGCGTCCCCAGTCCGCCGACATCATCTCCGCGACGACCTGCGTGTGCGGGACGAGGCGTTTGATCTCGGTGACGGCGGCGAGACCGAGCCGCTTGATCAGCGGATCGCCGACCTCGATGAAGTCGACCCCGGCGGCGGCCGCCGCGGTGGCCACTCGAGCCGCGTGTTCGATGTCCTGCAGGTCGAGGGCCACCTGCACGGCACGGCCGCCACGGAGCCTCCGGAACACCTCGCGGCGCTGTGCAAGATCGTCGGACGGGTCGGCGGCTGCTGTCGCCTCACGCTGCACGACCCAGCTCGGCGAGCACCGACCCTGCTGGAGCAGGACCGACCTGGCCCGGGGCGCCACGTCGGCCCATCCGGTCCGGATCTCGCGGAGCAGGCCGAACAGCGCGCGCTCCGCGGGTGGCGACGGGGCGCGGGCACTCGGGTCCGGCCGGCCGTGCAGGAGCGCCATCCGCGCCACGAGCGGGGCGATGTGCGCGGGCGGCTGCTGCCACGACGCCTCGTCGGTGAGCACGGCACCCGCGGTGGCGAGCAACGACCGCCGCGGTGACGTCGTCGGGTCGCCCGACAGGACGCCGAGCAACGCGCAGCCGCGAACGTGCCAGTTCTCGTCCACCAGGAGTTCGGCGAGCAGGTCCCGACCGGTCGCCTGCGGGTTGTGGCCGACCGTCCGGGCCACCGCGGCCCGCACCTTGTAGTCGGCGTCCCGGGCCAGGACGTCGACGATCCGCCCGACCGGGCCGGCGGCGGCGGCGTCACACGCTCCCTCGGCGAGCGCGGCACGCACCCGCCAGTCGATGTGCCCGAGCAGGTCGGCGAACGTGCCGTCGAGCGCGGTGTCCGCGCCGAAGAACAGGAAGAAGTGCCGCGCGAAGAACACCGCGGTGCGCGAGTCGCCGAGATCCGCACCGTCGAGCATCTGGCGTCCGGTCTGCGCGTCGAGGGTCCGCTCGGCCGCCCCTGCGACGTCGGGCCATACCGCTGCACCGAAACTGTGCAGCATCTCGTTCACCCAGCGCGGGTACCCACCGGCAAGCGCCCGCGGCAGTGCCGGATGGGCCAGCAGCGACCGCGTCAGCTCGACGGAACCCTCCTGATGGCCGCGGCGCGCGCAGGCGCAGAGCACGTCGTCGGTCGCGAACCCGAGGCCGACGGCGGCGGCCGCGTCGAGCAGCAGCGGCAGCGTGGTCCGCAGCGCCACGGTCGGTGCGACGGCCACCGCCGCCAGCAGATCGGGTGCGGACCGGTCCAGGTCGGACGCGAGGAACCCGAACACACTCCGCGCCGCCGCGGAGGACGTCGCCGTCTCGGCGATCTGGTTGAGAGTCCGCACCGTGACGGCCGACCGGCCGGATTCCCGCAGGTACTCCGCGATCGCGGTCGCCGCGACATACTCACCGAGGACGTCGTGATCGAAGACGGGGCCCGCCGGCGAGTCACGGACGAGCGGTAGCCGGGTTCGGAGCGCGCCGGCATCCCATTCCGGGACGCCGGCGCTGGTCCAGACCTGCTCGAGCTCCGGCAACTGGTGCCGGGCCAGCGCGGTGAGACCGCGCTCGACCGCGCCGTTGTCGCCGCCCGCGGTGCGCAGCGCCGAGCGCACGCAGAAGCCGACCAGGTCGAAGGCGTTGGCGTGGGTCGTCGCGGGGTCACCGGCGGTGTGCAGCAGTCGCATGTAGAGCGGGATCCGCGCCAGCTCCCGGACGGCAGCTGGGAGCTGGGAGAACGGACGGACGGCCCCGGGCGAGCCATCCCAGGCACGGGCAGTGGTGGCCGGGTCCCACGCGGCCAGATGGTGGGACGGCCCCACACTCACAGGATGGCTGCGGTAGAGCGTCGCGGAGACGAGCGGCGCGCTCGTCATGTCCAGCTCCGGCGGGGTGCGGGCCAGCAGGACGAACCGCAGCCGGCCGGTGAGCACCTGGCGGAGCACGCGGTCGACCGCGCTGGACACCCGATCCATCTCGTCCTGGGCCGCGACACCGTCGACGACCACCACGCACGGCCGCGTCAGTGCCGAGCACAGCTGCTCCAGCCGCAGGGCGGCGTCGCCCCGATCGGGCAGCGACGCGTACCGCACGATCTCCCCGGGCAGGCTGTCGTCGAGTGCGGCCCAGGAACCCACCGTGTGCACCTGGACGTCCGCGAGGTCGCTCACGTGGGCGGCCAGCCGGAACCCGAGGGTCGTCTTTCCACTCCCCGGTGGCCCGGTGAGGAGGAAGACCCGCGACGGTGACGCGAGGAACGCGCGCAGCTGATCGATCGCGCCCTCGGCCGGGACGTAGGCCGGCCCGGCCGTAGCGGCCAGCGGCGCGGCGAGCGCTTCACTTCGCTTCGTCGACAGCGCACCGAGATCGGGTTCGGCCGTGGTGTCGGGACCAGGGACCGCGGCGGCGGACACCTCCTCGCCGGGGAGCGCGAACCACAGGTACCGCTGCGGGATCCCGAGGATCGTGGCCCAATGGATCAGCAGGTCGAGCTGGTCGATGCGCGGCCCGGTCTCGATCCGGCTGAGCCGGGACTGGGTCGTGCTCAGCCACTCGGCCATCATCTCTTGCGACAGCGGGCGTCGACCGTGCCAGGGATGGGTACGGTAAGCCCTGATCACCCTGCCGATGTGACGAGCGGTGAATGCCTCCAGCATCGCGGCGTCGTCCCAGAACTCGGCAGGCATCGGCGGTGGACCGGCCGTCACGAAAGCCCGCTGAAATGACTGCATCGGTCGGGAGCGTACCGGCTACCGCCCGACCCGGGCGGCCAGGCGATGCAGAGACCGGTCCGAGATACCCAGTCGGCGTAGCGGCTCCCGGCCCGGGCGGCGCACCCGATCCGACTGCCGGCCAGGTCGGGCGAATCGCTTCCAGCATCGTGCTTTTGACGGTGGCCCGAGTAGGGAGCTGGCGGTTTCAATCGGTCATGGCGACACAGTGCTCCGCAATCAGCTTATCGAAGACCTCGATCGGCTTCTGCCAGCCTAACGTCTTGCGTAGTCTGCCATTCAGTTCTGCCGCTACTCTATCAAGTTCTTCCTGGGTGTGCAAGGACAGGTCGGTACCTTTCGGGAAGTACTGCCGGAGCAGCCCGTTGGTGTTCTCGTTGGTGCCGCGTTGCCACGG
>JBOHEO010000099.1:0-19962 GCA_050701055.1 Pseudonocardia sp. | reverse complement strand
GCACACACCCGCCGGCCGCCTCGTGCGCCACCCGGAACGGCACCCCGGCCCGTACCAACCACTCGGCGATGTCGGTGGCGAGGGTGAATCCCGCGGGCGCGAGCTCGACGAGCCGGTCGGTGTGAAAGACCAGCGTGCCGACCAGCCCGGCCATCGCAGGCAGGAGCAGCTCCAGCTGCTCGACGGAGTCGAACAGCGGCTCCTTGTCCTCCTGGAGGTCACGGTTGTAAGCCAACGGCTGAGCCTTCAAGGTGGCGAGCAGCCCGGTCAGGTTGCCGATCAGCCGGCCCGACTTGCCGCGCGCGAGCTCGGCGATGTCGGGATTCTTCTTCTGCGGCATGATCGAGCTGCCGGTGGAGAAAGCGTCGTCCAACGTGACGTAGGAGAACTCGGCCGTCGCCCAGATGATCACCTCCTCGGCGATCCGGGACAGGTCGACCGCCACCATCGCCAACACGAACGCCGCCTCCGCCGCGAAGTCCCGTGCCGCCGTGCCGTCGATCGAGTTCGCGCACGACGAATCGAAGCCGAGCTCAGCGGCCACCGCCCCGGGATCGAGCCCGAGCGAGGACCCGGCGAGCGCGCCCGAACCGTACGGCGACACCGCCGCCCGCCGGTCCCAGTCGCGCAGCCGGTCGACGTCGCGCAGCAACGCGTGGGCGTGCGCGGCCAGGTGGTGCGCCAGCAGCACCGGCTGGGCGTGCTGGAGATGGGTGCGCCCAGGCATGGGCACGTGCAGGTGCGCGGTGGCCTGGGTGAGCAGCGAGTCGACGACGTCGAGCACTCCGGCGCCGACCCGCCGGGCGCCGTCGCGCAGCCACATCCGGAAGAGTGTGGCGACCTGGTCGTTGCGCGACCGCCCGGCGCGGAGCTTGCCACCCAGGTCAGGGCCCGCCCGCTCGATCAGCCCGCGTTCGAGGGCGCTGTGCACGTCCTCGTCGCCGGGTGCCGGACCGAACGCACCGGATGCGACGTCAGCATCAAGCTTCGCCAATGCGTCGAGCATCCCGGTGAGCTCGTCATCGGACAGCAGGCCCGCACGCGCCAACACCCGGGCGTGCGCCTTGGAGCCGCGCAGGTCGTAGGGGGCCAACTTCCAGTCGAAGTGCGTGGATGTCGACAATGCGGCGAGCGCGTCCGACGGGCCGCCGGTGAACCGGCCGCCCCAGAGCTGTGAACTCACGCCTTCCTCGCTTCGCTCGTCGGCGCGTTCGCGCTCACCACCCCCGCACCCGCTGATCCCGCTTGGCCGCGATCTTCGACGGCAGACCCCAGAGCTGCACGAACCCCTTGGCCAGCGACTGGTCGAACACGTCACCCGCGTCATAGGTGGCGAGGTTGAAGTCGTACAGCGACGACTCCGAGCGGCGGCCTGTCGGCACCGCGCGGCCGCCGTGCAAGGTCATCCGGACCTCGCCGGTGACGTGCGTCTGCGTCTCGGCGACGAATGCGTCCAGGGCAGCCTTGAGCGGGGAGAACCACAGGCCGTCGTACACAAGCTCGGTCCACCGCTGCCCGACGGTGCGCTTGAACCGGGCGACATCCCGCTCGACGGTGACGTTCTCCAGCTCCTGATGCGCGGTGATCAGCGCGATCGCCCCCGGCGCCTCGTAGACCTCGCGGCTCTTGATACCGACGAGCCGGTCCTCGACCATGTCGAGGCGCCCCACGCCCTGAGCACCGGCACGGACGTTGAGCCCCTGGATGGCCTGCAGCATCGAGACGGGCCGACCGTCCAGCGCGACCGGGATCCCCTTCTCGAACCTGATCACGACCTCGTCGGGCTCGCGAGGCTGCACCGGGTCCGCGGTGTAGGCGTAGACGCCCTCGATGGGCGCGTTCCAGATGTCCTCGAGGAAGCCGGTCTCCACGGCGCGGCCCCAGACGTTCTGGTCGATGGAGTAGGGCGAGCGCGTGGTGACGTCGATCGGGAGGTTGCGCTCCTCCGCGTAGGCGATCGCCTTCTCCCGGGTCCAGGCGAAGTCGCGGACCGGGGCGATGACGGTCAGCTCGGGCGCGAGCGCGCCGATGCCGACCTCGAACCGCACCTGGTCATTGCCCTTCCCGGTGCAGCCGTGTGCCACCGTCGACGCGCCGTGGTACTTCGCGGCCTCGACGAGGTGCTTGGCGATCAACGGCCGGGACAAGGCCGAGACCAGCGGGTACCGGTCCATGTAGAGGGCGTTCGTCTGCAGCGCGGGCAGGCAGTACTGCTCGGCGTACTCGTCACGGGCATCGGCGACGACGGCCTCCACCGCTCCGCAGGCCAACGCCCGCTTGCGGATCTCCTCGAGATCCTCCCCGCCCTGCCCGACGTCGACGGCGACCGCGACCACCTCGGCACCAGTCTCCTCGGCGATCCATCCGATACCCACCGAGGTGTCCAGCCCACCCGAGTAGGCGAGTACGACCCGGTCCGTCATTGTGTCCTCCGTAGATTTCTGAGGCGGTCGGCGAGCTCGGCGCCGGTGAGCGGCTCGCGAGCGATCACCAGAATCGTGTCATCACCGGCAATGGTGCCGACGACGTCGTGCAGGGCGGCCCGGTCCAGGGCACTGGCGACGAACTGCGCGGCCCCGGGCGGGGTGCGGAGCACGATCAGGTTCCCACTCGAGTCCGCGGAGACGAGCAGGTCCCCCAGGATCCGAGCCAGGCGACTGGTGCCACCCTCGACCCCCCGAACGGGGTTGCCGTCCTCCGGGATCAGGTAGACCGGTGTTCCGCCGTCGGCTCCGCGCAACTTGATCGCGCCGAGCTCATCGAGGTCACGGGAGAGGGTGGCCTGGGTGGTGTCGATGCCCTCGGCCTCGAGCAGGCTGAGCAGCTCGGCCTGGCTCCGCACCGGACGGCGCGCGACCAGCTCGACGATGCGAGCCTGCCGGGCCGCCCGGCTCGCGCCGCCACCTCGCATTCCACCGGCGAAGCCGTTCGGAGGCTGCTGGGTCATTGCTGGAGCAGCCAGGTGAGCAGTGCCTTCTGCGCGTGCAGCCGGTTCTCCGCCTCGTCCCACACCGCGCTGGCCGGGCCACCGAGCACCTCGTCGGTGATCTCGTCGCCACGGTGGGCGGGAAGGCAGTGCAGCACGATCGCTTCGGGCGCGGCTCGTCCCAGCAGGGCGGTGTTGACCTGGAACGACCGGAACGGGGCAGCACGGTCGCACCCGTCGTCCTCCTGCCCCATCGAGGTCCAGGTGTCGGTGACCACGACGTCGGCGCCGTCCACCGCGGCATGCGGGTCGGTGATCAGCTCGATCCCGCCCCCGGCCTCGGCGGCCCGGTCCTTGGCGTCACGCAGCACATCGGAGTACGGGGTGAATCCCTGCGGCGCCGCGATCCGTACGTGCAGGCCGGCCGTGGCCCCACCGAGCAGGAGTGAGTGGGCCATGTTGTTGGCACCATCGCCCAGATAGGTGAGGGTGAGCCCGGCGAGCCTGCCGAACCGCTCACGCACCGTCTGCAGATCGGCGAGCACCTGGCAGGGGTGGAACTGGTCGGTGAGCGCGTTGACGACGGGCACGGTCGCGCCAGCCGCCATCTTCTCGATCCGGGCCTGGTCGCCCGTGCGCCAGACGATCGCCCCGACATAGCGCGACATCACCCGCGCGGTGTCGCCGATCGTCTCCCCCCGGCCCAGCTGGCTCGCCGTGGCATCGACGATCAACGGGGTACCGCCGAGCTGGGCGATGCCTACCTCGAACGAGAGGCGGGTACGGGTGGACGGTTTGTCGAAGAGCACGGCGACCGCCCGCGGGCCGGCGAGTGGTCGGTGGGCGAACGGGTGGGCCTTCATGGCGTCGGCGAGATCGAGAATCTCCAGCTGCTCGTCGGGGGTGAGGTCGTCGTCACGCAGGAAGTGTCTAGTCACCCCGACTCACCCGCCTCGTCGAGAATCTTCGGGAGATCGGCGAGGAACTCCCCGGCCTGCGCCTCGGTGAGCACGAGCGGCGGCGCGAGCCGGATCCGGTCGGGCACGGTGTTGTTGACCAGGTATCCGGCCTCACGGGCGGCGGTGACCACGGCCGCCGACACGGGCGCGGTGAGCCCGATCCCGATCAGCAGCCCGGCTCCGCTCACCTCGCGCACCAACGGGTGGCCGATCTCCTCGATCCCGGTGGCGATGCCCTTGCCGACGAGCGTGGCGGCCTCCAGCAACCCGTCGGTGGCGATCGTGTGCAGCACCGCGAGCGCGGCAGCGCAGCACACCGGGTTGCCGCCGAAGGTGGTGCCGTGCTGGCCCGGTTCGAGCAACGCCCCGGCGGCACCGATGCCGATGCACGCGCCGATCGGCAGCCCGCCGCCGAGACCCTTCGCGAGGGTGAGGACGTCTGGAACGACACCGGAGGTGGGGTGCGCGAACCAGGCACCGGTGCGGCCGATGCCGGTCTGCACCTCGTCGAGGACGAGCAGCGCGCCGCGCTCGGCGGTGATCTGCCGCGCCGCCTGCAGGTACCCCTCCGGCGGCACGATCACGCCCGCCTCGCCCATGATCGGCTCGAGGAAGACGGCGGCGGTGTCCCTGCCCACCGCGGCGTCGAGCGCCGCGACATCGCCGTAGGGGACGTGCGTGACCCCCGGCGTCAGCGGCTCGAACGGCGCGCGCTTGGCCGGCTGGCCGGTGAGCGCGAGCGCGCCCATCGTGCGGCCGTGGAAGGCACCCTCGGCGGCGACCGTGCCAAGCCGCCCGGTGCGACGGGCGATCTTGAACGCGGCCTCGACAGCTTCGGCTCCGGAGTTGCAGAACAGGACGCGCGCGTCTGACACGTCGAGCAGCTCCAGGAGCTTCTCGGCCAGCGCGAGCGGCGGTTCGGTGATGTAGAGGTTGGAGGTGTGGCCCAGGGTGGAGATCTGCTGCGTCACAGCCTCGACGACAGCGGGGTGCGCGTGGCCGAGGGAGTTGACCGCGATCCCGCCGAGCAGATCGAGATAGCGGCGACCGGTGGCGTCCCAGACCTGCGTACCCTCGCCGCGCACGAGCGCGAGGGGTGGGGTGCCGTAGTTGTCCATCATCGCGGCCTGCCACCGCTGCTGCGTAGGCAGAGCTGACTGGTCACTCACGGGGTCACCATCGTTCCGACTCCCTCACTGGTGAACACTTCGAGCAGCACCGAGTGCGACACCCGCCCATCGATCACGTGGGCCTGGGGCACGCCACCGCGCACCGCTCGCAGACAGGCCTCCATCTTCGGCGCCATGCCGCGCTCCAGTGCCGGCAGCATCGGCTCGAGCTGGTCGGCCGCGAGCACACTGATGATCGACTCCGGATCCGGGTAGTTCGCGTACAGGCCCTGGACGTCGGTGAGGATGACCAGCTTGGCCGCGCCGAGCGACGCAGCGAGCGCGGCTGCGGCGCTGTCGGCATTGATGTTGTAGACGATGCCGTCGACATCGGGGCCGACCCCGGCGACGACCGGGATCCGACCCGCCGCGACGATGTCGAGCACGGCGTCGGGATTGACCCGCACGACCTCACCGACCAGGCCGATGTCAACGGCCGCACCGTCGACCAACGCCGTGCGCCGCTCGGCGGTGAACAGGTGAGCGTCCTCGCCGGACAGGCCCACAGCGTACGGCCCGTACTTGTTGATCAAACCGACCAACTCGCGGCCGACCTGCCCGACCAGCACCATGCGGACCACGTCGATGATCTCGGGGGTGGTGACCCGCAGCCCGCCACGGAACTCCCCCGGCAGCCCGAGCCGGTCGAGCATCGCGGTGATCTGGGGACCGCCGCCGTGCACCACGACGGGGCGGATGCCGGCCAGGCGCAGGAACACCATGTCCTGGGCGAAGGCCTGCTTGAGCTCGTCGTCGATCATCGCGTTGCCGCCGTACTTCACCACGACGACCTGGTTGTGGAAGCGCTGCAACCAGGGCAGCGCCTCGGCCAACACACCGGCCTTCTCCCCTGCGCGCTTGAGCCGGGCGACCGACAAGCTCTCAGGAGGAGTAGGCACTGTTCTCCTCCACGTAGGCGGGCGACAGGTCGGTGGTGAGGATCTCCGCCGCCCCGTCGCCGAGGCCGAGCGCGATCTCGACCACGATGTCCTGGCCGGACAGGTCGGCCCCTGCGCGGTCGCCGACCGCCACCCCGCCGCGGCAGAGCGTGTGCCCGTTGATCGTGACGTCGAGCCGGTCGGGGTCGACGGCCGCGTCGGCATACCCGACGGCGGCGGCGATGCGGCCCCAGTTGGGGTCGGCACCGAACATCGCGGTCTTCACCAGGGCGTCGCGCGCGACGCTGCGGGCGATCGTGACGGCGTCGTCCTCGGTGGCGGCGCCGGAGACCCGGACGGCGATCCGTTTGGTGACGCCCTCCGCGTCGGCCTGCAGCTGCCGCGCGAGGTCACGGCACACGACGGTGAGGGCAGCGGCAAGGGCGGGTGGGTCAGCAGCCATACCGGACGCCCCGGAGGCCATGACGATCACCGTGTCGTTGGTCGAGGTGGAACCGTCGATGTCGAGCCGGTCGAAGGTGACCCGGACCGCGGCCCGCAGCGCCTCGCGCAAGACCGGCGCGTCGACCGCGGCATCGGTGCTGAGTACCGCGAGCAACGTGGCCATCGAGGGCGCGATCATCCCCGCGCCCTTGGCGAAGCCGCCGACGCTCCAGCCCGCCGGATCGGTGTGCGCGGCCTGCTTGGCAACGGTGTCGGTGGTCATGATCGCCGTGGCGGCGGCCAGCCCTGCCGCGGCGGTGGCGTCCATCGTGCTGGCGGCCTTCTCGACGCCCGCCAACACCGCGTCGCGCGGCAGCTGGGCGCCGATCAGCCCGGTGGAGCAGACGGCCACCTCGATCGCGCCGCAGCCGAGCAGCTCGGCGGCCTTCTCAGCGGTGGCGTGGGTGGTCTGGAAGCCCTCGGGGCCGGTGCAGGCATTGGCCCCGCCGGAGTTGAGGACGACGGCACGCAGACGGCCGGTCGCCAGTACCTGCTCGGACCACAGGACCGGCGCCGCCTTGACCTTGTTGCGGGTGAAAACGGCTGCGGCGGCGTAGCCAGGGCCGTCGTTGACGACGAGTGCGAGGTCGAGGTTGCCACTGGCCTTGATGCCGGCGGTGACGCCCGCGGCGCGGAAACCCTGTGGTGTGGTGGCACTCACGGCGCCACCCCCGTGAGCGGCAGGCCGGCGGTCTCGGGCAACCCGACGGCGAGGTTCATGCACTGCACGGCGCCTCCGGCGGTGCCCTTGGTGAGGTTGTCGATGGCCGCGACGGCGACCAGCCGCCGCGCGTCGGGATCCACCGTGACCTGCAGGTGCACGGTGTTGGAGCCGAGGGTGGCCGCGGTGCTCGGCCAGGTGCCGTCGGGCAGGAGGTGCACGAACGGCTCGTCGACGTAGGCCTTGGCGTAGGCCTCCCTGACCTGCTCGGGCGGTGCTGTGTTGATAGCGGTGCGCGCCGAGCAGGAAGCGAGGATGCCGCGCGGGAGCGGGGCGAGGACCGGGGTGAAGCTCACGCTCACAGGTCTACCGGCGACCACCGACAAATTCTGCGTGATCTCAGGGGTATGGCGGTGAACGCCCCCCACTCCGTACGCCGACAGCGACCCCATGACCTCCGCACCGAGCAGGTGCGGCTTGAGCGACTTGCCCGCGCCGGACGTGCCGGTGACGGCTGTGATCACGACGTCCGGCTCGATGAGGCCCGCGGCCAGAGCCGGGAACAGTGCCAGGGTGATCGCCGTCGGGTAGCAGCCGGGCACGGCCGCGCGCCGCGCGCCGCGCAACGCGTCGCGGGCCCCGGGGAGCTCCGGAAGACCGTAGGGCCAGCTACCGGCGTGTTCGCCGCCGTACCAGCGAGCCCAGGCGGCGGGATCGGTGAGCCGGTGGTCGGCGCCGCAGTCGATGACGACCGGGTCGTCACCGAGCTCCGCGGCCAGCGCTGCGGAGTGGCCGTGCGGAAGGGCGAGGAAGACGACGTCGTGGCCCGATAGCGCTTCCACGGATGTATCGCCCAGCACGCGGTCGGCCAGCGGCAACAGGTGCAACTGGTGCTCCCCCAGCAGGCTGCCGGCGCTCCCCCCGGCCGTCAGTGCCCCGATCTCCACGTCGGGGTGGCCCAGCAGGAGCCGCAGCAGCTCTCCCCCGGCGTACCCGCTCGCGCCTGCCACCGCAATCCGCACCATGTGGATGACTATGCACGATAGTGCAAGTGAATGCAACAAGCTGGCTCCTGATGCGCTGCGGACTGGTAGCGCCGGCCGGCCGGGGTCGGCTGGCTTGACCGGCACGGCTCAGGCGACCCACTCACCTTCAGCCTGGACGGGCAGCAGTTCGTCGGGCTCAACGGCGGGCCCCAGTTCACCTTCAGCGAGGCCATCTCCTTCCAGATCCTCTGCGCCGACCAGGACGAGGTCGACCACTACTGGGAACGCCTGTCCGAGGGTGGGGAGGAGGGGCCATGCGGGTGGCTCAAGGATCGGTTCGGCGTCTCGTGGCAGGTCGTGCCTACCGCACTTCTTGACCTGATCGACGACCCCGACCCAGGCCAGGCGCAACGAGCCACCCAGGCCATCATGGGCATGAACAAGATCGAGATTGACGAGCTTCGGCGGGCGGCTGATCAGGTGCCGATCTGAGCCCGGTGCGCAACCGGGACGCGACACCTTCGGCTTCCGCCCAACTCACCAGGAGAACCGGCAGCTGGGCAGGCGGCTGAAGGGTGCTCCCGCAAGCCCGGTGCAGATCGGATACCGGTCGTTCGACCGGCAGCGGATCATTTCCGACAAGTGCCTGATCAACCAGCCGAACCCGCGGTTGTGGGCGGTGCGATCCGAGAAGCAGAGGTACCTCACGGCGATCAGCCGTTCTTCGCCCACGTCCGGGCCCGGCCTGACTTGCACATGGTTCAGCTACCGGCGCCGGTCTCGCGAGCGTCCGACGATGGGGCGGCGGGTGTAGAAACTGAACCGCCCCGGGTTTCGTGGAGGTTCTGAACCCATGAGAAGTGAGTGTGCGCTGCGGGTGGTCGCGGAGGTGATGGCGGAGGATCCGTCGTTGTCGTTTAACGCCGTGGTGATACGGATCGGTCCGCGGGTCGGGGTTGTGCCCGACACGTTGTGGGGTTGGATCGAGCGGTTGTGTCGACATCGGTCAGGTGCTGGGGATCACGACCGGTGATGCCGCGGAGATTAAGGAGTTGTGGGCTGAGGTCGGGGAGCTGTGTCGGGTCAATGAGATTCTCGTGGCAGTGTCGAGTTTCTCGGGTGGGTGTTGGACCCGTGACTGCGGTGGTGACCGCGTTCATTGATGATTATCACGAGGGGTTCGGGGTCGAGCTGATCTGCCGGGTGCTCACCGAGCATGGTGCCACGATCGCCCCGTGCACCTACGTGCGTCTACTAGGCTGCCTGCGGCCGGTCCCTGTCGGTGCGCGCGGGCTGTGGTGAGCGGGTGCGCATTGAGGTCAGGTGGGTGTATGCCGTGTCGGGTGGCCGTTACGGCGCCCGGAGGGTCTATCACCAGCTGTGCCGTGAGCAGGTGCAGATCGACGGTTCGGTGGTGGCCTGGTGCACGGTGGAGCGGTTGTTGGTCGCTGAGGGGGTGTGCGGGTGTTCCTGCGGGTGCATGGTGCGCATCACTGCCCCGGCAGTACCGCAGCCCGGCTTGCTGATCTGGTCAAACGGGAGTTCACCGTGGCCGCATCGAACCGGCTATGGGTGGTGGGTTTCGAGCGCCATGAGGCGTTGCTGGACCGAGTGGGGGTGGGAGACCTTCACCGGCGTGCTGTCGCAGCGGCGTGGTGAGGCTGGGGCAGTCTGATCTCCGAGATGGGGGTGAGGGTGGTAGGCCGCCCTGACAACGATGAGGCGGGCCAGTACTGCCAGATGGTCCGGGTTCGGTAAGCGAGACGGAAAGGTGTACGTGAGGAATCAGCGACTGAACGTTCCTCAAGAGATTCTCCGGCTCCTACCTGGCGGATTTGGGTTGGTGAGCAACGTGCACCCGCGCGATGGTGAGTACGTGTATGCCGTCGGGCGGGGAACTCCTGGGTTGGGTGATGTCGCTGGTCGGGAGGCCGTGGTGAAGGCCTGCGGCGTAGCCGTGGCGATGTTGCTGGGGTATAGCTGGGTGCCGACCCTGTCGATCGGATCAGCAGTGAACGTGGGAACTATCCCGGCGGTCCCCGGCCCGCGCCGCCGCCTGCGGTGTGGTGGGAAGGCCCGTCATCGGCCGATGCTGCCGGGGTGGGGCGGAGGACCCGTAGTAGTCCGGGATCGGGAAAGCCGATCATATGGCGAAGGGGTCCAGCGTGTTCGCAGCAGGGAAGCGGGACGAGGAGCGCGCTGGTGAGTATCGGCGATCCGTGGCCCGACCTTGATGAGGCTGAAGTGCGGGTACTCGCGATGCAGAGAAAGCTGCGCCACTGGGCGAAGACCGATCCCGGTCGACGCTTCGATGATCTTCACAACCTCGTCTACGACCCGTGCGTGCTCGTGATTGCGTGGGAACGGGTGCGGGGCAACAAGGGTGCACGTACCGCCGGGGTCGATGGGATCGCTCCGCGATCGGTCGGCTTCGGCGCTGGGGAGTTGCTGTCGGGGCCTGTGAGCGCAGCTCAAGGCCGGGCAGTTCGTTCCCCAGCGGGTGCGGGAGAAGGCGATCCCGAAGGCGTCGGGCACGGTCTGGTGCCTGGGGATTCCGACGACCGCGGATCGGGTCGTGCAGGCCGTGTTGAAGCTGGTGCTTGAGCCGATCTTTGAGGCGGATTTCCAGTCATGCTCGTATGGCTTCCGCCTGAGGCGCCGAGCCCAGGACGCGATCGCCGAGATTCACTACCTCGCCTCACTGACTCGGAACTATGAGTGGGTGTTCGAGGCCGACATCGCGGTGTGCTTGGACGAGATCGACCACACCGCCCTGATGGCGCGGGTTCGTGGGCGGATCTCCGACAAGCGGGTCCTGGGTTGGGTGGCGGTGTTCCTGCGGGCCGGGATCCTCTCCGAAGAGGGTCTGAACCGTGAGACGACCACCGGCACCCCCCAGGCGGGATCCTGTCACCGTTGCTGGCCAACATCGCTTTGTCCGTGCTGGACGAGCACGTCGCCCACGAGTGGAAGGCGCTCGGCCCGGACTGGACACGCGCCAAGCATCGACGCGCCGGCGGTGCGGTCATGAAACTCCTCCGCTACGCCGACGACTTCGTGGTCCTGCTCGCCGGACAGCGCGCGGACGCCGAAGCGCTGTGGGATGAGGTCGCAGCAGTGCTCGCGCCGATGGGCCTGCGCCTGTCGGTGGCCAAGAGCGGGATCTGCCACATCGACGAGGGGTTCGACTTCCTGGGCTGGCACATCCAGCGCCGGGCCTGGCGGGGCCGAACCGGGAAGCGGGCGGTCTACACCTATCCGTCGAAGAAGGCGCTCGCCTCGATCGTGGACAAGGTGCGGACCCTGACCAGCCGGGCGAAACATCGAACACTCACAGACCTGCGCCGGTTGAACCCGGTGCTGCGGGGCTGGTGCAACGACTTCCACCACGGCGTGTCCTCGCGGACCTTCAGCTACGCCGACCACTTCGCCTCCTGGCGGATCGTCGGCTGGCTCCGCAAACGCCATGTCGGGTTGAATATGCACACCCTGGCCCGGCGGTTCCTGCCCGGTTGGCAGATCCGCGCCGGGAAGGTCGAGCTGTTCCGGCCACGAGCAGTGGCGATCGTTCGCTACCGCTACCGGGGCAGCAAGATCCCGAACCCATGGTCGATTCCGCCCAGGATCGCTACGCCAGTGGCATGAACATGTGGAGAGCCGGATGCGGTGGAAGCCGCACGCCGGGTGTGCACCGTGAGGCGCTTCGTTGTATCCCCGACGTAGTCGGGATGAACTCGGAGGGAGGTTCTTGGGTCGCCTGACTCACCTGGACGGGAAACCGCGAGGGGAAAAATAGCATGTCAGGGAAGCGGTGGCCGTCTGGAGGTGTCCAGGGCGGGGTGCCGCAAGACCCGTACGATATAGCCAAAGCTGCTGAGCGCGTTCGTGCTCGTGGCTCGCCTCGGCTCGGTGAAGGCGGCCGCCAACGCGCTCGGGGTCAGCGAGCCGGCGGTGTCGCAGGCGATCGCGGCACCGCGCCGCTACCTCGACGATCCGCTCCTGACCCGGGCCGGCAACGGGATGACGATGACACCCGGCGGGACCAGGCTGCCGGCCCGCTGGGTGACACCTTCACCGGGCGCTCGGCCGGCATGATCGAGGTCTCGTCCGGAGTCTCGGCGACCGCGGAGATGGCGGTGCTGGTCTCGCAGCGGCTGGCCGACCTGGCACTCGGCCCTACCTCGGCGCCGACCGCGGCCTCGGGCTGATCAGCGAGCCGATCTTCCGCTGCCGGCTCGTGGTGCTCGGCTCGCCGGAGGCCCGGTTCCGCGGCTCGCCGGCCCAGTGGCCGTGGCTGGTCGAACCGTCCGCGACCGATCCGGGCAGCGACGTCAGCACACTGTTGCGCAGCCTCGGCGTGCCCGAGAGCCGGCTGAGCGTCTTCCCGAATCAGACCCGCGGCCTGGGAGGCAGCCGCCCGCGGCGCGGGTGTGGCGCCGGGAATCGGCCACCTCGCGGTGCACCAGCTACGGCGCCGGGAGCTCCAGGTGATCGACGTCTCCGGCACCCCGGTGGAGCTGGTCTGGCACGCCACCACCCTGTCCCTGGACCGGCGCCCCCCGGCCGCGGCGTCCCTGCGGCACTTCCTGAGCACACCGCAGGCGATGAAGCTGCTCCGCTCCCCCGGTGCGGGGGTGCCGCCGTCGCGGTTCCGCCCCCCGGGTCTACGTGACGATCTGTAGCTGACAGTACAACCGGTTTTCATCTTCACCTCATGTTCGCGAGTTACCGTCGGTGACGCGGGCCGGCCGGGTGCCCCCGGAAGTATCCCGGCCCGCACGCCGGCGGCCGCCGCGACATCCCCTTCTCGAGCGGCCGCCGGCATCCGGTGGTGCGGCACGAGGCGCACACCGGTTCGGTTGGCCCCAGCATTGTTTGGCCCCCGTGATTGTGGGCACCTCCGGCACATGAGAGCAGTGACATGGCACGGCAAACGCGATGTCCGGATCGACAACGTCCCGGATCCGACAATCCAGCAACCCACCGACGCGATCATCCGGGTGACCTCGACGAACATCTGCGGCTCGGACCTGCACCTCTACGAGGTGCTGGGGGCGTTCATGAACGAGGGGGACATTCTCGGCCACGAGCCGATGGGCGTGGTGGAGGAGGTCGGCGGCGAGACCGGCGACCTCACGGTGGGCGACCGCGTGGTCATCCCGTTCCAGATGTCGTGCGGACACTGCTACATGTGCGACGAGCAGCTCTACAGCCAGTGCGAGACCACCCAGGTCCGTGACCAGGGCATGGGCGCGGCGCTGTTCGGATATTCGAAGCTGTACGGCGCGGTCCCCGGTGGGCAGGCGGAGTACATGCGGGTGCCGCAAGCCCAGTTCACCCACGTCAAGGTGCCGGAGGGCCCGGCCGACGACCGCTTCGTCTACCTGTCCGATGTGTTGCCCACGGCGTGGCAGGCCGTGGAGTACGCGGCGGTGCCCAAGGGCGGCACGCTCGCCGTGCTCGGGCTCGGGCCGATCGGTGACATGTCCTGCCGCATCGCGCTGCACCGGGGGTTCCGGGTGATCGGGGTGGACCTGGTCGCCGAGCGGCTGGAGCGATCGCGAGCCCGTGGCGTCGAGACCGTCGACCTGCGCGCGCACGAGAAGGACCTCGGCGACACGATCCGCGGGATGACCGGCGGGCGCGGCCCGGACTCGGTCGTCGACGCGGTGGGCATGGAAGCCCACGGTTCACCGGTCGCGAAGTTCGCGCACCAGGTCGCGGGCCTGCTGCCGGACGCGATCGCCGCGCCGTTCATGAAGACCGCGGGGGTAGACCGATTGAACGCCCTGTACTCGGCGATCGACATCGTGCGCCGCGGCGGGACGGTCTCCCTCAGCGGTGTGTACGGCGGGTCGGCCGACCCACTGCCGATGCTCACGATCTTCGACAAGCAGATCCAGCTGCGGATGGGGCAGGCGAACGTGAAGCGGTGGGTGCCGGAGATCCTGCCGCTGCTCACCGACGCCGACCCGCTGGGCGTCGATGGGTTCGCCACCCATCACCTACCGCTCGAGGACGCGCCGAAGGCCTACGAGACGTTCCAGAAGAAGCAGGACGGCGCCGTGAAGATAGTCTTGCGGCCCTGAGTCGGTCATCGGGTCGTGGAGCGGTTCCCGAGTCACTGGGTCCATCCTGGTCGAAGCAGGCGGGGGTTCGGGCGACAGGAGTGCGGTGAGCACCACGGTGCGGCGGATTGGTGTCCAGGAGCGGCGACACCGGGTGGGCCTGCGACACCGGCTCGCGGCTGGAATGCAGACGGACGACTCGGCCGGCGGTGTCGTCGAGGCGGCTGCATCCGTGGTCACGCTGCATGCGACCGACCCGGCGTCGGTGTTCCTGTCGGTCATGGCCCGGAGCAACGCCGGGATCGAGACCATCGAGCGGGCCTTCTACGACGACCGCACCCTGGTGCGGATGCTCGGGATGCGCCGCACGGTATGGGTGGTCCCGCGCGACCTCGCCCCGGTCGTGCAGGCGGGTGCCGCACTGGCGATCGCAGCCGTGCAGCGGCGCCGGCTCACCCAGCACCTCACCCAGGCCGGTGTGGCCGCGGACGTCGAGACGTGGCTGGTCGACGTCGAGTCCTCGACGCTGCGGGCGCTGGTCGCGCGGGGCGAAGCCACCGCCGTCGAGCTCGCAGGCGACGAGCCGCGCCTGCGTACCCGGATCGTGGCGCCGCCGGAGACGGTCGGGATGAACGCGACCAGCCGGGTGCTGTTCCAGCTCTCCGCGGACGGCCACATCGTGCGCGGTCGCCCGCTCGGGTCGTGGACCTCCAGCCAGTACCGATGGGCCCCGACGACGGTGTGGCTGCCCGGTGGGCTGGACCATCTCGATCCCGCGGCCGCTCGGGTGGAGCTGGCCCGGCGCTGGCTGGTGGCGTTCGGACCCGCCCCGATCACGGACCTGACGTGGTGGACGGGCTGGACTCTTGGTCAGACCCGAGCGGCGCTGACCACCCTGGACGCCGCCACGGTCGACCTCGACGGGACACCCGGAGTCGCACTGCCCGGTGACCTCGATCCGGTGACCGATCCCGGGCCGTGGGTCGCGTTGCTCCCCGCGCTGGACCCGACACCCATGGGTTGGCAGGAGCGCGGCTGGTTTCTCGGCGAGCACCGCGCCGCTCTGTTCGACCGCACCGGGAACATCGGCCCGACGATCTGGTGCGACGGGCGGATCGTCGGGGGCTGGGCACACCGCGCCAACGAGACGATCGCGCTGCGGCTGCTCACCGACATCGGTGCGGACGCGGAGGCCGCGGTGCACGCGGCGGCCGAGCGACTGGCAGGACGGATCGACGGAGCTCTGATCACGCCGCGATTTCGGACCCCGCTGGAACGCGAGCTGTCGGGTTGACCAACTCGGCGACGACCGTCGAGGACCTCAGTGACCGGCGCCGGGGTCCCTGGCTATCCCGGAGAATCCATGCTCCGGTGAGCCTGCCGCCCGAGCTGCTCGACGCGCGGTGACCGACGGCGTGGCGGAAAGCCTCTCCGCGTTCGTCGCCGACGCGCTGTGCACCCAGCTCGCACGCGACCGCGGACTTGCCGAACTTGCCCGCGTACTCGGCGGGCCCCCGCCGTCCGAGGCGCTGGCCGCCGTCCGCCGTGACCTCGGCCTGACCCCGCGAGCACCCTCGCCGAGCCGGTGATCGGGGGCCGGGTCCTCGACTCCTCAGCCCTCGCGGCATTCGCCGCGCAGCGCTCGGTCTACGCGACCGCCCTGGTCTGGACCGCCGTGGAGGAGAGCATCGTGCTGGTACTGCCCGCCACCGCCGTCGCGGGTGCGTGGTGGGAGCTCAACGAGGGCGGACGTTTCGTGCTGGAGGTGCTGTTGCGCCTGCCGGTCGCCGTGGTCGACCCACTCGACCTCGACCGGGCCCGGATCGTGGGCGAGCGGGGTGGGGACCGGCACGCGCACACCGCGGTCTGCGCGGCTGGCCACTGGTCATCGCGGACGCCGGACGCTACCGCGGCCGCTCGATAGACCTCGAACCGCTGCCATGACCCCGGACGGGCGTCCGCGCTGACGATAGCTATAATTGCCGATGCGTTCGTTATGTACGATATCCACTGTCTCAGGTACTCTGCTGGCATGACGCGACGCACAACCTTGGATGTTGACGATGACCTCCTGGGCCAGGCGCAGTACGTCCTGGGGACCCGCGGACTCAAGGACACCGTTGATGCGGCGTTCCGCGAAGTGATCCGCCGATCGTTGCGCGAGCGCCTCGCCGCGCGCATCGACAGTGGTGAGGGCATCGATCGGTCACCGGAGCTCCTCGCCCAGTCCCGTCCGCCGAGATGAGGCTGCGCTGCATCGACACGAGCGCCTGGCATCACGCAGCGAAACCCGGAATCGCAGCCAGCTGGCGGGCAGCCCTGGATGCGGACGAGCTGGGTATCTGTGACCAGGTTCGGCTCGAGATCCTTTACTCGGCCCGCTCCGGTGCCGACTATGACGGGCTCTGCCAGGAACTCACGGCACTGCGCCCGATCGTGAGCGACGCCGGAACCTTCAGGCGCGCGCTCGAGGTCCAGCAGCGCCTCGCCCATGTGGGCGGGCTGCACCACCGCAGTGTCAAGATCGCGGACCTGGTGATCGCCGCGGCAGCGGAAGCCTCGGACACCCTGCTGTGGCACTACGACGCCGACTACGACCGCATCGCCGCCATCACCGGTCAGCCCACCGAGTGGATCGCCGCCCGTGGCTCCCTCTGATGTGTCGACTGTGTCGACATCGACGGCAACCCGCGCCGTCGGGTACCTCGCCGCCGCCAGCACCGTGCCCTACCTCGCACTCAAGGTCGCGTGGCTCTCCGGCGCCACCATTGGCTTCACCGACGCCGCCCTCGCCGTCGACCCGTCACTGCGGATCGCCAACGCCATCACCGGGGCGATGGATCTCGTCGTGGTGGGGCTCGCGCTCGCGCTGACCCACAGCTGGGGTCGACGGCTGCCGTCCTGGCTGCTGCTGATCCCGATCTGGGTGGGAACCGGCTTCCTGGTGCCGATCACCCTGACGTTGCTGCCGGCCGCGGCCACCGGTGGGCTGATGCCTGCCGAGAGCTCCCCGTTCGAACCCTGGCTGCAACCGCTCGTCTACGGAGGTTTCGCCTGGCAGGGCGTGCTGCTGGGGATCGCGTTCGTCCTGCACGCGCGTGCCCGGTGGAGCGAGGTGTTGGCGGACGGCGGCGCTGCCGGTCGGCTCACCCAGCCCCGGCCCGCGCAGCGCGTGCTGGTCGGCGGCGTCGCCGGGTTGGCAGTGGCGGTGGGTGTACTACGGTTCGTGGCGGCCGTCGGGGTGCCGTCAGCGGCGCAGGTCCGCATCGGAGTGACGCACGGCCTGTTGGCGCTGGCCGAGCCTGATCGGATTCGCCTCCGCGCTGGCCGGATGGCGATGGCGATGGTCGGGATCACCGAGCTCGCCGAGAGGCGTTCCCCCTCTGCCCTGAGCAGCGGATAGGAGCACCATGGGGCGAGCAGCGCCCGGCGGGAGCAACGAACCATCGCCCGCTGGCTACCCGCTGCGCAGAACACCTTGGAGCGGAGACGCCATGGCCACCACCGAGCGACCGATGACACCCGCCCCGCCCCGCCCGCTCGGCAACGTGCGCCCACCACGAAACGAGACACCACCCGAGGACGTCGAAAACGTGGTGCCACGGACGCTGCGGGTGAGCGCCGCGCTGGCCTGGCGCCTGCTCGTCGTCGTCGCGGCGCTCTACGTGATCGGTATCGTCGTCTCCTACCTCGCGGCCGTCGTCGTGCCGGTCGCGATCGCCCTGCTGCTGGCCGCGCTCCTGGCTCCCGCCGTCGGACGCCTCGTCGCGGCGCGGGTGCCTCGCGGGGTGGCGACGGCGATCGTCATGGTCGGTGGGCTGGCGGTGCTCGGTGGGGTGCTCACCTTCGTCGTGCGGACGTTCGTGGGCGGCGTACCCGACCTGCTCACGCAGCTGTCCGCCAGCGTCGACGCGATCGCGAACTGGTTGACGACCGGCCCGCTCCAGCTGAGTGCGCAGGACCTGGCCGGCGCCCGACAACAGCTGGTCGAAGCCCTGAACGCCAACCAGGCCTCGATCACCGCGGGTGCGCTCACCACGGCGGCGACGATCGGTGAGATCGTCACCGAGGCACTGCTCGTGATCTTTATCTTGATCTTCCTGCTGCACGGCGGCGGGGACATCTGGGCGTTCCTGCTGCGTGCCGTGCCGGAAGGGGTGCGCACCCGCACGGACGTCGCCGGTCGCCGCGGGCTGGCCGCGCTGGTCAGCTACGTCCGGGCCACGGCGGTCGTGGCTGTCGTCGACGGCGTCGCCATCGGGATCGCACTGGCCATCATCGGCATCCCGCTCGCGGTGCCGCTCGCCGCGCTGGTCTTCCTGGGCGCCTTCATCCCGATCATCGGGGCGGTGATCGCGGGTGGGGTGGCGGTGCTCATCGCGCTGGTCGCGAACGGTCCCGTCTCGGCCCTGATCGTGCTGGCGGTGGTGATCGGGGTGATGCAGCTGGAGAGCCACATCCTGCAGCCGCTGCTGCTGGGCCGGGCCGTCAAGCTGCACCCACTCGCGGTGGTGTTGGCCATCGCCGCCGGGTTGCTCGTGGCGGGCATCGCGGGCGCGCTGCTCGCCGTTCCGCTGCTGGCGGTGCTCAACTCCGGCATCCGCTCATTGCGCAGCGAGGCCGACGACCACGTCGACCCGGAAGACGTGCACACGAGCTCACCGGAGGACACCGGCCCCGACGACCCGACCCTGTCCCGGGAGCCGGCCTTCGGGGAGTGATCGATCATGACCCGTCGAAGGCGACCGTGATCTGGCCATACCTGAGCGATCCGGCCAGCGCGGTGAGCATCTGCCGGGTGCTCTCCTCGGCTCGCCCGGCGAGACCGCTCTCCCGGGCGGCCGCGTCGAGCTTCGTGCCGGCCAGCACATAGAGCTCCTGCTCGCCGGTGGGGCTGTCCTCGAATACTCCGCTGAGACGCTCGGCCAGGCCGCGCTCGCGGCCGACCACGCGACTCTGCGCCGCGTCGATCGCCGCGGGCGTGAACACCGGCGCGGGCAGCGTGATCGTCACCGCGCGGCGGTCCGGGGACACGACGACGCGCTCGGGACCGAGGTCGGAGAAGTCGACCAGCGCGTCGACGCTTCCGGTGGCGAGGAAGGTGGTGCGCTCACCGCTGAGGATCGACGGGACGTACGGGGTGTCGCGCTCGATGTCGACCAGCACCTGGAACGTGCCCGTGGCGGCCCGGTACTGGGCCACGTCCTGCAGGGCCACCAGCAGCGCGGCCGGACTGTCGTCCACGACCTGCTGTTCGAAGGGACTGCCCCACTCGACGACCTCGAAGCCGAGTGGCACGAGAACCGCGATCCCGGCGACGGCCGCCAGGAGCTTCGTCGCGCGCCGCTGTCGGGGACGGGCCACCGGCGTCGGCTGAATGTTCGTGCCGGGCTCCAGCAGGTCGTTCACCATGCGGCTCTCCCGTCGTAGCACGCTCACCCGTCGTAGGACGACCCCCATGATGCAACACATCCGGGCAAACTGCACGGATGTCCTCAGCGGCGCCTGCTCGGGTACGAGCGGTCCCTGAGCTACCGATCAGCGGTGACGCGCTCCGGCCGCCGTGCGGCGGGAACTGTCTCGGCGCAGACCGGGGCGGGGTCGGAAGCTGGACCCGGAGCGGGCTCGGGCTCGTCGACCTTGAGGCCCTTCATCTCGCCCTTGAGCACGCGGGCGGACTGCCCCAGCGAACGCGCCATGCCGGGGAGCTTCTTCGCTCCGAAGACCAGGACGAGAATTCCGATGAGGATGACGAGTTCCCAGCCACCGAGGCTCGGCATGGATGGCCCTTCCGTGAATCGTGAATAGAGG
>JBOHEO010000098.1:0-19986 GCA_050701055.1 Pseudonocardia sp. | reverse complement strand
GCTCTAGCCGCGGTGCTGGATGGCCGGGCGAATGATGCGGGCGCGCCGATGGAGACCGTCGCCGAGATAGCCGGGCGGTTCGGGGCGACCGGTGCGGCCGACGCGCTGGGGATCGTGTTCGGGCCGATCAACGTCGGGACCGTGCGGATGTTCAATGCGCTCGAATCGGGCGAGCCCGACCGCGTGGTGAGTATCGCCCAGGACGTCGACCCCGACCGCCATCCCTTCCCGTCGGTCCAGGCCTTCTACTGGGCACACCACGGGCGGGCGCTGGTGCAGCTGCGCGGGCGTGACGACGACGCGGTGCGCGCGCTCCGGACCGCGGAGGGCCTCTATCCCACCAAGGTGCAGCGGGACCCGTTGGTCCGGGAGACCCTCGCCGAGCTGCTCACGCGGGTCAAGCGGGACGCGGTGGGCCGGGAGCTGCGGGGCATGGCCTACCGAGCTGGCCTGCCCGTTTAGTCCCGGGTTTGTCGTGCTGACAAAGAAGCCAGGGACCATCGCTTCTAACGTCCCACCGCATGTTTGCTGCACTTCACGCTAGCCCTTCGCGCCACGCCGCACCCCGTCCCGTCGCTTACTAGTGTGGCTGATCTCAGCTACCGACGACCACGATCACGCCGTCCCCCGCAGCTCGCCAAGATGGCTGACGTGGTCGCCCGGCTGCTCGCGGCGCACCTGCCCGGCCGCTCGGGCCGGCACTGCCGGGATTGCCGCGGCGCGCAGGGCGCCCCGGCTCGCTGGCCGTGCAGCCTGCGCAGCTTCGCCGATGCCGTCCAGCAGCTGATCGATATCCGCGCGACCGGCCCCGCAGACGGTGAGCTGTCTCCTGGCCTAACGCGGGATCGAGGTCCCGCAGATCCTGCACACGCCGCCGGTCCACCCCCCAACTGGTCCGCCACGATCGGCCACGGAAGCTGCGTCCGCGTCGCCGCTGCTATGACGTCCTCGGGGCCCGGCGGTCCGAGGCGGAACCTCATTGGGGTACCGGTCTGGGTAGTCGATCCCCGCCTGGAGAATTCGCAGCCAACCGTCCATCTCGCGGCCGCGCATGACGAACCGGCTCGCCCGCGGATCGACGACCAGAATGTCGGTCTGAGCCGGATCGACGCGAAGCAGGAGGCCGCCCTGACGGCTCGCGCTGACCGCCATGTGCCCGGCCACCATGAAGGCCAGGCCACCGAACATGGGCTTCTCGACGACTCCGGGCTCGCTGCCCAGAATCTCGCGCAGCCGATCGGCCATATCGACGTCGTACACCACGACAGCAGTATCCCGGGGCAACGCGTGCTTGGCCATGCCCAGACAGAAGGCACGTGCACGATCTCGTTGCCGCACGAAGTGGCGACGAGATCGCCGCGGTGGCGCGTCGCCAGCACGTTGAACAACAACCTCCCGACGGGGTCAGTCGGGTCATACACCGCACCACCCAGGCTGAGCCGAACCTGGCGGGTGGTGAGCTCGTCAGGGATGGCTCGAGCATCCGGCAGCGGGCACCTAGCGTCGAGATCGCCTTCCTGCCCGGCGGGGTGGGCGTGGGCGACTCCAAGCAACACGGCGCTGGCTCGACCCTCGATCCCTGGTCGCTAAGCCCGACCGCGGGCCAGCGCGCGGAGGTCGGCTTCCAGCGGCCATGGGCGCTCCAGCCGCAGCACCCCGTCGACGGCCGTCGCGTACTCGAGATAGGCACCGCCGACCAGTTCGTACGCGGAGGCGGTGAGCGCGTCGATGCCCAGATGCAGATCCACCCGCAGGTAGAACGGGACGCCGGCCTCGGCGTAGTCGGTGTGCTTGACGATCCGGTCCTGGCGGAAGTTGCCCGGCGAGGTGACCTCGGTGAGCAGCAGTGCGTCCGCGACCTGCACCTTCAGCACCTCGAGCCCGGACCGGATGACCACGACGTCGGGTGCCCGGATGTGGTCCTGCCAGAGCCGGACGTTCGCGCCGGGAAGGGATTCCCACCGCTGATCCGAGCAGGTGATGGCGAACAGGTGCGTCAGCTCCTTGACGAGCCGCTGGTGGGGCACCGACGACAGCGGCGTCACGAGCAGCGCTCCATCGACCAGCTCGACGCGCGCGGGCACATCAGGCAGGGCGAAGTAGTCGTCCTCGGTCCACGGCCCGGAATGGGCGAACACCGCTTCGTACGTTGCATCCATCGACATGGTGGGCCTCCCGGGGTCAGTGTCACACGGGCATGGACGGATGCCGAGCGCCCGCGGTTCCATCCCGTTCACAATTTCTGCAGCGGCACCCCGCCGATCAGCATCAGCCGCACCGTGCCGGCGCTCCCGAAGTCGATCGTCACCGTAGCGCGCACACCGGCACCGTCGGAGGCGACCACCGTGCCCAGGCCGTACTTGTCATGGTTGACCCGGTCGCCCACGTCGAGGCTGAGGGTGGGGGTCAGGGAGCGCTCGGGCACCCGCCACTCGCCCCGATCCCCGCTGCCCGGCACCGTGCTCCTGCCGAAGCCGAACCGCCCGACCGGCGCCGATCGGTCCGGCTCGGACCGCCGCCAATCGATCAGCTCGGCGGGCACCTCGTCGAGGAACCGGGACGCCGGGTTGGTGTTGGGCTGCCCGAACGACGAACGGATCATCGCCCGCGACAGGTACACCCGCTCCCTGGCCCGGGTGATGCCGACGTAGGCCAGCCTGCGCTCCTCGGCGAGCTCGGCGGGGTCGCCGAGCGCCCGCATGTGCGGGAACACCCCGTCCTCCCAACCGGTGAGGAACACGACCGGAAACTCCAGGCCCTTGGCCGTGTGCAGGGTCATCAGGGTGACCATGCCGGCGTCGGAGCTCGGGACCGAGTCGGCGTCGGCCACCAGCGCCACCCGCTCCAGGAAGGCCGCGAGCGAGCCGGGCTCGGGCGCGCCCTCGGCGATCTCCGCGGCGAGCGCGCCGGCGGCGTCCTCGTCGAGCTCGACGGCCGCGACCGCGGCGTCCCCGGCGAACTCCCGGGCCACGGTGACGAGCTCGGCGAGGTTCTCCAACCGGGAACCGTCCTGCGGGTCCTCGCTCGCCTCCAGCTCCGCGGTGTAGCCGGTGCGCGCGTAGATCGCCTCCAGCAGGTCGGCGGTCTCCCGACCCTCGTCGACCAGCCCGCCCAGGTCGTCGAGGATGCGCACGAAGGCGGCGATGCAGCGTTGCGATCGGGTGGCCAGCCCGGTGATCTTCTCCGGCTGTTCGGCGGCGATCCGCAGCGCGGCGGTGAAGGAGATCCGCTCCCGGTCGGCGTACTGCGCGACCAGATCCTCGGCCCGGTCACCGATCCCCCGCTTGGGGGTGTTGAGGATGCGGCGCAGGCTCACGGTGTCCTCCGGGTTGGACAGCACCCGCAGGTACGCCAGCGCGTCGCGGACCTCCTTGCGCTCGTAGAACCGCACCCCGCCCACGACCTTGTAGGGCAGCCCGACGCGCAGGAACACGTCCTCGAAGACCCGGGACTGGGCGTTGGTGCGGTAGAAGATCGCGACGTCGGAGTTGCGCACCTCACCGGTGTCGACCAACCGGTCGATCTCCCCGGCGACGAACGCGGCCTCGTCATGTTCGTTGTCGGCGACGTAGCCGACGACCTTCTCCCCGTCGCCCGCGTCGGTCCACAGCCGCTTCTCGCGACGGTCCGGGTTGCGCACGATCACCGCGTTGGCCGCGGACAGCACCGTCTGGGTGGAGCGGTAGTTCTGCTCCAGCAGGATCGTGCGGGCGTCGGGGAAGTCCTGCTCGAACTCGACGATGTTGCGGATGTTCGCCCCGCGGAAGGCGTAGATCGACTGGTCGGAGTCGCCGACGACGCAGAGCTCCGCCGGTGGTGTCGAGGCGCGTTCGGCCGGCGCTCCCGACGGTGCATCGGGGACGGCCGGCGCCACGAGCTCGCGAACCAGGACGTACTGCGCGTGGTTGGTGTCCTGGTACTCGTCGACGAGCACATGGCGGAACCGGCGGCGGTAGTACTCCGCGACGGCCGGCAGCCGCTGGAGCAACGCGACGGTCTCCATGATCAGGTCGTCGAAGTCGAACGCGTTGGCCGTGCGCAGCCGGGACTGGTAGACCGCGTAGACCTCGGCGACCTTGCGCTCGTAGTCGTTCGACGCCGCGCCTGTTGCATCATCGGCGGTGCGCAGCTCGTTCTTGAGGTTGGAGATCTGCGCGGCCAATCCGCGCGCGGCGTAGCGCTTGGGATCGAGCTCCAGATCTCTGGCGACCAGGCCCACCAGCCGCCTCGTGTCGTCGGCGTCGTAGACCGAGAACGCCGACCGCACCCCCAGGTGCTTGGCCTCGCGGCGGAGCACCCGCACGCACATCGAGTGGAACGTCGACACCCACATGGACGCGGCACGGTGGCGGCCCACCAGTACGTCGACCCGCTCCTTCATCTCGGCCGCGGCCTTGTTGGTGAACGTGATCGACATGATCTCGCCGGGGTGCGCGCCACGCTCGGCGAGCAGCCAGGCGATGCGGTGGGTGAGCACCCGCGTCTTGCCCGATCCGGCCCCGGCCACGATCAGCAACGGCGAGCCCGCATGCGTCACCGCCTCGACCTGCCGGGGGTTGAGACCCGCCAGCAGCGCCGCACCCCGGGCGGTGCGGGGGGCGGCGGTGACGTCCTGGGACATCGCAGGCTGGGGCAGTTCGAACAGCGCACTCATCGTGAGAGAACACGCTACCGGCGCTTACCGACAGCCCGCCGGTGTGGCACACTTTCCGGCATGCCAACGCAGCTCGAGCGATTTTTTTACGGGTGCCGGAGTCCGGTGCCCGTGGCCGCCTGAGCTGATCAGCCACGAAGCGCCCCGGAGTCCGACGGACCCGGGGCGTTCGTCACGTCACGGGCCGGCCCGCTCCACCAGGACCGGGGTCAACAGGAGGAGACCGTGAACGTGACCACCGATAACAGCGCGAATGTTCCCGCCGCCCAGGCGATCCCCGCCGAGGAGGAGATTCAAGCCCTGCGGCTGGAGATCGACCAGCTCGACGCCGACATCCTGCGGCTGATCAAACGGCGCAGCGAGGTGTCCCGGCTCGTCGGCGCCGCCCGCATGGCTGCGGGCGGCCCGCGGATCGTCTACAACCGCGAGATGGCCGTACTCGCCCGGTTCCGCGAGCTGGGCGTCGAGGGTCGGGAGCTGGGCATGATCCTGCTGCGGCTGGGCCGGGGCCGCCTCGGAGGCCACTGACCTCCGTGACGGCTCGCTGATCCCCGTAACAGCTCGCTGAGCACGGGCGGAAGGCGGTCAGTCGATCTTCACCCGCGACATTCTGTCCGTGCTCGCTCAACCGGGACGCCTACGGTCGCGCACGCGCACGGGGGTCGCGGCACGAAGCAGGCCTCCCGTGGCACTCTGGTGTCATGGGCATGGTGTTCGGGATCGTCGCAGTGGTTGTCGCCCTCGTCGGGCTGCTCGCCACCCTCGGAAACGTCGGCTATCTCATGATGCTGAACAACGCCGCGAAGAAGCGCGGTGTGGCAGGCGCGTCGATCAGCGACCACATCAAGGGCCGGCTACCACTCGCCGGCGGTGCCGTCCTGGCCGCCGCGGTCGCGTTGCTTCTGACCACGGGTGGCGTGGTGCCGGACATCCTCGGGCTCGTGCTCGGCGCGGGCAGTGGGCTGGTGGCCAAGCAGTCCCTCGACGCCACCCGCACGCGCTTCCGCAGCCAACCCTGAGCCGCCCTCCGCCGCGTCGCAGGTGCATCACGCCTGCGCTGCACTCCCCGGTACGGCACCGAACGGCACTTTCGTCCCTTGGATCCGGACGAAAGTGCCGTTCGGTGCGTTCGGTGCGGGAGTTAAGCGGGGAGGCGCGGGGGGCTACTGTGAATGGCGGCGACTCGCGGCGGCGCATCCGGACCGCTGGGCCACCAGTGAGGCCCGCTCACCGCGGTCCAGCCCGACCCGTTCGCGCGGCCCCACTCGTCCGACGAGGGTCTGGAGGCCTGGGATGGGCGAGTTGCGGCTGATGACCGCTTCGGCCTCCCGAAAGGGACACCTCGCGGACGCCTTTCAGGCCGCCCGGCGGATGAACGGTGGGTGAGATTCGACGAGCGGTGTTGGGCTGTTCGGGTCAAGGCAGCCGAGCGGGCGAACGACACTTGGCTTTCATTATGCGGCTCAGGTACACATCAGAGAGCTGTGCACTCCTCAGGAGGATATTGCCACGTGGTCCAGTTCATGCCCCGCGACGAACCCCGCGTGCCGGGGGACACGTCCACCGTCGCCGATCTGCTCCAACGCAACACCCCGACCCAACACCCGCCGGACGTCACCGCGATCTCCGTGGGCAGCCTGCTGCGCCGCGAGGGCCACGGGCCGCACTGCGTGGACCGTCCCGTCCGGCCACGGGCCCACCATCAACGGGTCGCCGAGCCCGACAGCGGGCCGAGAATCAGCAGCACCGCGGCGCGACGCAGGGCGGTGCGACGCACCGCGGTCGCTGCCGGCACGCTGCTCACCGCGGGCTCGGTCTTCGGGGCCGCGATGCTGACCGGCCCCTTTGCGGTACCCGACGTGCCGCAGGCGCGGGAGGGCTCCACCCCCGGGTGGGACGTGTTCGACGGCCACCCGGCAGCGGACGGTGTCATTCCCGAGCCGCGACCCGGGAATGACGCCGTTATTGCCGGTTTCCGGAGCAGCGCCGTCAGACCGCTGGCCTCCCTCACGATTCCCATCCTGCTCGATCCCTCGGCGTCCGGCGCGACGACCGGCCGGCCGGCTGCCGCGCTCCCGCCGTCCGGTGTCCCGGCCGATGGAGCACCGAGCACCGGGGCAGTTGGCAGAGCGGCGCCGGACGCCGCGGCGCCGGGCACCGGAGTACTCGCCGCCCCGGCGCGTGTCCTGGCCGACGCTCCGTCCGTCGGCCCCGCCTACCCGGACACGGCGCCGGGCCGGGCCGGATCACTCGCCACCGTTGCCACCAGCGGGCGCGAAGCTGCCGGCGAGGCCATCGACGTCTTCGGTTCGGCCGCACCCGGGTCGCAGGGGACGCCAATGCGGAGCCCCAGCGGCACGGATGATTCGGCTGAGCCCGCCACGGAACTGCCGTACGGGGACGAGACCGAGCGCGACGCCCAGCAGCCCGCGCTGAGCAGCCTGGACCGCAGCGACGACGACCCGAAGCCGGACGGCCTGCTGCACTCGGTCGGTCGCACGGCGGCTGGCCTGCTCGGCGACTGATCTGCTGAGGTGACCTACACCAGCCTCCGGTCGGAAGCCCAGCGCGACAACGCGTGCCGGTTGGACAGCTGTGTCTTGCGCAACACGCTCGACACATGCGTCTCCACAGTCTTCACGGAGATGAACAACTCTGCCGCGATCTCCTTGTACGCGTAGCCTCGGGCCAGCAGCCGCAGCACATCGCGCTCCCGGCGGGTCAGCCGATCCAGCTCCGGGTCGCCGGCCGGGGCCGCGCCGGTTCGGTCGGAGAACACGTCCAGGACGAAACCGGCCAACCGCGGCGAGAACACCGCGTCTCCGGATCGGACCCGGCGCACCGCATCGGCCAGCTCCTGTCCGGAGATCGTCTTGGTGACATAGCCACGCGCACCGGCTCGAATGACGGCAATGACGTCCTCGGCGGCGTCGGACACGCTCAACGCGAGGAACACCACGTCCGGGAGCTCCGGTCGGAGCCGGCGCAGCACCTCGGCGCCGCCGCCGTCGGGCATGTGCACGTCGAGCAGCACGACGTCCGGGCGCAGGTGGCGAATCGCGGCCACCCCCTCGTCCACCGACCCCGCCTCACCGACCACAGTGACGTCGGGAATGCCCCGGTCCAGCTCGGCGCGCACGCCCGCGCGGAACAACGCATGGTCATCGACGAGGAAGACCCGGATCGGGTCCACCTCCGGTGTCGAGGGCTCGGTCATGTCGCCGCCGGTCATGCCGTCGCCTCCTCCTGGTCGTTCGTCGCCTTGTGGTCGGATACCTCTTTGTGATCGGACGCCGCTTTCTGGTCGGACGCCTCCTCCTGGCTGGTTGCTGCTGCACGTGGGTCCGCCGCCGCGCCGTCCCTTGGCATCGCCAGGTGCACCTCGGTGCCCTCCCCCGGTGCGGTGCGCAGCTGGGCGGTGCCGCCGTGGCGGGCCATCCGGCCGAGCACGGAGTCGGCCAGACCGTGCCGATCGGTCGGCACCGTGTCGACGTCGAACCCGCTGCCACGATCCCGCACGAACACGTGTACCTCCTCGGGCTCCACCTCGGCATAGACCGACACCTCGGCGACGCCGGCGTGTTTGGCCGCGTTGACCATCGCCTCGCGGGCGGCCAGCACCAGGGCGCGCAGCCCGTCGTCGAGCTTGCGGTCGCCCCCGACCACCACCGGCTGCACCGTCACCGCGTAGGTGTCCTCCACCTCGGCGGCCGCGGCGGCCAGGGCGTCGGAGAGGCCGGCATCGAGCGCGGTGCCGGGAGGCCTGCTGTAACCATCCGCACCGTAGAGCCAGTGACGCAGCTCACGTTCCTGCCCCCGGGCCAGGCGCGTCACCTCACGCGGCTGGTCGGATTGGCGCTGGATGAGCGCGAGGGTCTGCAGCACGGAGTCGTGCAGGTGGGCCGCGATCTCCGCGCGCTCCGCCTCGACGATCCGCTGGCGGCGTTCCTCACCGAGGTCGCGCATCAGGCGCACCCACCACGGCACGGTGAGCACCGCGACGCCCACCAACGTCGCCAGCACTGCGAGCAGCCCGAACTGCACCTGCCCCAGGTCGACGTTGCCGAGGAGGAAGACCGCGATCCCGGTGGCCACGAACAGCGCCCCGGCCAGCACCCGCAGCAGCGCGGTCCGCCCGCCTGCTGCCGCTCCGGTGCGGGCGTGCGGCGCGGTCCACCGCCGGCGCTGGGTCTCGTCGGCCTCCCGCCAGACGAGCGCGGCACCGACCGCGGCGACCCCCAACGGGCCGACGACCCAGCCGATCATCGTGTCGCCCAGCGCGGCGCCGACCAGACCGATGGCGACACCGAGCGCAGCCAGCCCGACTGCCTGCTGCCGCTCGGCGCGGGGCACCACCCGCAGCACGTCGACGTGCTCCTGGCGGACGAACATCCACAGCAGCGCGTACGCCACCACACCGGCTCCGCTCAGCACGGCCAGCGCCAGGAAACCGGCCCGCACCCACAGCACGTCGACGCCGAGGTGATCGGCGACCCCGCCTGCGACGCCGGCCACCAGCCGGCCACTGCGGCGACGCACCAGTGGCGGGGTGGACGGGACCGGGTTCATCGGTCCATCGTCACACGCATGGACGCAGGTGACATCGGGGAGACCTCCGGGCCGACTCAGGGTGATCCCCGATGACCCCGGCCCGGCGCCATCCCAGGCTTGGCTTCATGAACCGAAGCGACGTACAGGTCACGCTGCGCGAGATGTGGGACACCCGCCCGGCCCGGCCGGCGCAGGGCCGGCAGATCGGTGGGGTCGCCGCGGCAATTGCCCACCGCTATGACATCGACCCGGTGCTGGTGCGCATCGGGTTCGTGGTGGCCACCTTCTTCTACGGCATCGGGGCTGCGCTCTACATCGCCGGCTGGGCCCTGCTACCGAACGAGGCGAGCGGTGCCCGACAGTCGACACCGCGGCCATTGCTCGTGATCGCTCTGGCGGTGGCCACCGTGATGAGCCTCGGTGCCGTGTTCGGTGGGGGGCGTGACATCTTACTGCCGGCCGCGGCCGTCGCCGGGCTGTTGTTCCTGCTGCACCGCAGCCGGGCTCACCTCGGGGCATCGGCAGTCGCCGACTCGGGGAAACGGCCGACGGCTCCGGTCGCCGCATCCGTGGACCCGGCCCCGACGGACCCGGCCCCGGTCGCGGCGTCCACGGACCCGGCCCCGGTTCAACCCCCGGCCTGGGATCCATTGGGCGCGGCACCATTCGCCTGGGATCTGCCGGAGCCCGGTCCTCCACCGACGCCGCCGGCCCGTCGGCGCCGGCCGCCGGTAACCTCGGTGACCCTGGCACTGGCCCTGCTCGCCGGTGGCGTGACCGGCATCGTGATGCTGGCCACCGGCAGCCCGATCGACGCGCTGCCGGTGCTGTTCGGCGTGGTGCTCACAGTGGTCGGCGTCGGGCTGGTCATCGGCGCGTTCCTCCGCGCGGGACGTGGCCTGGTGCCGGTGGCGCTGCTGCTCTGCGCCCTGACCTGGGCGGTCGTCGCCGCTCCCCTGGATCGCCCGCAAGGCGGCGCCGGCGAGCTGCGCGCGACGCCACTGACCGCCGCCGCGATCGCGCCCGAGTACTTCCAGCCGGTGGGATCGGTCGACGTGGACCTGCGCGGCGTCGACCTCTCCGTACCGCCGGGCACCACTCCAGAACCGATCACCACGTCGGTCTTCATCGGTATGGGCGAGGCGACCGTGTATCTACCCGCCGACGCGGACGTCCAGGCGCGTTGCGCCGCCGGCGTCGGCAAGGCAGACTGTCTCGGCCAGATCGAGGCCGGGCCGGACAACGAGGTCTCCGTGAACGACCTCGGCCGCGATGGCCGCGCCGGTGGGCGCCCCCTCGTGCTCGACGTCGGCGCAGGTCTGGGACGGGTGGAGGTGCGTCGTGGCTGATCAGGACGCGACGGAACGGGACGGGACTGAGCAGGACGGGACAGCAGAGGTGCACCGGACCCGCCGCGGGCCGGACCCGGTGGCGCTGCTGGCCGGGCTGCTGAGCCTGGGCATGGCCGGAGCCGCGTTCACGGGCACGGTTCCCGACCTCAGCGGCTTCGACCCCCGCTGGCTACTGGCCGGAGCCGCCGCCCTGATCGGATTGCTGATCCTGGCCGGCACCCTCCGCAACCGCCCCCACTGACACTGACCCGGCGAGTCCGCCGATCGAGCACGGCGAGTTCACCGATCCGGCACGGCGAGTCCGCCGATCGAGCACGCCGAGTTCGCCGATCGAGCTCATCAGCACGAGGTTGGGGATGCTCAGCGCGCCCACGGACAGCAGGTCGACTGCAGGGCGATGCGGTTGCGGTCGCGGCAGGTCATCCGCACCGCAGCGACGTCCGCGCCTCGCGGTGGACCGATCTCGGCCGGGACGGCGAACCGGCAGGTGCGCAGCGCGCCGGCCAGGCGTCCGGACCGGTCGGCGGGGACGCTCATTCCCATTCGATGGTCCCCGGTGGCTTGCTCGTCACGTCGAGCACGACGCGGTTGACCTCGGCCACCTCGTTGGTGATCCGGGTGGAGATCCGCTCCAGCACGTCGTAGGGCAGCCGGGTCCAGTCGGCGGTCATCGCATCCTCGCTGGACACCGGCCGCAGCACGACCGGGTGGCCGTAGGTGCGCCCGTCGCCCTGCACCCCGACGCTGCGGACGTCGGCGAGCAGCACGACCGGGCACTGCCAGATGGCCCGGTCCAGCCCGGCGGCGGTGAGCTCCTCGCGGGCGATGGCGTCAGCGGTGCGCAGCGTGTCGAGCCGGTCCCCGGTGACCTCGCCGATGATCCGGATGGCGAGACCGGGCCCGGGGAACGGCTGGCGTCCGACGATCGTCTCGGGCAGGCCCAGCTCGGCACCGACACGGCGCACCTCGTCCTTGAACAGTGCCCGCAGCGGCTCGACGAGCTCGAACTCCAGATCGTCAGGCAGCCCACCCACGTTGTGATGGCTCTTGATCGTCGCCGTCCCGGAACCACCCCCCGACTCGACGACGTCCGGGTAGAGGGTGCCCTGCACCAGGAATCCCACGCCGGCGCAGGCACCGCACTCGGCACGCACCACCTCGGCCGTGGCGACCTCGAAGACCCGGATGAACTCGCGGCCGATGATCTTTCGCTTCTCCTCCGGGTCGCTCACCCCGGCCAGCGCCGACAGGAACCGCTCGCGGGCGTCAACGGTGTGCAGCTTCGCGCCGGTGGCTGCCACGAAGTCCCGCTCCACCTGGGTGCGCTCGCCCGTCCGCAGCAGCCCGTGGTCGACGAAAACGCAGGTCAACCTGTCGCCGATGGCCCGTTGGACGAGTGCCGCGGCCACTGCCGAGTCGACCCCACCCGACAACCCGCAGATCGCCTGACCCGCGCCGACCTGGGCCCGGACCGCGGCCACCGTGTCGTCGATGATCGACGCCGTGGTCCAGCCCGAGCCGATCCCGGCGATCTCGTGCAGGAACCGCCGCAGCACCTCCTGGCCGTGCGGCGAGTGCCCCACCTCCGGGTGGTACTGCACGCCGGCCAGCCGCCGCTCGGTGTCCTCGAACGCCGCTACCGCCGCGCGCTCGGACGCCGCGGTGACGGTGAACCCGGCGGGCGCCCGCACCACCGAGTCGCCATGGCTCATCCACACCGGGTGCCGTCCCGGGAGCCCGTCGTGGAGCACGCCCCCGTCGACGGAGCTCACGGTGAGCTCGGTGCGGCCGTACTCCCGGGTGCCGTCCGGGGCCACCTCGCCGCCGAGCGCGAGCGCCATCGCCTGGAAGCCGTAACAGAGGCCGAGCACCGGGACGCCGGCGGTGAACAGCTCCGGATCCAGCCGCGGTGCCCCGTCGGCGTACACGCTGGCCGGGCCGCCGGAGAGGATCAGCGCAGCGGGTTTGCGGGCCACGATGTCGGCCACCGGGGTGTCCCCGGGGATGATCTCGGAGTACACCTGGGCCTCACGCACCCGCCGCGCGATGAGCTGGGCATACTGCGCCCCGTAGTCCACCACGAGCACGGTCGGCGGCTGCACACGTCCACCCTAGGAGGCTGGTGTCGAACGGGTATTGCTGGGTTTTGATTGGGCAGCCGGGGCGACGGTCGAGGTGGTCGGGAGGGCGGGTGAGGACCTCGCGCGGGCTCTGATGAGGTCGGGCCGGCGCTCGCGCGGGCCGTTGGGCGCGTCCTGCGGGTCGCGCGGGGTCGACCTGGCCGGGATCGGGTCCCGGTGGGTCAGGCCGGGACCACCGCGGGGGTCACGGTGGTGGTGCAGGCGGCTGCGAGCCTGCCGAGGCGGGCGATGTTGACTGCGGCGGCGAGGAGGGCGACGTCGGCGGTGACCTTGACCAGGCCGCGTACCCGTGCTCGTCTCCCGCCGTGGCCGCGGCGCATCAGGTGGCCGATCTTGCGTTCGACCTTGGGGTGGTTCGCGGTGTAGTCGGCTTGCCAGGCCGGGTCGGTCTGGCGGTTCCGGGCGCGGTCCAGCTCGGTCTCGTAGGCGCTGATGGTGATGGTGATGGTGCTGGGCCGCGGTGGTGCACCGGTCGCGCAGCGGGCACCGCGCAGGCGGCGCCGAATGCCGCGGTGCCCGCACCGTCGCGGCCGCGGCGGATCGGCGCGGTGACCTGGTTCGGGCAGGTGACGGTGTCGGCGGCCAGGTTGATGTCGAACTGGTCCTTGATGAACAACCCACCCTTGCGCGGCGCCGGTGGCTGGGTCTTGCACCGCACGTCAAAAGCGAACCGGTCCACCACCTCCCGATCCGAACACCCCTCGATCCGCACCAGCACCACCGCCACGATCATCGGCGGCACACTCCGCCGACCCACATCGGTGAACAGACCAGCGAACATCTCATCGGGAAACAACGTGAAACACTCCCGGTGCAACACCCCGTAGATCGACCCCGACCCGACCCTCGCAGTACCTCACCGTGGTACACATCAGATCCTGCTGCCTCGGCGTCAACCCCAACGTCACCTGATCATTATCCCGCACCCGCCGCCCACCCCAAGCAGCGACACGCGAAAAACACCAGCCTCCCAGTCACCCACCTGCGGCCGGCCGGTCCACGTCCAGCCGCCACACGCGTGCATCACCCGCGCACCGTCAACCCCACCCGCTGGAACTCCTTCAGATCCGAGTAGCCCGTCTTCGCCATCGCCCGGCGCAGCCCGCCGAACAGGTTGATCGACCCGTACGGGCTCGCCGATGGTCCGAACAGCACCGTCGCCAGGCCGCGTTGCCCCGGCGCGAACCCGGTGACCTCCGAGCGTGGCAGTGACGGGTGCGCCACGGCCGAGGTCCAGTACAACCCCTGCCCCGGTGACTCGGCGGCCTCGGCCAACTGCTCGCCGAGCATGACCGCGTCCGCCCCGCAGGCGATCGCCTTGGCCACGTCGCCGGAGCCCGCCATCCCCCCGTCGGCGATGACGTGCACGTAACGCCCGCCGGTCTCGTCGAGGTAATCGCGGCGCGCGGCGGCGGCGTCGACGATCGCGGTGGCCATCGGCACCCCGATGCCGAGCACCTCGTCGGTGGTGGTCGCCGACGACTGCCCGTACCCGACGATGACGCCCGCCGCCCCGGTGCGCATGAGATGCATGGCGGTGCGGTAGCAGCCGACCCCGCCGACCACGACGGGCACGTCGAGGGAGGTGATGAAATCCCCGAGGTTGAGCGGTTCACCCGCCGAGACGTGCTCGGCAGAGATGATTGTGCCCTGCACGACCAGGATCTCGACGCCGGCGGCGAGCATCGCGGGGGTGAGCTCGCGGGCTCGCTGTGGGCTCACCCGCGCGGCGACGGTCACCCCCGCCTCGCGAACGGTGCGCAGCGCCTCGGCCAGCAGATCGGGCTGGATCGGGGCGGCGTGCAGTTCCTGCAACAGGCGCACCGCCGCCGTCGGGTCCTCCTCGGCCGCGGCGTCGAGCACCCGCGCGAGCGCACCGTCGGCGTCGGCATGGCGGGCCCAGAGTCCCTCGGCGTTGAGCACCGCGAGCCCACCCAGACGCCCGATCGCCACCGCACTCGCCGGCGAGACCACCGCGTCGGTGGGGTGGGTGATCAGCGGAATCTCGAACCGGTATGCGTCGAGCTGCCAGGCCGTCGAGACCTCCTGGGAACTCCGCGTCCGCCGCGACGGCACGATCTCGACCTGTGCCAGGTCGTAGCTCCGCCGGGCCTCCCGGCCCATCCCGATTTCCACCACGTCGCGCACAGGAGATCAGGGTAGGGCGTCAGCGATCGATACCGTCGACGGCCCGCTCAGCGGGTCAGCGCCCGATACCGGGACGGGCCGCTCAGCGTGCAGCGTAGTTGGGCGCCTCGACCGTCATCGTGATGTCGTGCGGATGGCTCTCCTTGAGCCCGGCCGCGGTGATCCGCACGAGCTGCGCCTGCTGGAGCGTCTCGATGGTGGCCGCGCCCGCGTACCCCATGCCGGAGCGCAACCCGCCGACGAGCTGGTGCACCACCTGGGACAGCGGCCCGCGGAACGGGATCCGCCCTTCGATGCCCTCCGGAACGAGCTTGTCCTCGCTGAACACGTCGTCCTGGGCATAGCGATCGCGGGAGTGGGACCTGGCATCGCCCCGCGACCGCATCGCCCCCAACGACCCCATGCCGCGGTAGGTCTTGAACTGCTTGCCCCCGACGAGGATCAGCTCGCCCGGGGACTCCGCCGTGCCGGCGAGCAGGCTGCCGAGCATGACGGTGGACGCACCGGCCGCGATGGCCTTGGCGATGTCACCGGAGTACTGGATGCCACCGTCGCCGATCACCGGGACGCCCGCCGCGGCGCACGCCTGGGCCGCCTCGTAGATCGCGGTGATCTGCGGCGCGCCCACCCCGGCGACCACCCGGGTGGTACAGATCGAGCCCGGGCCTACGCCGACCTTCACCCCGTCCGCACCCGCCTCGACGAGCGCCGCGGCACCCGCCCGGGTGGCGACGTTGCCGCCGACGACGTCGACGGAGTCACCGACCTCGGCACGCAGCTTCGCCACGGTCTCCAGGACCCGCCGGGAGTGCCCGTGGGCGGTGTCGACCATGAGCACGTCGACACCCGCCGACACCAGGCCCATCGCCCGGACGTACGCGTCCTCGCCTACCCCGACGGCCGCCCCGACGACGAGCCGTCCGTCGGGGTCCTTGGTGGCGAGCGGGTACTTCTCCGTCTTGTTGAAGTCCTTGATCGTGATGAGTCCGCGCAGACGCCCGATGCCGTCGACGAGCGGCAGTTTCTCGAGCTTGTGCCGGCGCAGCAGACCCAGCGCGGCCTCGGCGGTGACCCCGACCCGGGCGGTGACCAGCGGAGCCGGTGTCATCACCTCATGGACGGGGCGCGTGTGGTCCATCTCGAACCGCATGTCCCGGTTGGTGATGATGCCGACGAGGCACCCGTCGGCATCGGTGACCGGCACTCCCGAGATCCGATACTTCGCGCACAGGGCGTCCACGTCGGCCAGGGTGTCGCCCGCGGAGCAGGTGACCGGGTCGGTCACCATGCCGGCCTCGGACCGCTTGACGACCTCGACCTGCGCGGCCTGCTGATCCGGCGAGAGGTTGCGGTGCAGGACACCCAACCCCCCTGCGCGGGCCATGGCAATCGCCATGCGCGACTCGGTGACGGTGTCCATCGGCGACGACACGAGCGGCACCCGCAGCCGCAGCCGCCGGCTCAGCCGGGTGCCGGTGTCGGCCGCGCCCGGGACGACATCGGACTCCGCGGGCAACAACAACACGTCGTCGAAGGTGAGGCCGAGCATCGCGAACTTCGGCGGAAGTCCGATATCGACACCGCTGTCGTCCATCGTGGCCGCGCTGCTCATGCCTCGCCCCTTACCGGCTCCGTGCCCCCGCGAACCGCGGGATCGTGCAGCCCGCGGCTGCCGCCTGCCCGACATCGTATCTGTGGTTCGCCCCCAGATCCGGCCACCCGCAGAGCTACCGAATCCCGATGCCCCGGTGGGGCGACGAAGGTGTCCCCGGTGCGGGTACCCTCGACCCGGTGTCACCAGATGCGCTTCCGCCGGACCCCTTCGCCGGAGATCCGCACGATCCCGCGCTGTCGCTGGACGGGCCGGAGCTCGACGATTCCGACACACTGAGTGAGACCGAGCGCGGCGAGGTCGTGGCCGACCTGGCCGACCTGGCCGTCTACCAGGCGCTGCTCGAGGGCCGCGGGGTGCGCGGCATCGTCGTCGACTGCGGCGACTGCGGCGAGCAGCATTTCCACGAGTGGAACCTCCTGCGGGCCAGCCTGCAGCAGCTGCTCGAAGAGGGTCAGATGCGCCCGCACGAGCCGGCCTTCGACCCGGATCCGACGAACTACGTGACGTGGGAGTACTGCCGCGGCTATGCCGACGCCGTGTTGGCTGATGGCTGAGCTCGACTGAGCGGCGCGGAGCTCGACCAGCCCGAACGACGAGCATCACCGTCGCTCCGACGCGAGCGGATCAGGCCCGGTCGCGTCGGAGATCAGTTCGGGGGTGGCGGCGTGGTTGTGGTCCTCGGCACCGTTTTTTGCCCGGCCGACGTCGCCGTACCGCTGGCAGTGGTGCTGGCACCGGAGAGATCGTCGCCGCTCGGGGTGGCCGCGGTCTCGCTGGGCGGTGTGCTGCTGGGGGACGACTGGCCCTCGGCGCCGGTGCTCGGCTCCGCGGGGGTGGCAGTGGCCGTCGGCGGCGGTGTGGTCGAATCGGCGGCGGGCGGAGGGGCGGTCGTGCCCGAATCGGGACTCACCGAACGGGGGTCGGTGGGCTGCGCAGCCGGTCCGGTGGGCGGAGCTTCGGTCGGTTCGGTGGCCGCGGGTTGCCGCGGCGGCTGCTGCTGAGCCGGCTCTTCGACCGCGTTGGGCACTCCTGGGATGGTGTCCTCGACGGCGACCTCGAGGCGCATCAGCTCCTGGACGACCGCACCCTGCCCGTCCTCGGCGAGGACCTCTGTGGCCGCGGCCCGGCCCTCCTCGAGAGCTGCTGCGGCGCCGTCCCTGTCGCCGACGGCGAGCAGTTCCCTGGCCTTCTGCTGGGCCCCCTCGACCACCGCGAGGGCCTCGACGGACTCGGCGTGCTCCGCGTAGAGCACCTTCGACACCGCCCACAGCGGGTCGCCGGGTCGGGAGTCCTGAGCACCGATCGATGCACCTGCAACGGCGAATACGAGCAGCGCCGCGGCGCCGGCCAGCGGCCGCAGGTACCGGACGTGACCGCGCGGCGCTCGACCGGACTTGACCGCGGCGGTGGCGGCGTCGATGTCGATGAGCTGGGGAATCGGCTCGGCGTCGACGTCGGCCTTCCACGCGGCGAGCATCGCGGCGACGCGGTCGTCGGTGTCGTAACCACCGACGCCCGGCGCCGAGACGGCCATGCCGACGGCCAGTGCGCTGATCAGCTCGTCGTCGGCCTGCACGGCGACGAAATCGACTGGCTCCGCGCGAACGTCATCCATGGGCTGGGCGTGGGTTCGCATCCCCTCGGGATACACCCCGTTGACCTGGTCCGGCGGCGGCCGGCGGCCGAAGACACCGTCGAAACCTGGCGACTTGTCACGCACCTCAGACCACCTCCTCTGGCATGTTCTTGCGGAGCCGGGCCAGCGCCCTGTGCTGTGCCACCCGGACCGCACCCGGAGTGGAGCCGACCGCCTCTGCAGTCTCCTCCGCGGACAGCCCGACCACCACTCTCAGCACAAGTATCTCTCGTTGCTTGTCAGGGAGCTGATCGAGCAGTCGACCCATCTCGCCGGAGAGCTCGATGCGCAGTGCCTGTTGCTCAGGCCCGTCCCTGACCTCCATCGAGTCGGGCACGTCCGCAACCGACTCCGACCGGTTACGGGTGGCCGCTCGGTGAGCATCGATCACCTTGTGCGAGGCGATGCCGTAGACGAACGCCAGAAATGGACGTCCTTGGACACGGTACTTCGGGAGGGCCGTCAGCACGGCCAAACACACCTCCTGCGCGACGTCGTCCGCCGAGACGGACGACCGGTCGACCCGACCGAGGCGTGCGCGGCAATAGCGCACGACCAGCGGGCCGATGATGGCGAGTACACGCCCCACCGCGCGGTGATCACCCGTCATTGCGAGTTCCACCAGCTCGTCAGGAACGCCTGTCGTCTCATTCATCGCGCAGTGTTGTCGGTGCGTTACGCAGCATCCTCATCATCATTCATCCGTGAGGCCGGTGACAGAGCGTTGCCGTCAACCGGGTACTCGAGATGGTCCACCGTAGCGAAGCCGTCGGACAGCTTCCCAGTCGCTCCTCTCCACATGATGCCGTCGATGCTGGGATGAGGTTGCGCACGAAGGTGCAGCAATGACCTGGAGACGACGCAAGCGTGGCTGGCGGCAGCCACGCTACGGTCCTTGAGCTGGCCACCAGCGGCCGGCGTCCGTCCCATGGCATCCATCGGATCCGGGAGCTCGTCTGCTCGGAAGTCAAGTATGGACCCCGGACCCCCTGCGGGACCGGACGAGGCTCAGGACACCAGGCCGCGTCGGAATCCGTGCGCAACGGCCTGCGCACGGTCCCGGACGCCGAGCTTGCGGAACAGGCGCCTCGCGTGGGTCTTCACGGTGTCCTCGGAGAGATAGAGCTCCCGTCCGATCTGCCCGTTGCTCTTCCCCTGGCTCATCCCGCGCAGCACCTGGAGCTCACGCTCGGTGAGCTGCACGCCGGGATCCGCCGGAGTTCGGGGCGTGGGCACCGCGGTGCTGGCCAGGGTGTGCGCGAGCGCGGCGACCAGCTCAGGACGGGAAGCGTCCCACCGTAGGTAACCGCGCGCTCCGCCGGCAATGGCCGCCGCAATGCTGCCCGCGTCATCGGGGGCTCCGAAGACGATGACGTTGGCCTGAGGGTGGGCCGCGACGAGCCGACGCGTGGCCTCCACCCCGGTGGGCACCGCGCGCTGGGTGCCGACCAGAACGACGTCGACCGGCTGCCGGGAGAACCGGGCCAGCAACTCGTCCCCATGCGCTACGCAATCGATCCGGTGCACCCCCGGCACCGCGGACATCACGCGGGTGAGGCCTTCGCGGACGCTGCGACGATCGTCGCAGATGAGTACCGTCGTCACGAGGATTCCTTCCTGCAGCTTCCTGCAGCCGGGTGATGTGTCACCCCCTCATCGGCGGGCAACAGGCAAACCTTGACACGATCAGGGAGCTTTGTGCCGCCCATTCGAGAGTGTTGCGCCGAGCGGCACCCGTCATGTGGGTGATGAACATCCGAATGGAGCAGTCAGACTACCGCTCGCCACTCAGGGACCCACGGCGACTCCCCACGAGGCGTCGCACATGATCCATGATGCAACGAACGGCACTTTCGCACGCTAGGTACGTGCGAAAGTGCCGTTCGTTG
>JBOHEO010000097.1:0-20172 GCA_050701055.1 Pseudonocardia sp. | reverse complement strand
GACTCGCGGAACTCCACCTGGCCGAGGTTGCTCAGGCAGTTGGCCTCGCCCAGCACCGCGCCGACTCGCTGGTAGAGCGGCAGTGCCTGGCCGAACAGCTCCCGGGCGCGGTCGTTGTTCGACTCGAGGAACTCCACCTGGCCGAGGTTGCGCAGGCAGTTGGCCTCGCCCAGCACATCGCCGACTCGCTGGTAGAGCGGCAGTGCCTGGCCGAACAGCTCCCGGGCGCGGTCGTTGTTCGACTCGCGGAACTCCACCTCGCCGAGGTTGCTCAGGCAGTTGGCCTCGCCCAGCACATCGCCGACTCGCTGGTAGAGCGGCAGTGCCTGGCCGAACAGCTCCCGGGCGCGGTCGTTGTCGCTGCGCTGCGTGTACAGCAGGGCGAGGCCGAGGGCGTTGTCCGCGCGGGACGACGGTGAGGGTGCGCTGGCCAGTGCGTCCAGTCCGAGTCGGTCATTGCTGAGGCCGGTGAACCGCTGGAAGTTCAGCAGGTCTGGAACCGCTTCGGCAAGGCCGGGCTCGTGTGAGAGCCCGGCGCGGATGACCTCGGCGATATTGATGAACTCGGGAACCACCTCGATGATCGCGTCGGCGCCGTCGGGGCCTCCGACTTGACGGCAGCGCTCGGCGAGCGTTCGGATGGTCGTGATGAGCTGGCCCAGTAGCACCGGCTCTGGTGCGTGGTGGGTGAGCACGTGCTGACGGATCGGGGTCAGGCAGCGCTGCCGCAGGTCGTCGTCGTGCAGCAGGGCCCGGCCACCCAGCTCGATCACGCCCGCGGCCAGCTCGCCGGGCAAGTACATTGTGGACCGGCCACGCGGCCAGCCGTCCGGGAGCAGCGCGGCCAACGACAAGGCCTCTCGGGCGTCAGGGCTGAGCCGGTCCCAGGACAGCTCAATCGACACCGGCAGGCTCGACGTGCGGTCCGGCCGGGTGCCCCGCTGGAGCAGGCCCGTGCGCTTGGCCCGCCACGCCGTGACCAAGGTGTCCAGGTGCGGCTCGGTGCGGGCCAGGCTGGCAAGCAGCACGATCGCCAGCGGCACCCCGTCAAGATCAGCCAGCAACGGGCTCAGGTTCGGGTCCGCACGATGCCGGGCGCCCGCAACTGCCCCGAACACCTCCACCGCGGCCTCGCCCGGCAGCGGCCCTAACCCGATCTCGGCCACGTCAATGACCCCGACAGGAAGGCCGGCACCGCGATAGCCGATCCCCAACGCCACCTGGTTAGGACCTGACCGCAACTCCGCCACTAACTCAGCCGCACCGACCGGATCGCCGTCGGTGACGGCCTCGAAGTTATCCAGCACCAATACACATGGCCCGCCACGCAGAAAGGACAACACCCGATTCCGTAGATGATCACCGAGGGCGACTCCCAGCACGTGGGCCATCTTGTCCATCACCGCACCAGCCGTCTCAGCACCCTCACAGGACACGACGAACCGGCGCGAACCGAACAACGCAACCACTGCATCCTCACCGATCGCGCGACCGAGCACCGTCGACTTCCCGATCCCGGGCCCACCCACCACCGCCACCATCCGGCCGTCCGCCCACCCGGCCACCACCTGCGCCACCTGCCTGCCCCGTCCAACGCAAAGGCCGACATTCGGCGGCGGCAACGGCTCCGCCGACACTGCGGCTGCAGCCAGGAGTACCGAACCGCCAGGGCCCACGGCCAACCCACCGGGCCCGGCCACCACGTTGCCATCACCGACCACATTGCCATCACCGACCACCGCGGCCCCCCCGATGGAACCAACCTGTACGACAGGGGCCACGACGCTTGACCCAGTGAAGGAGTTCGTCACCGACCCCTTCGCTGGCTGCCCACGACGTGCCTGCACCAGCCCGTACCCAGACAGCCCGAGCCCAACCACGCCACACAAGGCCCCCACGACACTGCCCACTTTGTCCGCGGCATCGAGCCCGACCCACAGCATCACGCCGCCGGCGGCCACCACGACAACACCCACGGCGACCCATACAACCCACAGACGGCGCGACGACACACCAACATCATCGCCCCCCACCCCTGGCCGTGTCGTCCGGCTCGGGGCGAGGGCGAGGGCGTGGCCGCTGGCCGGCTGACCGGCGGGGAGGTTGGCGATGCGGCGAGCGGTCAGGGCCAGCCCCGGTGTGGTGGAGTGGATGGCCGCCACCGGCCAGGTTCGGCTAATGCGACGCCTACCCACCTTCCTGCCACCGGAGGTGGCGGCCGATCCTGAGGGCGTCGAGCTGATGTTGCTCTTTCCTGCGCTGCGTAAGGGTGAGCACCTGGGCCGTTGCGTCCAGTGCGCCAGACCGTAACCGTGCGCGTACTGGCAGGCGGCCACCCTGGCCCGGATGCTCCAGGCCAACGCGCCGCCGCGTCGCCGGAGAAAGTCGATCTCCTGATTCAGCCGTCCGGACTCGCCTGGCTTGTCGTAGCTGACGACTCTCGATTTGTGTATCTGTCTTTTATAACGGTGGTCCGTCGTGGACATGGACTCGTTTCGCAGCGCAGCGGGATTACATGCGAGCCGAGTGCTAACGGCGAGTCGATGCCCGGCGAGAGACTGAGTGCGCACGCAAGGTGTGCTCGCACCGCTCCGTCGAGGGGATATCGGCTCGGCATGGAAGTCCGCTTCGGGAAACGGCGTTGGACGATGGCGCCGGGCGAGTCATTGACGTTTGGCCGTGGTACCGACCGGGACATCTGGATCGGCTGTGACCCCGACGACCTGCTGGTCTCGCGCCGCGACGGTGTCGTGATCGCCGAAGCCGACGGCGCCCAGGTCCGCAACGAATCGAGCACCCAGGAGATCTACCTCTTGCCGATCCCCGGTCGCGAGGTCCCGGTGGCACCCGGCCGCACCGTCGGCCTGCCTGACTCGCGGGTGCACCTGCTCGTACTGGGGTTGCACGGCGCCCGCTAGGAGATCGTGCTCGACCGGCGGGAGCGGGGTGGGTCCGCGTTCTCGCTCCCGGTCCAATCTGCCGCGGGCAAGGCCACGGTCTCGCGCCCGGAGAAGATCGCCCCCCGTGAGCTGCGCATGCTCGCCGCACTGTGCGAGCCGCTGCTGCGCTACGCCGGCGAGGACGCCCGAGCCGCGACCAACGCGGAGATCGCAGATCGGCTCAGCCTGAAAGCCGAGTACGTCAGGCGGAGCCTCAGCGACCTGCGCGACCGCCTGAGCACCGCGCACGGTATGCCGCGGCTCCGACCGGAGGACGACGGCGCGCTCGGGCGCGGCTTCGGCGACCTACTTGCCGCATCTGGGAGGAGCAGTACCGGAGCGACCTGACGCACCCGGTGAAAGTCGCGGTGAAGCAGATCCTGCGGCTTGCCAATGCCCATCCCCTCTGGCCGACCTCGCTCGACATCGACCGGTGGCGCGACCAGTACCACCTCCTGCACGCCATCCCCAGCCGGCACGTGGTCCGGGTGCGCGAGTTCTTCGTCGGGGAAGGACCGCATCCGCCTTCGAGGCAGCGCCAATCCGAGGCCCGTTTCGCTCTGCCCTTCCTCGTGATGGAGTTCGTCCCCGGTCCGACGCTGCAGGGCGGCCGTACGCGATGGGGCCGACCTGACGGCGCTGGTGGGCGCCATATGCGGGCTGGCCGAAGCCGTCACGTCGCTGCACTCTGCTGTACTTCTGCATGACCGGGCAGGACCCGCCCGACCCGACCGAGCCGCACGCTCTCAAGACCATGTTGCGGGTACCTGCGCCGTAGGCGGCTGCGGGGCGTGGCGGTCGCGGTCGTGCTCGGGGCGGGAGCCCTGATCGGATACCCCCAGCTCGACCGCTCGGAGCACGGTGCCGATTCGAGTGTCGAGCAGCCCGCTCCCGTCGTCGAGCTCGTGGCGGTCACGGTGTTCGGGGCGTCCTTCACCTCGTTCCCGGCCGAGGAGGGCGGCGACCGGCTGAACAATCACACCGCCGCTCGGCCCGGACCGCTATGACCATCTATGGGGCTTCTACGACGCCACCACGCACTGCGCGGTGGACGTCGACTTCGACGTCCGGGTGGGTGACGGCGACCGCGGCAACGGATTCGGCCTGGCGGTCGCCCCCGCGCAGCGTGCTCGACGGCGACCAGCCCTACGGGAGCTCGATCCAGTACGAGTGGACGCCCGCGTACGTCATCGACCAGCCGGGCACTTACATCCGTCCGGCGGAGCTGCCTGGTGGCGCGTGGCAGGCCACGGTCGACCTCGTCGCTGCTCCCGACATCGCCGCGCCGCACCACGTGCGGGTGCGGGCGGTGGGGACGAGCATCGAGATGACGGTGGACGGGACGGTCGCGCGGTACATCATCCCCGCCACGGAGTGCGGCGGCGTCGCCATCCGCGCCTGGGGCGCGCCTCGTATTGCTCGCGACTCCGGCATCGGCTGATTCCGGCGCTATCTACTCCGCCGGAAACGATTGTGTAGGCCGATGGGAGAGCGGCACCGATCAGTTCTCGATCATGGACAGAGAGGGTGGCAATGATGACGACTACGGCTACATCGACTATGGGCCCACCTCAAGTTCAAAGAACAGCGGCAAAAGGCGAGTAAAGATCGCTGAGGACTCCGACATCGGCCAATGGCAGGCTCGGACTCCCGACCTGTCTGGAATCGGTGGTACGATCTACTTCAAGGTTTGTGAAGAGCGTGAAAACGACCCCGATTTTTGCTCCAATGTGGGTGGATACGAAAAGGAGCGCTGGTCCGGCCGATCCTGGGTACCGCGCCGCGCAATGATCCCAACGAGGTGCCCAGCTCGGCCAGCGACAACCCCCAGATGAGAATGACCAGTCCATCCGGCCAGGGGTGCAGTCGCTGCTCCGCCAGGCGATCGGCGGCGTTCGTCGCCGGAGCGGCGGGGGGTGGTCGCTTCGGGTCAATGGGCGGTCTTGGAACGACCGTGGTGGCGCGCGTCATGCCCACCGCGACCGAGACCCGCTCAGATCGCCCGTACCACGGAGACGTCGTAGCGCTCGATCTGCGGGTCGGCGGTGACCAGAGCGATCTTCTCGAGCTGAGCCTGGGCCACCAGCAGCCTGTCGAACGGGTCCTTGTGATGATGCGGCAGCGTCGCGACGTGCAGGGCGTGGGTATGGGTGATCGGGAGGCCCTCGACGGCGCTCGCGCGCATCCGCGACGGAACATACTCCCGGGGTACCTGCGGGAGCGGCAGCTTGCCGCGCGCGTGTTTGATGGCGATCTCCCACGAACTCGCTGCGGACAAGAGCAGTGTGGTGTCACCGTGGATGATGCGTTCGCGGACCTCAGGGTGGAACAGCTCAGGGCTGGCTTCCATCCAGAGCCAGACCTGAGTGTCGAGGAGTAATCTCACGCGCCGAACGCCTCCAGCAGGTCGTCGGGCAGCGGCTCGTTGAAGTCCTCGGGAACCGTGAACAGACCCCGGTCCCGGCCGAGCGTCCGTGGCCCGCGCCGGGGCACCGGCACCAGCCTTGCCACCGGCTCGCCGCTGCTGGTGATCGTGACCTCCTCGCCGGCGGCGACCCGCCGTAGGAGGTCGGACAGCGTCGATTTTGCCTCGTGTACTCCGACCTCGACCATAACATCAGAGGTTAGCTAAACGCCTAGCTAAGTCAAGCGGCCCCCGCCCGCGACGGTCGGGTCATCCGCCTACCCTCGGCGACCATGACCGGGAACAAAGTACGGGTGGCCGTCGTCTTCGGCGGCCGGAGCAGCGAACACGCCATCTCCTGCGTCTCGGCTGGGAGTGTGCTGTCGCACCTGGACCGGGAGCGTTTCGAGGTGGTGCCGGTAGGGATCGCTCGTACCGGCGCGTGGGTCCTCGGCACCGACGACCCATTCGAGCTGACGATCCGCGGCCGGGAGCTGCCGGCCGTCGACGGGCATGCCATAGCACTCGCCCTACCCGGTGACCCGACCCGCGGCGGGCTCGTGGTGCTCGGATCGGACCGGGCGGGGGAGGTGTTCAGCGGCGTCGACGTGGTGTTCCCGGTGCTCCACGGCCCGTTCGGTGAGGACGGCACGATCCAGGGTCTGCTGGAGATGGCCGGGGTGCCCTACGTCGGCGCGGGGGTGCTGGCCAGTGCCGCCGGGATGGACAAGGAGTTCACCAAGAAGCTGCTCGCCGCCGACGGAATCAGCGGTGGGGATCTGGTCGTGCTGCGGCCCGGAGCCGCGACGCTCACCGAGGAGCAGCGCCAACGGCTCGGGCTTCCGGTGTTCGTCAAGCCCGCGCGTGCTGGCTCGTCGGTCGGGATCACCCGGGTCGCCGACTGGGCCGCGCTCGACGCCGCGATCGCCACCGCCCGCGAGCACGACCCGAAGGTGCTGGTGGAGGCGGCGGTCGTCGGCCGGGAGGTGGAGTGCGGGGTGCTGGAGTTCCCGGACGGATCGGTGCGCGCCAGCGTGCCCGCCGAGATCCGGATCGTCGGCGCCGGGCCGGCGGGGGAGTTCCCGGAGTTCTACGACTTCGAGGCCAAGTATCTCGACGACGTGTGCGAGTTCGACATCCCGGCCAAGCTCGACGACGCCGTCTCGGAGCGACTCGGGGAGATGGCCGTGGCCGCGTTCCGGGCGCTGGACTGCCAGGGCCTCGCGCGGGTCGACTTCTTCGTGGGCGCCGGCGGCGAGCTGACGGTCAACGAGGTGAACACGATGCCCGGGTTCACCCCGATCTCGATGTTCCCGAAGATGTGGGCGGTGACCGGACTGGACTACCCCGCCCTGCTGACGACCCTGGTCGAGACGGCGCTGGCTCGGGGTACCGGGCTGCGGTGAGGGTCAGCGGACGGCGACGGGTGTGGCTGGCAACGCCGCCCGCACGGCTTCAGAGACCACCTGCAACGGCCCGCTCCCGGCACCGGTGGAAGTGGTGAGCACGACGTAGACCGGACGGTCGACGGCAACGTAGGTGACGACTGAGTTGTTGCCTGGGTCAGCGACGTTGCCGTCGTCGAGCTCCAGCCACCGCACCCCGTCCACCTCCAGGAGCGCCGACATGGGCGTGAGCTCGGCCGGGCGGGGAAGTCCACAGCGCAGCACGACCGGTCGCGGCGCCGCGGCCCACGCGCGCACCCCATCCGGCGCCGGTTCGACCAGGGGGCGCGGTGGCAGCGGGCCGTCGCTCGCCGGCAGCGCCGCCGGCAGCGTGGCGAGCACGGCCACGCACTCCGGCCCGCTGGCGTGTGGAGCGTCGATCGGTACGACCGCGAGGGGACCGGTGGCCGGTGGGGGTTCGATTCCGCCTGTGCCGTCCACACCGCGCACCCGCGCGGTGATCGCGATGGCGGCCACCGTGACCGCAAGCAGCACGGGCAGGGTGATGGCGATCAGGACCGGGAGCGCGGGTCGCGGCACGGTGTTCACCTGGATGCGGCGGTCAAGGAGATGCCGCGGTCAGGAGAGGTGGACCACCGGGCAGGTCAGCGTGCGGGTGATCCCGGGCACGCCCTGCACCTGGGCCACGACGAGCTGACCGAGCTGGTCGACATCGGATGCCTCCGCGCGCACGATGACGTCGTACGGTCCGGTGACGTCCTCCGCGGAGATCACCCCGCGGATGTCGGCGATCGCGGAGGCGACGGCAGCGGCCTTGCCCACCTCCGTCTGGACGAGGATGTATGCCTGCACCACGGTGTGCCCCTCTATCTGGTTGAACGGGTCGGGGTGGTTCGGGTCGGGGTGAGAAGATAGGAGTGCGAACCTACTCCGGAGGTGGCCGCGTTGCCCACATCGTCACCGGGCGGGCGGGACGACACCCTCGACCGGCTCGGGGAGTTCGGCCTGATCGCACGGGTGACGGCCGGGCGACGGCAGACCGCGGGCACCCTGCTCGGACCAGGTGACGACGCCGCCGTGGTCGCGGCACCGGACGGGCGGGTGGTCGCGTGCACCGACGTGCTCGTCGATCGCGTGCACTTCCGGTTCGACTGGTCCACCCCGGAGCAGGTGGGGCGCAAGGCCGCGGCAGCCAACCTGGCCGACATCGCGGCGATGGGTGCGGTGCCCACGGCGCTGCTGGTCGGGCTGGCCTGCCCGGCGACGATCCCGGTGGGGACGGTGCAGGGGTTGGTCGACGGGTTGTGGGCGGAGGCCGGCGTGGCCGGGGTCGGGGTGGTCGGCGGGGACGTGGCGTCGTCGGCCACGGTGATGCTCTCGGTGACGGCGCTCGGATCGTTGCAGGGGCGGGAACCGGTGACCCGGGGCGGGGCGCGGCCCGGGGACGTGGTCGCGTTGTGCGGGCGGGTCGGCTGGGCGGCCGCCGGGCTGGCGGTGCTGGGTCGCGGGTTCCGTTCACCGGGGGCGGTGGTCGGGGCGCACCGGGTGCCCGAGCCGCCGTATGCGGCCGGTCCGCAGGCGGCCTGCGCCGGCGCCACGTCAATGATCGACATATCGGACGGGCTGCTGGTCGACCTCGGGCACATCTCCCGGGCGTCCGGGGTGGTGCTCGACGTGCGGCCGCCGGAGGTGCCGCCGCGCCTGGTGGATGTGGGAGCCGCCCTCGGGGTCGATCCGGTGCACTGGCTGCTCACCGGGGGCGAGGACCACGCGCTGGCCGCCACGTTCCCCGCCGGGGTCGAGCTGCCGGTGGGCTGGTCGGTCATCGGGGGTGTCCGGGCCGGTGACCCGGCCGTCCTGGTCGGCGGCCGTCCGTACGAGGCCGACGCCCTCGGCTGGGATCATTTCGCCCGCTGACCCGCTGTCGTCCCCGGTTCAGGGCAGGATCCGCTCGCCCGCTGGCCTCGGTCCGACGTGGGGCAGCGGCGCCTTCCCCTACGGGTTGACGATCAGGCTCCGCAACCGCGGCCCCAGCCATGGCCGCCGGCCCCAGGCCGTCAGCTGTCCGCGCGCGATCGGTCCCCATTGACTCCGCCGACCCCACAGGAGCAACAGGAAGACGACCGGGTCGCCGGATACGTGGCAGTCGACCCGCTGCCCCGACGGTGCCTCGATGGTCAGCTCCCCGTCGGCGATCTGCACGTCCACCCGGGTAACGCCGCGGATCCGCAGCCGGTAGCGGGCCCGGCCACCGGCTGCCCGGTGCTGGTCGACCAGCCCGGGCCCGACGAGCTGGGCTATCGCGACGAGGGCGAACCCGTCGAGTGCGAGGGCTGCGTGTGACCGCTCGATCCGCCAGGGCCGTCCCGCGGCACGGGCGATGTCGTAGCCGTGCACGAGGACCTCGTCGAGCAGGTGGCAGACGAACGTCGTGCCGGACACCTCGGTTCCGGCGAAGGTCCATGGCCGCAGCCCATCGGGATCGGTGACGGCGGATCCGCCGAGGAACGCGGCCGCCGCGGCTTCGATCCGGTCGGCGAGCAGGCCGAGATCCCGCTCGGGCTCGGCGCGCACCCAGTCGATCATGACATCGCCGAAGACGGAGAGCTCGGGCATCGGGGGCAGGGCCTGCCGGGCGGCCAGGCGCGACAGGTTCTCGAAGACGACGGCGAGGTGGGCCGCCACCTCGGCGACGCTCCATCGGCCGAGTGCGGGCCGGCCGGGGTCGCGAACCGATCGCAACAGCGTGGCCAGCCGGGGGACCGTGTCCGCCAGGGCGGTCCAGGCCCGGGTCGGGTCCACAGCCGGCAACAGCGCGCCGCCCGGATGGCCGCTGCTGGGACGGCCGGTGTCGGACGGGTCGGAAGACGATCGACGGTTCACCATGGTGACCTCCTGCGGCGCCGAACTACTCCATGCTGGAGTGGAACGCAGAGTACTCCAGGTTGGAGTAATGTCCACCGTTGTGGAGCCGACGACGACGTCGTACGCCGTCCTGGGGTTGCTCGCCCTGCGCCCGTTCACGGCCTACGAGCTGAAACAGCAGTACCAGCGAACGTTCCGCTATGTCTGGCCACGCTCGGAAGCCAACCTCTACGCCGAGCCCAAGCGGCTGGTGCGGTTCGGCTGGGCGCAGGCCACGTCCGAGCAGGTCGGCAACCGCAGCCGGACGACCTACCGGATCACCCCCGACGGACGCCACGAACTGCGCCGGTGGTTGTCGACCCGCCCGGCGGCACCCGCGCTGGAGGTCGAGGGCCTGGTTCGGTTGCTGCACGCCGACCACGGCAGTCTGGACGACCTGCGCACCGCCTTGGAGTCCACCGGGCGCCAGGCCCGCGAGCTCCTCGCCGATGGCTGCGCCCAGGTCGGTGAGTACGAGGTCGGCGCCGGGCTGTTCCCGGAGCGGGAGCACATCCTGGCGTTGCTCGTCGACGGCTACGTAGACATCATGGCGGCACTGATCCGCTGGTGTGATCGGGCCGTCGCCGAGATCGGCAGCTGGCCCTCGACGACCGATCCCGGGTCCACCACCGCGGCCCGACGCATCCTCGCCGAGACCATCCGGCGCAATCTCGGGTCAGACGTGGGTCTCCACCCTGCCGAGGACGGTCCAGCACCCCAGCAGCAGCCCGCCGAGCAGGACGGAGCTGGTGAGCAGCTGGACGGCGACGACGTCCGAGAATGACCCGGCCGACCCGGCCCACGCCGACGGTGAGCCCACCGCCGGCGCTATCTGGAACGCCAGCGCCATCCCGCATGCCAGAACCGTGATCAGCCCACCGCGGACCTTCTGCAGCAGTGCCGCGACGAACAGCGCGGCACCGAGGGCGAGGGAGGACACCCCGGTCCCCAGGGCCGTCCATCCCGGATCGGTGGCCCCCGCCCGGAGCGCGATGGCGAGCGTCGCGGCGATCAGCAGTGCGGCGACGGCGGCGTACCGGATCAGTGCGGTGAGTACCAGCAGCCGGGCCGCGCGCGCGAAGGGGCGGGGGGTGTGACAGGCCCGGAGGAGTACCTGAACCTGCCGGCGATACCGGTACCGGCTCCACTGCGCGGCGCCCATGCTCAGCGACAGCGCCAGGATGAGCAGCGCCGCCACCGACAACCCGGGGCCCTGCCCGGGATCGATCACCATCACCGGGAACACCAGCAGGCCGGCCGCGACCAGCCCGAACAGCGCGTGTGGCAACGCGGCGCGCAGCTCGGGGCCGAGCCGGAACCCCCTTGCTCCAGGTGCGGGGTTCCCGGTGCTCGCCACGGCGAACCGGGCCGCCAGCACCGCGGATCCGACCAGTGGCAGCCAGCTCAGGCCGGCGAGTGGCTCCGGCTGCCCCAGCAGCAGGGACGCGCCGGCCAGCACCCCGGGGACCAACGTCACCAGCAGCCATCGGTGGGCGCGCAGGACCAGCAGCACCGTGGCGCCCAGCAGGAAGATCCCCTGGGCCACCGCGAACACCAGCACCGGAGCCGGCACCGGTGCCGACAGCGCCACCGCGATCACCACCATCAGCACCACGAACGCCGCCGCCCCGAGCCCGGCGCGAAGCAGCCGGGCCGCCCCACCGGGGTCGGACCGGGCGAGCCGCGCGTACCCCAGATGGGCCAGACCCTGGCCGAGCATCCACGACGTCAGCATCGAGGCCACCACGACGGTGAGCGCACCGGCCTCCCGCGGCATCGGGGTGATGGCGGCATAACACAACAGGGGAAGGCCGTAGACCGCCCCGTGCAGCACGTGTGCGCCGACCCCGACGTCCCACGGGTCAGGTTGCGGCCCGGGCTCGACCGGCAGGCACGTCGTACGTCGATAGATCTCCTCGGCCAGCGCGAACACGTCCGGATACCCGTACCGGTTGGCCGCCCGGTTCGTCAGACCGGCTTCCACCTCGAGCGCAGCGGCGATCTCGAAGGGGTCGACCGCCGAGTAGCAGACCTCGGCCAGCTCCAGGCACAACTGGTCGACGGCGTCGGCAGCGGGTGGTCGGCCACCCACCCAGGGTGCGCCGGGCTCGCTCCCGAACGGTCTGGTCGCGGTCATGACGGCACGCTGGTGGACGGGAGGCCATGCTGGTCGCCGGCGTCGCTGTCGATCTTCGACCGGGAATCTGGGATCTGAACCCCCGCGGGCAGCGCACGGCCGCCGGCCGACTCGGCGTAGATCTCCCGGAAGGCGTTGATCGTACGATCCAGCGTGAAGTCGGTCAGCGCCCTGGATCGCGCCGCGGTGCCGAGCCGGCGGCGCATTGCGGCGTTGCGGAGCAGGGCGAGGCAGGCCTGTGCCATCGCCGCTGGATCGCGCGGTGGCACCAGCCATCCCGCGTCGCCCATCACCTCGGACACCCCACCGACGTCGGTGGCGACGCACGCCCGACCGGACGTCATCGCCTCGATGAGGGTGCGCGGAGAATCCTCGGAGATGGCTGAGAGCGCGACAACGCTACCGGCGGCGTAGGCGTCGGGGGCCCGCGCCGCGCGACCCTCGAACGTGACGGCCCGGTCGATCCCGAGATCGGCTGCGAGCTGTCGGCAATGTCCCAGGTAGTCCTGGGTGTCCGGGGTGGGGTCGCCGAACAGTCGAAGGCGGGACGTGGGCAGCTCTCGCCGAACCAGGGCAAAAGCCCGCAGCAGCGTTTCGAGATCCTTGACCGGCTCGATCCGGCCGGCCCAGCTGATCGTGGGTTCCCCGGGTTCGCCCTGGATCGCCGGGAACGCCGCCGGATCGATCCCGCTGTGCACGGTCCGGATGGTCCTCGGGTCGGCGCCCAGCTTCTGTGCCCACCGCCGGGTGTCGCCGTTTCCCGAGGCGATCACTGCCGCCTCACGGTAGGCATGACCGCACAGCTGCCGCAGGAACGCCAGGTGCAGCGCCTTGACCGGCCATCGGTAGGGGCCCCGGCGGCCGGCGAGGTAGCGCTCGCGGAGGTGGATGCCGTGCTCGGCGATCAGGATCGCCGAGCCGTGGGTCCAGTTCGCGGCCAGCGCGGGAAGCACGGCCAGCCCGGTGGACACGCAGTGCACCACGTCGGCCGGGTGCGGCGGTTGCCGGAGCGGTCGCAGCGAACGGTCCAGAAGCTGCAGGGCGGTGCCGGCGTCGAGCAGGTTCGGGCCCGGTCGGTCGACCTTGGACCACTGTTCGGACCAGGCCGAGGCCAGGATGGTGACGGCGTCCTCGCTGTGCAGGGCGGCCGAGAGGTTTTCCCGTGCCGCGAACTCGAACAACCCGCGCAGGACATCACCGAAGCGCGGCCCGGTGATCTCGATCCGGTCGCTGAGCAGGCAACGCAGCAGATCCCACAGCAGTGGGCGGAACTGCGCCCGAGCCCGTCGCCCCGATCGGCGTCGATGGCGCGCCGGCGGTTCCCACAGCGGGATGGCAGTGCGCGAGGCGACGTTGTCAGGTAGTTGCCACACCGCCGGTTCGGCCCCGGTGGCGACCAGGGAGACCAGGTCGAATGCGACGTCGGGTAGCCCGTTCACGAGCTGGTCGCACCACACGCTGACCCCGTCGCGGCTGTACGGATAGGCGCTCTCGCTGATCAACGTGACCCTCATGGGCATCACCTCATCGGGTATGGGGGGAGAGCGCCAGCACTTTCCTGGGTGCATCGGCTGGGCGAACCCCCGACGATCGCTGAGCCGACACGCCTTGGACCGAGGGGAGGGTAGCAGCGTTGGATACGCCCGACGATCTCCAATTCCGGGGTGGCGTTACCCGTCGGGTGTCACCAGTAGATGGCGGTCGGGCGCAGGACGAGGCAGCCCGCGCGGGAGTCCCAGCTGACGCGACCAAGGCAGGTGACCTGGAAGGGGCCGATGGAAGACATCCTGCGCAGGTCGTCGGTGCCCACCACCCCGCGCAGACCCTTCGGGGCGATGGCGACGTGGATCTGGTGGGTGCCGATCCCGTTGCGATAGGTCGCCGCCAAGGTCGCCCTCTCGTTGGTCTCCCCGTCGAGCAGGCTGAATTGACCGGTCACCGCCACGAAGGCCTGCACGTCGCTGAGGCGCACCTCCTTGCGTCGTTCGCCACCCGCCCGGCCCACGTCCTTGCGTAGCGTGCGGTTCGGAGAGATCTCACCCCTGAGCAGGTCCACGTAGACGATGTAGTCCTCCTTGTCCAGCCCATTGATGACGGTGCGGATGATGTCGATCGCCTCGGTCTTCGCGATGTACTCGGTGGCCTCTGCAACGGTTACTCCATAATTTCCGCCGGTCCAGTTGGTGAGTAATCCTATCCCCTTACTTTTTTGAATCGTTTTATTTACCTTGGATTGGAAGGTGCCACCGTGCACGCGGTAGAGATCCAGCACGCGCTCGCTGTCGAGGTAGAAGGGCTCCTGGAGGCGGACGCCCTTCGCGGTGGTTCTCCGGTCTATCCGCCAGTGTGTGATCGCGATTGTGGCCGCCACCGCCGCCGACCCGGCGGTGCCGGTCAGCATCCAGGGCAACCAAACACCCCACCATGACGAGTCAGGAACAGTCACGAATCTCCTTGAGCGCAGTGGGCAGCGACTCACGGTCCGCGTCGACCATGCGACCACCGGTGGCGGTCGCGACGCGGGTGAGCTCGGCGGCATCGGCGTCGCCCAGGTGGATGGCGAACAGCGGAACGGCCGGGTCACCTGCTGGGTGGCGGCGGAGGAAGTCGTCCGCGGTGAGGCCGGTGTTGCTGATCCCGTCGGTGATGAGCACGACCGACAGCGGCGGGTGACCGTCCGCGGCCGTGATCGTCGCGGCCAGGTCGTATGCATGGCTCACGGTGGACCACACGGCCGTGTGCGAGTCGTCGGACTCGGTTGCCACCAGGTCGCGCAGCGCGGCCGGATCGGCCGACGTGCCCACGGTGAACTCGCGCTCCTCCAGCACCCGCCCGCCGAAACGAATCACGGTGAACCGCTCCCCCCGGTGGAACCGGACGAAGGTAGGGTCGCCCGTGCCGGTGAGGTCGGCGAACGCCTGGCGCAGCGCGGCTGCCCGTCGCCCGCGCATCGAGCCGGAGAAGTCCAGCAGGAAGATCACGTGCCCGGACGGCTGTGCAGCGACCGCGGCATAGTTCGCGAGCAGGCGGTCGATCACCTCGGGCTCGTCCGGGAAGTACAGCGCGTTGCCGGCGGCCACGTGCAACCGCGGGGTGCGCGGCACCTCCGGGTCGATCGGCCGGCGCGAGGTCTGCTCCATGATTCGCTGCTGGACGGGTGCGCTGCGCAGCCACTCGACCACCCGGTCGTACGCGGCACGTTTCGTCGGGTCGAGCAGTAGCAGCGGGTAGTCGGACTGCACGATGCCGTCCGTCGGGTAGATGATCTCCAGCGGCTCGGCGAGCCGGCCGCTGTCGTTGAGCGACAGCAGCACCGACTCGTAGGTCACCAGGGCGTCGAGCTCCCCGCGGTGCGCGACGAAGTCGTCGATCAGCCGGGGCGAGGTGTCCGCGGTGAGCTGCTGGCCGGTCAGGAAGCCGCGCACCCGGTCGCAGGTCACGTCCTCGGGGCGCAGTGCCCGGCCGGTGCCCGCCGCGGCGGTGGCAACCCCGACGAGTGCGGCGAGCCCGTCGCCGGTATGCCGGGGATCGCCCATGGCGAACCGCAGCTCGCCCGCCGCGGTCCGGTCCGCGAGGTCGGCCCACGAGACGCTGCCGCCGTCGGCACGCAGCCGTTGCGCCGTCGCCCGGGTCACCCCGACGGCCACCGACGACAACATGGTGGTGGTGCGCAGCGGGTTCGGCCCGGAGTAGCCGGACCTGCGAAGTTCGAGCTGGAGGTAACGGTCCGAGGACAGCCACGCCAGGTCGTACCGGTCCTCGCCCGGGGTCAAGACGTTGGCGGCGTCGACGGTGCCCTGCAGGTCCAGGACCAGCTCGACGCCGGTCTCGGCGCGCAGGTCGGCCAGCAGCGGTGCCATGTCGACCAGCTCCGAGCTGGCCAGCACCTGCAGCGTCACCGCCTCACGGGGGGCGGCGGTGCAGGCGGCGAGGACGGCCACCGCCACCCACAACACGGCCAGCCGGACCGGGCCGCGCATCATCCGACACCCCGGCACTCGTCCACCGCCTTGATCATTTTTCCCAGCAGGTCCGCCCTGGGTAAGATCACCTTGGTCTCGGTGTCCGAGTACGGCACCGGCACCCCCCGCTCGGCCAGGAAACGCGACAGCTCCCCATCGGAGCTGTCGAGAACCCGGAAGCCGAGCTGCGTCGCACGCTCGCGCAGATCCGGGTCGGTCACGATGAGTCGGCCGAGCCGCGCGCCGTCCTCAGTGAGTGGGACGAACTCGGGGCCGGTCTGGAGCCCCCGGTCGGGATAGAGCAGCACGCGGTCGGTGTCGAGCTCCCGGCGGTCCAGTCGGTGGCGCAGTTGGTGGGCCAGGTACTGGTGTTCGTAGAGAACGATGATCGACGCTGTCCGCCGGCCCTCTTCGTTGAAGTAGATCTCCGGGTTGGAGACGGGTTGCCCCTGGGCGCGCAACAACGGTGCGATCTTGTCGACGAGGGCGACCATCTCCTGGTCGGTCGTCGGTGCGCCACCGACGACGAAAGCGGCCAGTGCGAGATAGGCACCGCCGCCATTGCTCGTGCACATGTCAGTGGTCTGGGCAAGCACCTGGTTGCCATTGTCCAGTCCTGGCCTGCCGGCGCGCAGCTGATTCCATGATGTTTTCGTATCGAACAGACCGAGGTCGATGAACGCCTTGATGTCGAGGTCGTAGTACAGCGGGTCGACGCCCTGGCCGGGTTGTGGCTCGGCCAACCCCCGCTCCTCCAGCGTCTTCGCGTAATCCCGGTAGGTCGCCAGCACGATCGAGCTTACGAACGGCCGGAGCGAGGTGGGCAGTAGCCGTCCCTCATCGACCAGCCTCTGGGTGAACAACTCCACGGCGTGCTGCCCCGACGGGAACACGAAATCGGTGGAGTCGAGGTTGGTGGTGACCGCCTCAATCGATCCCATCCGGGTGACATGCACCCGCAGGCGATTGCGCAGCAGAATCTCCTGAACCTGCTCGTCGTCGAAGAAGTCCGCATTGACTCCCATCTTGCCCTCCAGCGTCACCACCGGCTCGGACGGCACCAGCAGGCCGGACACCAGCAACGCGACGAGCCCGACGACGGTGAGCGCGAATGCGGGGATGAACGGGCGGAGAAACCGGGGACGCAGGTAGAACGGCTGCGGTACCTCGAACAGTGGTTCGTCGGCGCGGTCCGCGTCATCGACGGGGGTGGGCGTCACCGGCCACGCTCCGAGGCCCGCGTTCGCACCTTTTCGGCCACCCAGCTCTCCCCGTGCGACTCTCCCCGTGCAACCGAGCAGCAGGAAGTATGTATCGGGGAAGTCGTGAGCAACGTCCCCCACGTTACCGCAGCCACCGTATCGGCCCGGCCGCCCTGAGCTCCCCTGCTGCGACAGGGCGGGCGGCGGAGGCCTTTCATCTCCACTCGAATATCAACAGCGGCTCACCACGCCCAGCGCCTGCCCCGACTGTTCAATGATCTGTAGCTCCGTCCTCGGTTCCGGAGGTCCAGCGTTTTTCGATCTTTAGTTCGGCCTATTACCCAGGTCGGCGGCGAAGGGTGTACCGATCGAGGTTGAAGATCTTGTAGAGATGTTGCTGGGTGGGGGGCATCCGGGTAAAGGATCATCGCGACGACCTGCTGCAGATCGTGATCGGGATGGCGGTCACGACGTTGTGGACAGGCCACTCGTGGCCGATGGTCTGCCAGCGCCGGATTTTCGCACGGTGACGGTTCGGCGCTGTGCCGAGATGCTGGCGGCGCCGTGGTCGCGCCGGTCGAGAGCGCAGTGACCTGGTGACCTGGCCGTGGCGGGTACTGGTACCGGATCACGTACCTGGACCGGCACCACTGTTATCCGAACAGCGCTCGCCCGGGTCTGGCACCTACAGGCAACCCTGATTACCGGAGCATTCCCTCCACGGGACCGACGCCCTCGCTCGCCGGTTGGGCGAGCCTCGCGGCCCGCGATCAGAGCACCGACCCGGGTACGGTTGACGAAAGGAGCGCCCCCGCGCTGTGCGACCAGCCGGGGCTTGGACCGACGACAAGGACGAGGTGTGTCGGGCGTGGCAAAGCGTACCGCGGCGTCTCCGGAAGACCAGGCCATCGGCGGGCGAGCGCGGTTCATCCGCGAACGCCGGGGCCTGTCACTCGACGTGGCCGTCGGACTGGCCAAGATCAGCAAGTCGTACCTGTTCAAGCTGGAGATCGGGAAGCGCCGGTTCATCCGTCGAGGCCTCATAGAAGACCTCGCACAGGCGTTGAGTTGCTCACCGGCTGACCTAACCGGTCGGCCGTATCTGCCACCGGACCGGCAGAGCGCGGACACCGCCGCGGCCGTCCCCGGGGGTCAGCCTCGCGCTGCATGACACCACGCTCTCCGACGTACCCGACATGCCTGCCCGGCCGCTACAGGAACTGGCCGGCGCCACCGAGCGGGCCAACGCCTACGCCGATGACGCTCGCTACACACTGGCCGGCCGAGACCTGGGAACGTTGCTGGTCGAGCTGCACGTACATGCGGTCACCGGCGACTGGCGGGAGCGGCGGGCCGCGCTGGCCACGCTCGCCGAGGCGTGCATGGTGGCCTACTGCCCGGCCTACCGGATCGGGCATGCCGACCTTGCGGTGATGGCGGCGCGGCGCGGATTCGACGCGGCGCGGCTGGCTGAACGCCCGGATCTGGTAGGGATGCTGGCGATGAGCAGAACCGTGGCACTGATGGGCGCTCGTCGATGCGCCGCCGGAGTATGTGCCGATGTGCTCGACGAGATTTCGGTCTTGCCCGGCCCAACGCCAGAGAACACCACGGTCGGCGAGGCATGTGGGATTCTGCACCTGACCTCGGCTCTGGTCGCCGCCCGCGACGGTCGCACCGCCGACGTCGCCACGCATCTCGTCGAGGCGCGGTCGCTGGCTGCCCACACCGGAGAGCGCAACCACCTCCACTACCACTTCGGACCGACCAACGTGGCCGGCTGGGAGCTGTCGATCGCGCTGGAGACCGGCAGCGGCCCGGATACCGCCGCACGCTTCGCCGCGGCGTCAGTCGACCTGGCCATGCTCGGCAGCAAGTGCCGGGAGGGTTACGTGCGTTTCGCGCTGGCCCGGTGCTGGGCGCAGGTCGGGGGCCAGCGCGACGGCGAGGCATTGCGGGCGCTGGATGCCGCGGACCGGCTGGCGCCGGTGGTTATCCGTAACGACCCGATCGCCCGTGATCTGGTCGTGGCCCTGGACCGGCGGGCGAAGCGTCGAGTGTGGGAGCTGGACTCGCTCAAACGCCGGCTCGGGGTCGCCTAGCTTGGTGGACCGGCGGTCCACACCCGCACCGTGATCTTCCCTAGCGTCCCTGCGCGTGCCAGCGAACCACCTGCTGTGGCTGATCTCCGCCACTGTCAGCGATCAAGTTATTCCCCAGTGTGAGGGGTTGACGATCACGTAATTCCCCCGCTCGGCGATCATGGAATTCCCCTGGGGGAGGACGTGCGTGTCGGTGCCGGGTCTGGTCCTCAGTAGACGCAAGCCTGTGCCTCGTTGCCGAGAGCCCTGACACCTGTAAGACCGATAGGTGTTCCCGACTGGCCATCTCGCAGGCAATCCGTCGCATCAGAGCTAACGTTTTCTCGTGGCGCACCTCGGCCGATCTGAAGAGTGCGACTAGTTTTTCATCGTCGAGTTCTTCTAATGGCATACGTTCAGACGCGACAGACGATACCTGGTTGTCGGTCTCTAAGCTGTCGACTAGACGAGCGCTAAGCTTTGCGAGGAGCCCTTCGAGCCGTGCCGAACGTTGTTCGTACAACTCCCTAAGCTCGCGTTTAATGCCTTCCTCGAACTGATCAAGCACTGCTTGAAGTTCCAGATCGGAATCCATGTTTTCTCTCCAGATTGGTGAGGGTTCAGAGTCGGAGGGTCATCACCGCCGGTCCCACCGGTTCATGGCCGGGCATCGCCGGCTCCTGGGGGGTTTGTGCGGCCAGCCGCCTGGCTCAGGCGTCGGGCGTGCTCGGCGACGATGCGCAGGGTGCAGGGCCACACGGGAGAGCCGTGGGAGTGGGAGTGGCACCTCGGGCAGTGCCCGGTCCGGTCGGCGACGTGCTCGGCCAGCAGGCGTGGCCAGACGTCGGGGTAGTGCTCAGCGAGCACCTGTGCGCAGCCAAAGACGATGGCTGCGGGGCCATGGTGGTCCGCGGCGGGGGTCGGCCGGGCGTTCACGCCGCCGGCCCCGCCTCGGGCGGCGCTGGACAGGTCTGCTGGCTTGCGGTTGGTTCCCCCGCGCTCGCGGGCAGTCGCCTGCTGTGCTGGTCGCGAGGGTGGGCCGGACCGGCCCGTACGACCTTCGGCGGCGCGGGGGGCTCGCGTCGGTCGTACGGGCCGGCGATGGGTGCGCACGGCGGGTCGGCCCGCGCACGGGTG
>JBOHEO010000096.1:0-20179 GCA_050701055.1 Pseudonocardia sp. | reverse complement strand
CCGCCGTCCCGGTCGCCCGCGGCCGCACCCGGTCGCGGCGCTGGCGGCACAGCGCGAGGTACTCGGCGGTGTTCGTCTTCTGCGCCGCGGCCCGGCGCAGCGGTGCGCCCTCGAAGTCGAGCACCCACCCGAGCAGCGCCACCATCCCGACCACCACCCCGGCGGGCGCCCGCCACCCCACCCGGGCGGCATACAGGGGGAGCCGGGTGGCGTGGTAGCCGGCCAGGTGCACCCCGTACCGCCCGAGTCACACGGCGAGCGCGCGTGCCTCGGCCCGGTTCCGGGCCCAGGCCGGGACGATCGGGTGCCGGTCCGCGTCCCGCGCGGCGAGCACGGCGGCGTACAACGTCTTGCGCGGCGGCTCCGGGTCGACCGGGACGGGTTCGACGTCACGCTGCCCGGGGATCTCGATCTCACCCGCTGTCACCTCAACGCCCCCCGCCCCGTTGCGGGACGCGGCGAGCAGCCGGCGCGCCTCGTGCTCGGACACGCCGAGCTCGCGGGAGAGCCGGCGCCCTGCTCGATCAGCTCGACCGCCCGGTCGTCGCCGGAAACCGGGTCCACGTTGGCACCGGTTTCGCCCGCGGGTGGCGCGGTCACCCACAACCGATCCTTCTCGGTGGCGTCACCGACCCTGCACCGGCCTCAAGGCAGGTGCAGCCCGGTCATCGCCGGCCGGGGTCGAGCGTTCGTCGACACCAGTTACCGGGCTCTGCCCGGTACCCGCCTGGCGGACATCAGCTCCCGCGGGTGGCGCGGTCGCGTCGAGTTCTTCCCGATGCCGGGATGAACGCTCGCCGTGAAGGGTGGGCACTGCCGCCCACCATCGGTGCCAGCACTCAGTGGGGCCGACGTAGTCGTGGGCGTTTGGCACGCACCACGCCGGGTGAAGTACGGCGGGAATCTGGTTGTCGGGTTGAATCGTCATTCGGGATCGGTCCTGTCCGGTCCAAGGGGCCGGCCGACGTTCTGCTCGTCGAGCCGGTCCCGCCTACTTGCGGAACCGGTCAGACCTGGTCACCGAGTGGTCACGGACGCCGCAGACTGGTCACATCCGGGCCGACACCACTCAGGACGCCGCACATGCTCTGAGCAGCCGAAACGGTCCCCCGCCGGACTGCCGAGCACCCGCTAAGACGGGTTGTGTCCGTCTCTTAACCAGCGGGTTCGGGGTTCGAGTCCCTGGCGGCGCACCACGCTTGATCAGTGCAGACGTGGCCGACAGAGATCCATATCTTGAATCTCGGTTCCATGGTCTGCCCAAATCTGCCGGTTACGCTGCCCCATGGCAGGCAGGAAGCGTGTATCCGCCGACCTCACAGGCATCCGGCAGCGCGGCGACGCGTACCAGGTCCGGATCTTCGGTGGCATTGATCGGCTCTTCGCTGTTCAGTGGGCATGAGCACACAGACCAGCACCACCACCTGCGAGCGGCGGTTCGTCGACCCAGAGGATCTGATCTGCCCGGGTTGCGGGGAGCAGGTGCGTTGCGTCCGCGTACTGGCGGATCCGCGACGGGCTGCCGGTGCCGCAGCTCTCTCGCCTCGACCGTAGCGCGCTGTGCCGGGTGTCCGAGCCGGTCGAGGTGGCCTGATGGCTGGCTGGCGAGTGCTGGTGACCGGCTCGCGGGCCTGGACCGACGCTGGGGCAGTGCGAGACGCGTTGGCGCAGGTGCGGGATGACGGCTTGGTTGTGCTGGTCAGCGGGGCGTGCACGGCGGGTGCGGATGTGGTGGCCGAGGCCTGCTGGCGGGCGTGGGGTGGGCAGGTGGAACCTCACCCGGCGGACTGGGGTCGCTACGGGCGCGCGGCCGGGTTCCGCCGCAACGCCGAGATGGTGGCAGCCGGGGCCGAGGTCTGTGTGGTGTTCATCCGCGTCGGGTCGCCCGGCGCCAGCCACACCGCGCGGCTGGCCGAGGCTGCTGGCATCCCACCCGCAGGTACCTGCAGTGAGCAGGAGCGCCGACAGTCGACGAGCTCGGCGATCAGTGAACGGTGCGCGGCTGGCGACTGCCCGGATGTCCGCGGTGAGGTACCCGCGTGGTGCCGTCCGGACCTGTGATGCGCCCTGGGCCCGAGGTGCGCCGTGTCGCCGGGGACATCGGCGCTGTCCATCGGTGTCCCTCCTTGTCATCTGTCATGTCTTCGGTGCTCCTGCGATGCTGAATTTCATGGACTAATCGAGCGGACCCCACCACGCTGCTCCGTCGCAACGGCAAACCTATGTGGGGGACTCTCAGGTGAGCTGCAAGGTCACCCAGCCGTTCGGCGGATTTCTGACACCAAGCCCCTGTGTCGTCCACCGGTCGTTCCTGACCCATGCGACAACGCGCAGAATCGAATATCACTAGGCGTCGCCAAGACATCGGACGAGTAGGTCGTCGAGATTCCACCCCCAACCTACCAAGCGTGAAGGAGATAAGTTGTCACACCGACGGTCGCAACCTGCATCACCTCCGTCAATGGCGACAATGGAAGCCGATATCGATCTCCGATGCGTCGGACAGGCCACGCAACAGTTGCACGAGCTGTGGCCCGCGCTCCACGACGACGACATCGCGCTCCTGGCGCTGCGCGGAACCGCGCTACGCCAGAAACTGCACGAAATCCACTCCCTCGACGACCGCGGTCGGTGCCGGGCGCGTGCGTGTCGCAGCTGGTGGCCTTGGCGGCGACGGTCGGCGTGCGTGACTCATCGTATCCTCATCGACTGCGGTCGAGCGGGTATGACAACGCTGTGGACCTACTTGTTCAACCCCACAGGCAGCTGCCTCTATGACGAGAGAGTGAACGAGTGGCTCCGAGAATGCGTGAAGACCGACAAGCCACTGACGTCGGACCAATCCCCCCAACCGACACGTTTGTCAGGAGAACATCGCGGCGATCACGATCTCGCCGCACATCGAACCGCTGATCATTCCATCCCCGAACGTGAGAGCACAACACCATGATCAAGCGTGGCGGTCGTGTACCCAAACGACATCCCGTGGGCTGGACATTCCTCGACCACCACCGCTACGACGGATACAGCATCCGATGGAGACGAGGCGACACGGTGGCATACGTCCTGGCTGGTCAACAACAGTTGGGAAACCACAGCATGACCGAGGTGCTGGACACCATACCGGTGCCACAGAAAGGGTGGACCGATCTAGCTGAGATCCGGGCCCTGGGGAAACGGTGGCTGCGGCGCCAGGGCGAGAGCAGCAGCGGAACACCAAGGTGAGCTGCACAGGAAAGAAGAAAATGTACTGTCACGCGCTCGAAGGTACCGCCCCGAAGACCTCCGCACCGCCACCGATAGTGTTCATAGCAGGTCAGATACAACTGATGGCAGCACAGGCCTTGGAGCTAGCGGCTCGGCACTGGGGGCCAGATCCACCGGACCCGCGAGGCCGACGCAGCCTTTACACCGATCATCCTTTGTGTCCCCCTGCGCCGTCACATAGGCCGAAGCCACCACCATGGGTGATCTACACCATCATAGTTGTTGTGATACTCGGGCTCGTTACGTGGTCATGTCTATTAACATCTGCGACTGGATAGGCTCGTTCGAGCCACGGTGGCGATTTGGCAGACGAGAACGGAGCAATTCTGCCGCCTTTCGATCAGAAGTAGCAACCCAGGCATCATAGACGTGGAGCGTTTTGTCGAGCTGCTGCCTTCCGGTCGTTTAGCCATGTTGGAGAGTCACCGGCTGAACACGGCGTGCTGTGTAGTACGTCGGCGGGCGATGGCTGGTCGGGCTCCGGTGCCTTCGCGCGTGGGCGCTCAATGCCACTTAGATGAAACCGGCTTCGTCGGGAGCCGAGCGCCTGACCAGGGCAGACGTGTCACCGCCGGATGATCGTGTAGCTCTGGCCGGGTCAGGTCGCTGACAAGAAAGTGCAGGTCAGAGCGTTGATCAACTTAAGCTAAAGTCGCATTGCGTGGGCGCTGCGTGATACGGGCAGGGTTCGTGGCGATCCAGTCCTCACCGCACGGCCGCCGTGAGCGTATCGCTGATGATCGAGCGAATCTGGCGGACTGCCGACGCAGCGATCGGCTTGCACACGTGAACGACGCACTTTGGCTCAACTCAGTTGTGGTCATCGGTAACCTTGTGCCGCTCGATGGACGGGCTGCCATCGCAGCGCTTGCGGCATCGTCGCGAGCTGCGGCAGGAACGCGTCGCACTCGGCACAGTGGACGCGGCCGTGTCGGGGTCGGGCTCGTTGTCGTGGCAGACCTCCGTGCACCACTGGCAGTACGTCGAGCTGGCGCACATCTCCCGTCTTCCCCGTCGCGGCAGAACGGGCACGGCGCCCGCACAAGGCGCACTTTGTGGTCGGTCGGGACGGTCATGCTTCGCGCCCGTCGTCGGACTCGCCCCACTCCGCCGGGACAACTTCACCCTCCACGACAGTCGGTGCTCCGATGGCGATGTCACGGTGGACGCCCTCCAGGACGGCCTGGTAGGGCTTCAGTTCGTGCGGGACGTCGAGCGCCTGTTGCGGCCCCAGGCCAACCCGGTCGAACGCACCCGCGTCGTGGCCAGGCGGGGTGGCGGGCGGCGTCGTCTCGTCTATCACGATGCCCAGGAGCATCTGCGCCATGCGCTCGGCGGCCGACTCGATGCGCGTCCTGGCTGCGGCCTTGATGTGCCACGCTCGGCCGCGGGTTGCAGCCGAAGGGTTCGGTGTCGAACGGGCCCAGGTGGACTCCGTCGCGTCGGTACGGCGAGCACTCGTCGGGTAGGCTCTCCGGACCCGTAGTCCCAAGGTGATCTGTCGGGTGTCGCTGCGGGTCGCGGGTCACGACGAGGTCCCGGGTCAGTGGAGTCGGCTGAGATGCGAGGATTGCCACGTGAACAGCGTGATCCCTTCGACGCCTCCCGCGGTACGACGGGAGGCGCAGCACGCCCACGAGTCGATTCGCCTCAGTGATCTGCCCGAATCCATGTCGCTGAGCGTGGCTCCGATCCCTGCCGGTTCACAGATGACAGCAGAGGACAACGGTGGACGTTCTCATCGTCCTATGACATGAGGGGCACAGAGACAGGGGGAGGCGTCCATGGACGTAGGGACACCAGCGGACAAGACCTATTTCCCGAACGAGGTACTCGTTAGTCTGAGAAAGTCGCAGAGCTGGGGCAGGGAACGGCTTGCCCGGCAGTTTGAGTTGGTTGGCCGCAAGCACAAGCTGTCAACACCGGATGTAGGTGCTATGTTGAAACAGATCTACAGGTTGGAGACAGGGCGCATTCAGCAGCCTTCCAAACTCTATGAGGATCTGTACTGCAAGACTTTCAACACCAGCTCGGCCGAGCTGTTCGGCGCGCTGACTCCACCCCAGGCGGCTTCCGAGACGTTCGAGCTCCGCAATCACAAATTAGTTCCAGCGTATATTGGGCCGCAGTTAGCGGAGCGCGTCATCGCACAGCTTTCAATGCAAGCTGTGCCAGACCAGTGGTTGGAGTGCTACTCCTGCCCCGTTGACCATCCTCGAAGTGAGGTAAGCGCCGATCTATGGGTGTGGCCGTTCGGTGTAGCACTCTTCCACCTGACGGAGACCGTCGAGCCCACTTCCCTCGCCGACTTCGCCATCTGGCATCGCCGGATGTATGACGAACAGATAAATTGGGTATGTGAGCAGCTCAAATTTCTGCTCGAATCTCCATCTAGAGCGCAGTACGCGATGCCGGTGAACTGGCTGGTACGGTCCGTATGGCAAGACGCCCAACTCGGAACCGCACTGCGCATCCTGTCTATGCCACGAGTCCTTCTCCAACGAAAATTCGGAGACGATGCGTCTGATCTGGCCCATGCCGAAGTTGTTGAACGATCGCTGCTGCGGGACGGTTTCGATAGCGCTGACGCTAGCGAGTTCGGACTGAAAGGAGTATCTGCCGACGTCGCCTCGTGGGCAGGAGTAGTGTATTGCCCAATAGCGGCCAGTCGTGCTCTGTCTGAATCTGAGGTACTAGCTTTTGAGCTGACCGTACAGGCAACCTGGTCCTACTGCGACTGGATAAGGGGCGAAGTCGAAGCTGTCCGCGACCCGGACGTACCAGCGGAGTACGGCTGGCGCCTCCTGCGCGCGCTCAGGTCGATAGTCATCAACCCGCGCCCCGAAGAGAGTTCGCAAGTATTCCCTATGCGTACTGCAATCTTGGAGACCAGCAGAATCAGAGAGCACCTTCGGCAGGCTACCGAGGCTCTAATCGAAGCCAGGAGCAGATAGTGGCATGAAGCTTGAGACGTCTGTGCTTTTGATCGTCGACGTACAAAACGGCTTCATCACGTCTGACACTGAACATGTGATTACAGGCATAGTGGAGCTGGCTGACAAATGGCAGAGCCAAGGTGGGCATGTCCTGTTCTCTCGGTACTTCAACTACGCCGGATCAGAGTTTGAGCGTCTGATCGACTGGCGGAAGCTGTACGCGGCCCCTGACACAGACCTCGCTGAACAGCTGAAGCCCTACGGTGGTCGCGAAGAAGAAGCAGTCTTTGATAAGCACGGCTACAGCGCTGTTACTGAGGAGTTCCTACGGCAGGTGCACCGGCACGGATGGACCGACATTGTAGTGTGCGGTATCGACACCGAGTTGTGTGTGTTAACTACCGCGTTCGATGCATTCGATGCTGGCCTTACACCGTGGGTTGTGACGGATATGTCCGCGAGCACTGGGGGGCCGCAAGCACACAACGCAGGGTTGCTCGTCATGGCACGTGGAATCGGTGAACGACAACTCGTGACCGGAAGTCAGTTGTTCGATGTAATCCTTGATAGAAATTCCAAGTTCTAAAGGAGTCGTAAGGGCAGAGGTTCGTCGCACAACTACGGGCGGCGGGCCTCGACGTCGTGACGGGAGCTGACGTATGGGGTCGCACCAAGGCCCAGGACATCAATGATGTTGAGTGGATACCCTGGGCAGCGCGGAACGGATGCGTTGGGCTCACCGCCGACGAGAAGGTGCGCTACAAGCGCGTGGAGCGGACGGCGCTCGTCGAGAATCGCCTACAGGTGGGGTTCTCGGCCGTTGAGCGCGGAGCGGAGCGGCACCGAGGTAGACCTACTGCTCGAGGTCATCATCCGGTTTCAGACGCAGCACGCTGCGTAACACAGTGATCCACCACCGCGGTTTCGGCGGTGGCCTCAGCTGTTCGTCGCAGGCGGGGCAGGGCGGTCCGGGTGGGGTGTCCAGCGAGCACACGAGCACGAGGTGGTCACACACCGCGCGGTAGACACCGCGCTGAGCATGCAGGCCCACCTCCATCTCGTGGACGGTGACGGCATGGTCGTGGTGGTCGGTAGCCGAGATCAGCCACACTGGCGGGAGAGGTTGGGGCGTTGGCGCGGTGCGGTCTCGACGCGCGGCGCGGTGTGCACCGATCACGGCTGGCGACCAGAGGCGGCTCGACGGATTGCGCGTGCTCATGCACCCAGCGTCAGGGCTGCCGTGTCGATGATGCCAGGGTGAACACGAATCGTTCGTGATTCACTCCATTCACAGACACTCCGCCATGGGGAGGGGAGCCAGGTGAGCAACCGGCCGAGCAGCGACGTTACTCCTGCGACCGTGGATGCCTTCGTCGCTGAGCTCCGGCATTGGCGGGAGATGTCAGGACACTCTCAGAAGGCGCTGGCCAGGGTGGTCGGCTACACCGCCTCCTACGTGAGCAAGGTCGAGTGCGGCGCGCTGGTGCCCAGCCAGGGCTTCGCCGAGCGGGCGGATCGGCACATGAACGCGGGGCGGGTGCTGATTCGGCGATGGAAGGCCATGCGCGATGCGCTCGCCCCGACTGTCGGCGGCAACGAGCAGCACGCGGAACCGCCGAGCGATGACCCTCAATCCGCCCCGAGCGGCACCGCCTTGCGCGTGGAGCATGAGCACGCCGAGCTGAGCTACCTCGACGACATGTTCACGACAAGGGTGCGGCGTCAGCTGGTCAACGTCGGCGGCGAGCCGGTCAGTCAGTACCTCATCCGGATCGCCGTCGACCGGTTCCCCGGCGACCCGGAGCGCTCGAACAAGCTGTATCGCGAGTCACCATTGACATGGGAGGAGATCGGCCTCGTCGCAACGTGTGGTGATGAGCCGATGACCTGGCGCGTCAAGCACGACCGTGATGCGTTCAAGGAGCTGTGGCTACTCTTCGAGAATGCCGACGGTCGGTTCCCGCTCTATCCTGGTGAGACGACGTGGATCGAGTACGTCTACACCGTGAGCGCCGAGAAGTGGGGGCCGTGGTGGCAGCGGGCCATCCGCCTGCCAACTCGAAACATGAGCCTCACCCTCGACCTTCCCGCCGACCTCGCACCGGTCGGGTGCTGTTCGCGTGGTCAACCGACGATCCGCCGCTGCACGCCCGGTACCGGGTGGAATAAAAGTTCAAGAATCCCGCCGGGAAGGAACCTGCCGAGCTGATGGTCAGCGTGCCGTCCGATCGTATGCGTTCACTCGGGATCGTCCAGGAAGGCGAGGGCACACTCGCGACGCCGGCCCGGCCGTTCAATCTCCCGGAAGAGGCCAAGGACGCTCGACGGGTCGTGGCGCAGCTCGTCGCCACGATGGAACGCGTCGGCCAGGTACACACCTTCGCCAAGGGCATGGGTCTTGCGGCTCCGCAAATCGGCATCGGACGAGCTGCGGCCATCGTCCGGACTGCGAATGGAAACATGATCACCCTTTTCAACCCGCGGGTCATCGACCACTCGAGCGAAGCCGACGAGCAGTACGAAGGCTGCCTGAGCTTCTTCGACGTTCGGGGGTTGGTTCCCCGGCCTCTGGGTATCGAGGTCGAGCATCAGAACGTCGACGGCACCATCCGGATTACGTCCTTCGACCAGGGCGTAGCCCGCCTGGTCAGTCACGAGATCGACCACCTCTGTGGTCAGCTCTACCGGTCCAGGATGCGGCCGGGAGTCCAGCCCGTTCCGATCTCGCAGTACCAGGGAACTGGAAGCCAGTGGAGCTACCAGCCCGGCGCCTGACACGTCGTGCACTGGCCCGTTTTCCGGTGTGGCCGAGGACCCGTCGATGGTCGTTGGTCGCTCCGCTCACACTTATCGTCCCATGGTCTGGGTAATCCAGGCATACGTACTCCCGACCTTGGTGTAGACGCCACCACCACTATCGTCTCCCTGGGAGACGATGCCGATCAAGACCCGTCGAGCCGGTCCGGACCCGGAGGTCTCAACAATGAGTGGGCCACCACTGTCGCCGTCCTGCACCTTGCCATCGCCGTTGCTTGGCGTCGTCTTCATGAGATAGTTATAGCCACTGAAAAGCTGAGCCAGCGAGTAGATCTGGTCCTCGACCTCCTGAGTTCCTTCATTGAGCGTGCCAGGGTACTCAAGAGTATTTTCTCGATTACCACCCCAGCCGATCGCGGTGGCGACAGTCCCGTTCTTGTAGAGTTCCTCTTCATCTTGGTTGACGAGTTCAACCGGCTGGATCTCGGTGATCGGATCGACCCGGAGCAATGCCAGGTCGAAGTCCACCCCGAAGACGAGCTCCCTGGCGTCGCGCTGGATCACCCCGACGTCCGACGAGCTGATCTTACCCAGCTTGACACTGATCGGGGCCCGCGCGGTGTTGTAGCCGTACCTCCCGAGGCAATGCCTCGCCGTCAGCACCCAGGTGGGCGAAACCAATACCGCGGTGCACAATTCGTAGAGGGTGTCTGAATCTGTGCGCGGAACCGTCAGCATGCCGACGTACGGATAAGCATCGGCCTCCTGCACTGCCCTACCGCCGTCAACCGCGAAAGCAGGAGAGGTTGGAAATAAGAGCCCGGCCAGCAGCAGCACACCCACGATAGCGGGGGCGCTCCACCTATGAAGTCGATCATTCATGCAAGGTGTCCCGGTCGGGGTTGTTCGGCTGCCAACCTATCCCCGGCGGCACAGCCTGATCACCCGCCTGACCACCGGCTGGGATTGAATCGTTCTTGACGACCACTTTGTTACGGTGCCCGGACGAGGACCAGGCTCCGGCCGGCTGACGACCAGGACGACCTGCCTGCGGTCATGCAGGCGACGGTCGGCGGTCGCGGGCTCGCGGGCAGATCCACGAGAACGCGAGGCGAGCCGAGGGAGAGCTGCGGTGACTTTCCGAGCGGGCGGCAGTCACCACCTGCAGACCACCACAACCACCGGAGGACCAGACATGCTCATCATCGCCGGACGACTCCACGTCGACCCCACCGACCGCGACAGTTACGTGGCCGACTGCGCCACCGTGGTGAAACTGGCCCGGGCGGCAACGGGCTGCCTCGATTTCACCATCACCGCCGACCCGATCGAACCGGACCGGATCAACATCTACGAGCGGTGGGAGACCGACGCTCATCTGGAACGGTTCCGCGGCTCCGGGCCGGACGCCGAGCAGACCGCCCAGATCCTCGACGCGCACGTGCGGAAGTACCGCATCTCCGCCACCGAGGATCCGTGAAACGTGAAGGCCACCGCGGCACATCGGCTCCGACGTACCCACCGGCCGCCGACCTACACCGCGGTGCTGCGCAACGAACCGCGGTGCTGCGCAGCGAGCACTTCCGGCAGCGGCCGGTCGACGAACCACCAGCACGTGGCGTGGCTGTACGGCCGATAGGGAGTGGGCCGAACCAGCCGTCGGACCTACAGTCTGCCCATGGCCGTGACCGAGGACGCGACCAGCGCCCCAGCGACACCCCGCGCAGCGTCCCGCCGCACCCGGATCGCCGCCGCGCTCGTCCCCGCCGCGGTGTACCTGGCGATCCGGCTGGTCGGCGTGGCCGTACTCGCCGTGATGGCCGCCCGCAACGGCTCCACGCTGTTCGACGAGCTGACCTCCTGGGACGGCGACTGGCTCCTGGCGATTGCCGACGACGGCTACGCAGATGTGCCGCCGAATCTGGTCGACGCGTTCGGGCAGCGGACCACCGAGACCTCGCTCGGGTTCTTCCCCGGCTACCCCGCGGTAGTGACCACGATCGGATTGTTCACCGGGGGGAACCTCGTCGCCGCCGGACTGATCGTCTCGGTGATGGCCGGCGTCGTCGCGGCCTACGGGCTGACCCGACTCGGCACGCTCGCGCCGGGCGGATCCCGGCGCGCCGGACTGCTGCTCGTGGGGCTCTTCGCCGCCATGCCGATGAGCGTGGCACTGAGCATGACCTACACCGAGGCCCTGTTCTGCGCGCTCGCCGTATGGGCGCTCGTGGCGGCGCTGGAGGGCCAGTGGTTGCTGGCGGGAGCGTGCACCGCATCGGCCGGAGTGGTCCGGCCGACGGCGAGCGCGCTGGTCGCGGCCGTCGGGTTGGCCGCGCTGGCCGCCGCACTCACCCGCCGCGATGGGTGGCGGCCATGGGTCGGCGGGCTGCTCGCCACGTCGGGCCTGCTCGGCTACCTCGGCTACGTCGCCGTGCGCACCGGGGAGCTCGGCGGCTGGTCGAGGATCCAGCGGGAGGGCTGGGGCTGGTACCTCGACGGTGGCGTCTCGACAGCCGGTTACGTCGGCCGGGTGCTCGGGTCCTCCGACCAGGTGTTCGACGTGCTCACGGTGCTGGCACTGCTCGCCGGGGTGCTGCTGCTCGGGCTGGCCATCCGGATGCGACTGCCGTGGCCACTGCTCGTCTACGGCGCGGTGGGGCTCGCGATGATCTGGGGCACCCAGGGGCTGATGAACACCAAGCTCCGGCTGCTCATCCCGGTTTTCGTCCTGCTGATCCCCCCGGCCGTCGGCCTGGCCCGGCGCCGGACCTCCACCGCGACGATCGTGCTGGTCGCCGCGACGCTGGCCTCGGCGTGGTTCGGCGGTTACGCGCTCACGGTGTGGCGGTACGCAATCTGACCCGGCGGGATACGGTCGGCTCCATGACGGGCGAGGCAGGACATACCAGACGGGTCGGGCGTTACGTCCGCATGATCGCTCGGCCCGGACGGGGCGCGGTGCTGGCCGACACCCTGTTGCGCTTGGCCGACGAGCTGCGCGACGCGCCGGGATGTGAGCTGTACCTGGTGAACGTCGCCGCGGACGATGCCGACACGGTGTGGATCACCGAGGTATGGGCGGATCAGGCGGCCTCGGACGAAGCACTGGCGCGCGACCTGACCGAGGTCGGGATCGGCGACGTGGTCGAGTTGCTGGCCGGCCCGCCGGAGCTGGTGGCTCTCACCCCGCTGAGCGGTCCCGGCCTCCCGCGGAACTGACGCTGCGCCGGTCGCAGCGGCTCGGGAGCGCACAGGGGATAGCGCCCGTCGTGCGCCGACCGATCAATGGCTGACGAACACCCCCTTCGGGAAGCAGCCGGCGGCGAGCAGGGCCCCGACCAGTGACCCGCCGAGCTCGCTGAGGCGGGCGCAGCCGTCAGGCCCGAGATGCGCCCACGGCGCCGCGCCCAATCGGTTCGTGTCGTCCTCGACGCGCTTGCGCAGTGCCACACCGTCGACGGTCAACGCCGCGGCGGCATCGAGCACGCCCCGCTCGCGCAGCCGCCCGGCAGCGGCTTCCCACTGCTCCTCCGACCAACCCCGGCTGGCCAGCGCGAACGGTACGACGAACCCCCGACCGGTGGCGGTGTGGCTGACCAGCGCCTCCGCACCGGCGAGGTCAGCGCCGACCAGCGCTGCAATATGCCCGTCACCCCGGTGCTCGCGCAGGATCGTCACGGCGTGCCAGAGGATGAGGTGCGGTTCTGCCGGCCACTCCAGGTCGAGGTGGCCGGCGGCGAGCGGGCGACCGTCGGTGCAGCACGCGTGTGCGGCCCGGCGGGCCAGCCCCGCCGCCTCGGCCACCTCCGGCGAGACCAGTACCTCGGGACCGAGCATGCGACGCAGGGCCGCATCGACCGCGGCGAGCCGCGCCGCCACCAGCGTCGTCGGTTCGGCCAGCGCCCATGCCGCCGGGATGTGCCGGGCCACCAGGGCGGGGTTGAAGTTGTAGAAGGTGGCCGCGACGACACCCGGCCCGACCGCGCCCATCGGCGCCGCCCGTCCGGCGAAGTAACACATCCGCCCCGGCTTGAGCCCGGCCACGGTGAGGTGCTGCTCGGTCTCCGGGGCGAAGTAGGCCATGGCGTGCAACGGATCGAGGGCGCGCGCAATGCGGCCGGAGTCGCGGGGATCCACGGAATGGACGCTACCGGCAGCGGGTGGCAGCCGGAGAGCAGCGGCTGGCAACGGTCCCGGGCAGGGCAGCGCCGGCCAGCAGCGCCCCGGGGCCGCTCGTCACCCCCGGGCAGGGCTGTGCCGCCCGGTGTCCATGACGTCGTGCACCCGCCGCAGCTACGTTCCGGCAATGCGGTGCTCGAGTGATCTTCGCCGGGGTCTTCGAGTCTGGTCCACCCACGCCGGGGGGCAGGAACTCGGGAAGCCCGCCGGCGATTCGGGCGGTCCAGCCGGGATGATGGAGCAGGCGGTGACGGCCTGCCCGTCGACGGACGCAGGCACGGCTATGGAGGTGATCGCGATGGACGCGACGGAATACGACGTGGTGGTGGTCGGAGGCGGCGCGGCCGGGCTGACCGCCGCGATGTACCTGGCCCGATCCCGCCGCCGGGTGGTGGTGGTCGATGCCGGTGAACCACGCAACGCCCCGGCCGCGCACCTGCACGGCTTCCTGTCTCGGGACGGAACGCCCCCGGTGAAGCTGCTCGCGGCGGGCCGGGAGGAGGTGGTCGGGTACGGAGGTGAGGTGCTCAAGGATCGGGCCCGGGGCATCAAGCACGTCGGCGAGCACGGTTTCGTCGTGCGCCTCGCCGGCGGACCGGAGCTGACCACACGCGGTGTGCTGGTGGCCACCGGATTGCGTGACGAACTGCCCGAGATTCCAGGCCTGCGCGAGCGATGGGGCAACGACGTGCTGCACTGCCCGTACTGCCACGGATATGAGGTTCGCGACGCACCGATCGGAGTGCTGGGCGGCGACAACCGACAGTTCACCCTGCACCAGGCGTCGCTGGTGCGGCTGTGGTCTCCCGACGTGGTGTTCTTTCCCAACCGGATTGCCCTGGCCGACGAGGAACGTGAGCGGCTGACCGCCCGCGGGATCCACATCGTCGACGGAGAGGTGGCACGGCTGGCGGTGCAGGATGACCAGCTGCTCAGTGTCGAGCTCGCGGACGGCCAGGCTGTGCCGAGGGCAGCGGTGTTCATCGGGCCTCGCTTCGTGCCTCATGATGAGCTGCTCACCAACCTGGGTTGCCACGTCGACGAGAACGGCTGGGTGGCCGTCGACGCCACGGGTCGCACCAACGTGCCCGGGGTATGGGCGGCCGGCAACGTCGTGGACTCACCAGCTCAGGCAATCACCGCCGCCGGCGCCGGATCGGTGGCCGCCATCGCGATCAACCACTATCTGCTGGCGGAGGACGTCGAACAGGCTGTCACGGATTACCGCGCGACGGGTGCGGTGTTCTCCCGAGCGTGACGCAACGGCACGTCACCGGCTCACCTCGATCGACTCCTCCGTCACAGATAACAGTGTTCACGGCGCGACTCGTTGCGTCGCAAAGAGGCTCTCAACGAGACACGAGTCTGGGCCTAGGCGTAGACCCGCAGAACCCTCCGGGTGTAGGGCCCGGATGGTCAAGACCGCCACCGGCAACCGGCGTAGGCGAAGGCCCGAGGCGGCTGGGTGTGGCAGGCCCTGATCTACCAGGCACATTAGGGTCGCCACCATGCGCCGGACCGTCCTGCTCGATCTCGACGGCACGCTCGTCGACTCCGCCGCCGCCATCGTCGAGCACCTCGCGGCCGCGCTCACGGCGGTCGGCGCACCCGTGCCGGGGCCCGAGCGGCTGCGGCTGTGCGTGGGTCCGCCGTTCGAGACCGCGCTGCCCGCCCTCGGCCTGACCGACGACCAGGCCAGCGCCGCGACCAGGATCTACCGCCGTTCCTATGACGCGGTGGCCGCGACGGTGTCGCCGCTCTACCCCGGCACGGCAGCGCTGCTGGCCCGCCTGCGGGCCGACGGTTACCGGCTGGCCGTCGCGACGTCCAAGCCGGAGTCGCTCGCCCGGGAGATCGTGGCGCAGCAGGGGATCGGCGAAGGTGTCGAGCTGGTCGGTGGAGCCGATCACGTGGCGGGTCGGGTCGGCAAGGCGGCCGTCGTGGGGTCGGTGCTGGAGCGGCTCGGACTGGACGCCGCGGTCGATCCGGTTGTCATGGTCGGCGACCGGGTGCACGACGTCGAGGGTGCGGCCCTGCACGGGGTGCCCGCCATCGGGGTGACCTGGGGTTATGCGCTGAGGGGTGAGTTCACCGGGGCGCGACGGGTCGTGGACACGGCTGACGAGCTGGTCACCGTGCTGCGCTGCGACGGCCTGTGGTCGGTTTCTGTCGGACCTGCGCGATAGCGTTGCGGCGTCAGCATGATCGAGTTTCGGAGGCGTCGGATGAGTCGGAGCGAGAGGAGACCTCATGGCCGAGTTCGTCGGCGCCGTTGACCAGGGCACCACCAGCACCCGTTTCATGATCTTCGACCATGCCGGCGACGAGGTGGGCCGCCATCAACTCGAGCACGACCAGATCCTCCCGCGGGCCGGCTGGGTGGAGCACGACCCGGAACAGATCTGGGAGCGCACGTCCACGGCGATCCGGACCGCGTTGGACGGCGCCGGGCTCGGCGCATCTGACCTCGTCGCACTGGGGATCGCCAACCAGCGCGAGACCACCGTCGTGTGGGATCGGCGCACCGGGCGCCCCCTGTACAACGCGATCGTCTGGCAGGACACCCGTACCGACCAGATCGCGTCGGCGCTGGACCGGGACGGCCGCGGCGACGTGATCCGCCGCAAGGCGGGCCTGCCCCCGGCTACCTACTTCTCCGGCGGGAAGATCCAATGGATCCTCGAGAACGTCGACGGCGCCCGGGAGGCCGCGCGACGCGGCGACGCCTTGTTCGGCAACATCGACAGCTGGCTGCTGTGGAACCTCACCGGCGGCACGCACGTCACCGACGTCACCAACGCCAGCCGCACCATGCTGATGAACCTCGAGACCCTCGACTGGGACGACGAGCTGCTCGGCTTCTTCGGCGTGCCGCGGGAGATGCTGCCGCGGATCAGGCCCTCGTCCTCGCCCGAGGCGTACGGGGTGACACTGCGCGACGGCCCGCTGGGCGGGGAGGTGCCGATCACCGGCGACCTCGGCGACCAGCAGGCAGCCACCGTCGGCCAGGTCTGTTTCGCTCCCGGCGAGGCCAAGAACACCTACGGCACCGGCAACTTCATGCTGCTCAACACCGGCACCGAGCTGGTGCGCTCGGCAGCCGGGCTGCTCAGCACGGTCTGCTACCAGTTCGGCGACAAGGCCCCGAACTACGCCCTGGAGGGTTCCATCGCCGTCACCGGATCGGCGGTGCAGTGGCTGCGCGACCAGCTCGGCATCATCAGCGACGCCGCGGAGAGCGAGTCGCTGGCCCGGCAGGTGGACGACAACGGCGGGGTGTACTTCGTGCCGGCATTCTCCGGGCTCTTCGCACCGCACTGGCGCTCCGACGCCCGCGGCGTGATCGTCGGGCTCTCCCGGTACAACACCGCGGCCCACCTGGCCAGGGCCACCCTGGAGGCGATCTGTTACCAGAGTCGCGACGTCGCCGACGCGATGGAGGCCGACTCGGGGGTAAGGCTGGACGTGCTCAAGGTCGACGGCGGGGTCACGGCGAACGATCTGTGCATGCAGATCCAGGCCGACGTGCTCGGCGTGCCGGTCAGCCGGCCGGTCGTGGCTGAGACCACGGCGCTCGGCGCGGCGTACGCGGCCGGGCTCGCGGTCGGCTTCTGGTCGGACATCGACGAGCTGCGGGCCAACTGGAACGAGGCCAAGCGCTGGGAACCGCAGTGGAGCAGTGACCAGCGCGACACCGAATATGCGCGGTGGTGCAAGGCTGTGGAGCGGACCCTGGACTGGGTGGACGTGGAATGAGACTCGTGCGCAGAAGTGAGCGACGGAGCACCGACATCCGCGCCCGGCCCACGAAGGAGGCCTCATGCGATCGGTTGCGCTCTCCCCCGCGGCCCGTGCGGACGCGCTCGCAGCGATGGCAGCGACGGCGCCTCCGGCGACCGAGCTCGACGTGCTGGTCATCGGGGGTGGGGTCGTGGGCGGTGGCTGTGCCCTCGACGCCGCCACCCGAGGCCTGTCCGTCGGGCTCGTCGAGGCACGCGACTTCGCCTCGGGCACGTCGAGCCGGTCGAGCAAGCTCATTCACGGCGGCCTGCGGTACCTGGAGATGCTGGACTTCCGGCTGGTCGCCGAAGCGTTGCGGGAGCGCGGGCTGCTGATCGACCGGCTGGCACCGCACCTCGTCCGGCCGGTGTCGTTCGTCTACCCGCTGCGCCACCGCGGCTGGGAGCGGCTCTACGCCGGGGCGGGGGTGGCACTCTACGACACACTCGGGTTGTTGTCCGGGCGGGCTCGCGGGGTGCCCCACCATCGGCACCTGACGCGACGCGGCGCCCGGAGACTCGTCCCGGCGTTGCGCCGCGACGCCCTCGTCGGTGGGTTGCAGTACTACGACGCGCAGGTCGACGACGCCCGGCACACGATGTTCCTCGCCCGCACCGCCGCCGCGTACGGGGCGCACGTCGCGTCCCGGGCCCGCGTGGTCGGGCTGCTCCGCGAGGATGAACGGGTCGTCGGTGCCGAGGTTCGGGACCTGGAGTCCGGGTGCCTGGTTGCCGTCCGGGCCAAGCAGGTGGTCAACGCCACCGGAGTGTGGACCGACGAGACCCAGGGCCTGGCCGGTGAGCGCGGGCAGTTCCACGTCCGGGCCAGCAAGGGCATCCATCTGGTCGTGCCGCGCGACCGGATCCGCAGCGACTCGGGGCTGATCCTGCGCACCGAGAAGTCGGTGCTGTTCGTCATCCCGTGGGGCCGGCATTGGATCATCGGCACCACCGACACCGACTGGGATCTCGGGCTCGCCCACCCCGCCGCCAGCGCCACCGACATCGACTACCTGCTCGGCCACGTCAACGCGGTGCTCTCACCGACGCTCACCCACGCCGATGTCCAGGGCGTGTACGCCGGGCTGCGGCCACTGCTGTCGGGTGAGTCGGAGTCGACGTCGAAGCTGTCCCGCGAGCACGCGGTGGCGCACACCGTTCCCGGCCTGGTCCTGGTGGCCGGCGGCAAGTACACGACCTACCGGGTAATGGCCCGCGACGCGATCGACGCGGCGGTGCACGGCCTGGCCGCGCAGGTGCCGGCGTCGGTCACCGAAGACGTCCCGATGCTCGGAGCGGAGGGATTCGCGGCACTGCGCAACACTCAGGGCGCCCTCGCCCGGCGGACCGGCCTGCACGAGGCGCGCATCGAGCACCTGCTCGGACGTTACGGATCGCTGATCCACGAGGTACTCGACCTGGTCGCCGCCGACCGGTCACTGGGCGAACCGTTGTCCGGTGCGCCCGATTACCTGCGTGCCGAGGCGGTCTACGCCGCATCGCACGAGGGCGCCCGACATCTGGACGACGTGCTCACCCGCCGCACCCGGATCTCGATCGAGACGTTCGACCGGGGCGTGGGGGCGTCCGATGAGGTGGCGTGGCTGATGGCCCCGGTGCTCGGGTGGAGCGGGGAGCAGGTCGCGCGGGAGGTGGAGCACTACCGCAAGCGGGTGGCCGCCGAGCGGGAGAGCCAGAGAATGCCCGACGACGCGATGGCCGACTCCGCCCGCATGGGCGCCCCAGAGGTCGTCCCCCTGCTCTGACCGCAGCCTCTTCCGAACGAACGGCACTGCCGCCTCCCCCGACCCGCGTGAGTTCGACGCCCGGACCGGGCATGATCGGCGTCTGCGGTCCAGGAGCCGCGCCTGTGCAGCTCCTGCACCGCAGACGCTGATCGTGGCGGACGGGTTGGTGAGCAGCGCGTACCAACCGTCGGTGGCGGCCTCGGCATCGAGCGCGGTCTGGTCGAACGACCAGCCAGGGGGCTTCCCGGTGGCCGGGTCGGCGTGCCACCATCCCCACCGCCACCGCCGAGCAGTTCCTGGCCGACGGCACCGCTACCCACCCTTACCTCCGGCCGTCCCTGGAACGGCTCACCCCGGAATCAGCCGCGGCCTCGGCGGCAGCCACCCACCTGGGCGCACTGGTGCTCACCGTGCCACCCGACGGTCCGGCCGCAGCCGCGGGAACCCGCCCCCGGTGACGTCATCGTGAACTCGACGACCGCGAGGTCGGCAGCGTCGAGGACCTCCTCGGCGCCCTCCGCGACACCGAACCCGGCCAGCAGGCCACCCTGTCGGTGCAAACGTCGCGGAGAACGAGCCGAGCTGCCGATCACCGGCGGCGCCCAAGGACCCGCATAGCCCATGCGGCGCTGATCACCGACGAGTCGCCGAGCTTGCAGCCTTGGATCAGCGCGCGGTGGTCCAACCCAGGGCCCAGGCGGCGTCGTCGGCCACTTCCTCGCCGGCCGCGGCAAACGCCTGCAGCGCCGGCACCAGCGCGCGTCGGCGACCGGCCGGCATCCGATCGAGAATCGCGGCGATCGCGGCCCGCCGGTCGTCCATCACCCGCTCGACCAACGCACGACCGTCCCGGGTGAGCTCCAGGACAAGGTTGCGACGATCGACCGGATCATCACGCCGGTCGAGCAGCCCGGCCACGACCAGCCGCTCCACCGCCCGGGTCGCGTTTGACGGATGCACCCCCAGGCCGGCCGCGACCGCACCCAGGTTGAGCATCCCGCGGCTGGCCACCATCACCAGCACCCGCAGCTGCGGCAAGCTCACCACATCATCCACCGCGGCCACCGACCGCGCGCTCACCGCCACCAGCATCCGCGCGGCCAGCATCACCGCCTCGACATCATCGGCTACCGCACCGGGCACTGCGCGTTCCGGTTCGCCGTCTCGCCCGTTCACGGCGGCCAGTGTGCACGGGAAGGTTGCGACGAACCAAACGTTGCGGTCACCGGTCGGAATGCCCGACGTCGCCGGGACTGGCCACGCTGACGGGCCGAGGGTGGAGCGATGAGGACTTCGGGAACTGGCTGACCGCGCAGCTGCGCTCCCCGCTCCTCTGACCCAACGGCGCCTCCACGGCCAGACGACGTGGAGGAGCTAGGCGCTTAGGAAACATCGATCGACAAGATGTTGTCTATCCGGCGGCGCGGATGCCCAGGTCTTGGAGGAGGGTTTGCATGTCGATGCGGATCTTCTCGTAGTCGCGGTCGACGCTGGTCCAGGTGACAGGTTTGCG
>JBOHEO010000095.1:0-20293 GCA_050701055.1 Pseudonocardia sp. | reverse complement strand
CCACAACTGGCTCGTCTGCTGGTCAGTCAGCTTCGGCGTACCACCGGGAATCGGCTGCACCGTCAAACCGTCCACGCCGCGCTCCTGGTACAACCGCTTCCACTCGTAGAAGGTAGACTTACTCAACCTCAACGCCGCCATTATCGACGTCCTGGGCAGGTCCGCTTCCAGCATTCGCACAAACTGAGCCCGAATCTCGGGGAGCTCCCGACGCGGAAGGCGACGCTGCTTCATGTCTGATATCGTAGCAAGAAAACGTCGAGTCCGCTAGTCCAGTTTCTGGTTAGTAGGTCCCCTCTTGCGCTCGGAGTCTTGTCGCCTGAGTTTGCCCAGGTGAGACAGGATTCTCCTGCCCTGCAGTGGATCTTGTATTGATCATCTTTCTTCGTGCTGTGCACCGTTTCTGGAGCGAATCTGGAGCGCCGTGTCTGACGCCGCGAAATGGAGGTCACGTCCTGCTCCGGGATCCTGGGCCCGTTGAGTGTCGTTCAGGCTCGGATGCCGACGGTTGGGTGTCGCTGCGCGGCGCGGCGAGCGGGCACTCGGTGCGGCGCCGTCCGCCGTCAAGGGGTCGGCATGGTGATCGAGTCCTGCTCTGTGTCGGCCCCACAGCCGAGGTATGGCGCTGGGGGTTGTCGTTTGGGCCAGTTGGCCGTGTCCTCCGGCGCTGCGGTGTGACGGGCCGCGCGTGGTCGTTCTGACGGTGTGGTGGGGCTGCATGGTGATGTACCCGGCACCGCCCAACCCGTGTCGAGCGGTCGTGGCCGACCGTGGTCGCAGGGTCGTTGACAGCAGTGAGGAAGAGCGTCCTTACCGGGTGGAGGTGGCGGGCGGCCCCTGGTCGGTACCGGAGGCTCGTACAGCGCGAGGGCCGCCGCCCCGGCAAGAGTCGAACCTGGGTGCCCCCGGCAGGATCACCAAAGGATGGGACGGGGCTGCCAGGGCTTCAGTGTGGGCGCACTCGTCGTTGAGGCCGATCTTGAGCTGGGATAGGTGGTCAACGGGACGGGTCGCTCGTCGTGGGGGTTCGTGTCGGTGGACCGAGTTACACCATAACCCCACCATCGTGCACCGCGCTGACCTGCGGCTTCCGTGAGGGCCGCTGAGCTGCGCAATTGCGGCGAGGTGCGGCTACCTGCGGGCGGCGCTCGAGTTAGCTGCGGCTGTTGACGGCCGGCGTCGGCGGTGCGACGTCACGTGATCGCCACGCGAGCCATCCGCATCCAGTGTGCGGTTAACGGGGCTGTGAGGTCCAACGACATCACCGCTGAACAGGCCTGGATGGATGGCCGATCTTCGTTCTCTCGTCGCTGCTGCGGAGGTGTCGATGTCCAGCCGACCTGCCCGCCGCGAGGTGCTGCTCCGATCGCTGAGGGATCGAATTGAGCGGTGCGTCCAGCACCGCGACTGTCGAGCGGTGCTGGACGGCGCGGCCGTCTCGGAGGTGGACGAGCTGATCGAGGTGATCGACAACTCGCCGCTCGACGTCACGGCGCAGCAGGTGGTCGCGATGCTGCGGTGGGCGCGCTACCAGCTCACGGCAGGCGCTGGCCAGCAGGCGGCGTTCGATACCGAGGGGCGGGCCGCGATGCCGCACTTCAGCGCCGTGCACATGCACGAGCCGAGGGCCCTACCGCCCGAGGTTCGTGAGGTGCTCGACGATCTCGCCGAGTGGACCGACCAGGCGTCCGCGCTGATGGATCGGGCCGGAGGGTCGGGCGGCCTCGCCGCGCTGAACGACGCGATCGACCTGCTCGACCGGGTCCTGGCGTTTCGCGCCGACACCGACCCGCAGGTCACCGTCGCGCTCGCCGAGCTGGCCGTCGCGCTTCAGCACCGGTTCCTGCTGGCCGAGGACGTCCCGGCCCTCGACAGGGCAGTCACGATCACCGAGAAGTGTGTACGGCTCACCCGGGCCGACGACCCGGAGCGGATCAGCCGGATCTCTCTGCACAAGCTGCTGCTGCTGGACCGGCATCGGCTCCGGCGGGACCCTGAGGACCTGCGCTGGGCGATCTCGCTGGGCTACCGGACCCTGATCGAGGTGCCCGACGGCTCGGAGCTGGTCGGCAACATCTACGCGGACTTCATCCCGATCTATCTCGCCGAGCACGCGTACACCGCGGACGTGTTGTCGCTGGACAAGGCGATCGACCATGGAAGGCGCGCCATCGCGGAGCGGACCCGGAACCGACGTACGCAGACGGCGGCGAGATCGGACGTCGCGATCGCGCTGGTGCGCCGCGGTGAGCACGTCGGGTCGCGTCAGGATGTCGAGGAGGCGGTTGCGCACCTGGATGCGGCGACGGAGGTCTTTCCGGACACCGACTTCGACGGCCGGGCGATGCGCTCGGACCTGGGCAACGCGCTGCGGACCCTCGGCGAGCTCACCGAGGACGCCGACGCACTGCGCCGGTCGGTCGTCGTGCTCGGGCGGCTGGTAGCCCGTTCCGAGCAGCTGACCGATCCCCGGCTGCCGGGATTCCGGCAGAACCTGGGTATCGCGCAGCGGTCACTGGCGCAGCTGACCGGCGACGCGGACGTGCTCCGCGGCGCCGCCGCGTCGCTCCGGTCGGCCGCCGAGGCGTTCACCGGCCCACTGCGCGGCGCCGCCTACTCCGATCTGGCCGCCACCCTGCGCGAGCTGTCCACCCTCGACAACGACCTGCGAACCATGGACGAGTCGATCGTCTGGCACCGGCGCGCGGTGGACACGGCTGAGCAAGGTGATCCAGCGTCGGCGCTGGAGCGCAGCAACTACGCGGTGGCGCTGCGGTCGAGGTACGAGGTCACCGGCTCGGAGGCCGATCGGGTCGCGGCGGTGGCGGTCTTCCGCGACGTCGCCGGGATCGACGTGGCGCCGCCGGGCCTTCGCCTGCGGGCAGCCCGGTCGTGGGGTCGGTTGCAGGCAGCGGTGGGGGAGTGGGCCGACGCGGCAGCCGGGTTGGCGGTTGGGGTCGAGCTGCTGCCTCGGGTGGCCGAGCGCAACCTCGCTCGCGGTGACCAGGAGCGGGAGCTACGGCAGGAGCGGGATCTCGTGGGTGATGCCGTCGCCGCTGTATTGCACGACGGCCAGGTCGGACGGGCCGCCGAGCTGCTCGAGCAGGGGCGCGGCGTGCTGCTCGCGCACGCGCTCGATCTCCGCGCGGATCTGACCCGGCTGGCTGAGCAGGACAAGGCCCTGGCCGCTGATGTCGTGCGGCTGCGGGCAGCGTTGGACAGCAACGCCGGTGATGCCGACCATCGCCATCGCTGGCTGCGCGAGTGGAACGACCTGCTCGCCGGGATCCGGCGAGTGCCCGGATTCGAACGGTTCCTGATGCCGCTCACGGTCGAGGACATGCAGCAGGCGGCCGTGGCCGGCCCGATCGTGCTGATCAACGTCAGCGGCTACCGGTCGGACGCGCTGATCGTCGAGCCCGACGGGATCACGGTCGTGCCGTTGCCAGGTCTCACCCCGGAGACGATGAGCGCGAACGGGATCGCGTTCCTCGCCGGGCTCGATCGTGCGCTCGACGCCGAACGGGGTGACGGCACCGAGACCGCCGGAGGATCGACGGTCCGTACGGCGCTCGCCTGGCTGTGGGACAGCGTGACCGCGCCGGTCCTGGAGCATCTAGGGGCCGCAGCGGGCGTGCCGGCGGGGAGCCGGCCGCGGGTGTGGTGGTCGCCGTCGTCGCTGCTCACGATGCTTCCGCTGCACGCAGCTGGCCGGCACACCGCGGACGGTCGACAGACCGTGATGGACCGCGTCGTGTCGTCGTACACCCCGACCGTGCGCAGCCTCGTGTATGCCCGGAACGTGGCGGCCGGCCCGGATGCCGCACCCAGCCCGCTGGTCGTGGCCATGCCGATCACGCCCGGCCAGGCCGACCTGCGGGGTGCCCGCCAGGAAGCCGACCTCCTGCGTGAGCGTTTCCCCGGCACCACGGTGTTGATGGGCGAGGCGGCGCGCCCGGCGCGGGTGCTCGAGGAACTGGGCCGGCACCGCTGGCTGCATCTGTCCTGCCACGGCTCCAGCGACATCGGCGACCCGTCGTCGAGCCACCTGATGCTCGCCGGCGGGGAACGGCTGCGGGTCGTCGACGTAGCCGGCCAAACGGCATCTGGAGACCTGGCTTTCCTCTCGGCCTGCAACACGGGCCGGGGCGGGCTCGCGCTCGTCGACGAGGCCGTCCACCTCGCGGGCGCGTTCCAGCTCGCCGGCTACCGCCACGTCCTGGCCGCGTCGTGGCCGATCTACGACCACCTGACCGTCCAGCTGACCCGGGACGTCTACGAACGGATCACGCCGGGCGAACCGAGCGTCGACGAGGTCGCCGTGGTCCTGCACGACGCGGTGCAGCAGGTGCGCGACGAGCGTCCGGACGCGCCGTGGCTGTGGGCCGGCTATGTCCACTTCGGCGCATGAGCCACCGGGCGACGGATGTCCGTAACGGGCAGGGGTCCGGGCTCGAGTTCATCAGCATCCCGCCCCGACGCGGGGCTCTGTCGCCGGTACGGAGGGATAGGGTGCCCCCATGAGAGGTGATCTGCGCCAGCACGCGGCGGACGTCCTGCGTACCGCGCGGACATGGGAGCTCCCTGAGCAGCGGTGGGCGATCGTCAACCGAGTGGTGGACGAGCTGGAGGCGGCGCTAGCGGCCGACGACGAGGACGCCGTCGCGGAGGCCATCCTGGACCTCGAGCAGGCCGGTCCCGTCCGTGGCGGGCAGCAGATGACGACTACCCGCGGTGCGGCGGGCGAGTTCAGGGAGCGGACCAGCCAGCTGGTCCGCCGTCTCGAAGACCCGTCGGCCGCTGATCGGCCGGCCGAGACCCCGCCGCCCCGTGCTCAGAGCTGAGGCTCTGGCCGTTCCCTGTTCATCCCGGCCGAAGCGGGTAGTCCGGCGGACCAGGCCGAGGTCAAGGCGGTGTGGGACGCATGCGGGAAACGACTCGGGATAAACGTGGCGTTCCCCGGTGCGGACCGTGGCATCGAGCTGGCGTCGACGTCGAACAAGGCTTGGCCGTCCACGCCGCTCCTCGCGGCGCGGATGCGGGAGCGGCAAGCCGAGCATGACGGGGTCGCTGTGGAAGCGGCGCTGCTGTATCGGCGGCAAGACACCTACTGCGTCACGATCATGCTCGAGCCGCCGCGTGACCGTGCACAGGACTGGGCCGGTCTGGACGCCGCGTGGGAGGCGGCACTCCCCGAATGCACGCGGTCGTCCCTGATCGGTGAGGTCCGCCTCTACCTGGCGCGCCTGGCCGCCCCGGGAGTCCCGGAGCCCGTCGCTGAACTCTGCGAGGCCGTCAAGGAAGGGGCGCAGAAGATTCTGAGCGACGGCTCGGTCGAGTGGTGGCACAACGGCGTCGCTACACCCCAGGGGTTCGTCATCTGGGAGATCGCCCCTCCCCCGGCGAGCAGTAACGAGACTGCCCGAGCTCACCGCATCGACAACGACAAGGGCGCCCGCCGCCGCCGCATCATCGTCGTCGCGCCCGACGATCGCGACGATGAGCTGAGCGGGTGGACGTGGGTCGGAGACCACCAGGATCTGCCCTGGCTCGGCCGTTACCTCTGGCATGCCGCGCGCGTTCACGACCACCACCAGACATGGGTCGAGCAGATACCGGGAATCCGGAGTACCCGTATGCAGGCCGACGACGTCATGCGCGACGCCCTGAGCTTCATGACCGGTCGTCGCGGCTCGGATGGCTCGGATGGCTCGGCGGAGTGCCCCCGCCCGGAGCAGCGGCTGGCCGAGGTGTCGACCACGCTGACCGACCTACGTTCGGGCAGCGTCGGGTTGACGCAGAGCGCAGCGCTGCTCAGCGAGATGCGCCGCACGGTCGAGATCGCAGCGGCGAACATCGCCAAGCTGCACGAGGTTGCCGGTGGTGTACCAGCAGGGACCGGCGGGCTGTTCGAGGCAGACCGTGAGCTGGCTGCGTGGTTCCCCCAACAGCTCGATGACGATCTCGAGTACCAGAACGCGACGGAGCGGCGCGCCAACCAGGTTGTGGCGCACCTGCATCAGCTCCTGCAGCAGCGGCTTCAGCAGCAGCAGGAGGAGCTCAGGGACCGCCAGGAGCGGTTCAACCTGGCGCTCACGGGTGTGATCGGTGCCGTCCTGATGGTGCTCACTGCGATCCAGGCCCTGCAGTACCCGGTCGACGTTCCGCCGATGGTCAAGCTAGGCGTCATCGCGACACTGGGTGCGCTCGCGCTGCTTGCGTCGCTCGTCCTCCTGCGGGTGAAGGTCCAGAAAGGAACCTGGCCGACCTGGCTGGTCGGGACCGGTGTTGGTCTGACGGCCGCGTGCGCGGCGTGGGTGGTCGTCTTGGCGGTGCTCGGTGCGGCGGGCACTGCGGCCATCACCTGGGGGTGGTCGACAGCGGCGTTCGGGGTCGGTGTCGCCGGCTCGGCGGTTGTGACAAGTCTGCTGCGCCGTCGGAAAGCCGGTCAGGCTCCGGTGTAGGTCATCGCTGCCCAGGCACTCGGGCGAGGACGGCGGCTGACGTCGCGTACCTCGCGTTGGGCTTGGCGCAGTGCCTCAGCCGGCTCCAGCCCATCGGCCCGCCACAGCTCGTAGAACCGTGCTGCCAGCTGTGCCATCCCACCACTGGGCACCGCCCACAGTGACCCGACAACCCCGGCAAACCCGGCCTCCGCCATCGCCGACGGCAGCCCCACCACCTCGTCGGGTAACCGCCCGCCGACCATCGCCGTCTCGCACGCGGAGAGGACGGCGAGGCGGGCTGGCGTCGGGCGTCGTCGCATGAGCTCGGCGACCGACAGCACCTTGTCGTCCGCGAGGAGCAGCCCGCCGCGCAACGGGTCGACGATCTGGGCGAACCCGTGGCAGCACAGGTGCAGCACCGCATGCCGCGTCAGCGCGGAAAGGACGGCCTCATGGGTCGCCGCGTTGTTGCGCAGGTGCTCGATCGGCTCGGTGTCGGTACGCAAGGGCCGGGAGCGGGAGAATGCGCGCCGGATTCGCCCGGCCTCCTGCTCAGCGTTGGCGATGGTGTTCGCGTTGACCGGCAACGGCTCCTCGACGACCAGCAGCGAGTCCGCCGGCGTGTCGGCGATCTGCAACGCGGCGCCGCGTGCCCGGGCGTTGGCGGCGTAGGTGATGCGGATGTCGTCGAGTACGTAACGGCGGCCGGTCCGTGTGGTCGGGTCCTCGGTACCTGCGGCATGCAGTGGGAGCAGCCCCAGGAACCCGCCTGGGACCAGGACGAGTTCGGGTGTGCCGGCGGGCAGTGCGTCGAGCACCGGCCCCATCACAGTGGTCCACAACCAGCGTCCGATGTCGTCCAGCTCGGCGTCCCACGCCCTGGTGTCGCCGCCGGCCAGCCAGTCCCGGTACGCCTCGGCGTACGGCAGCATGCGCTCGCGCAGCGCCGCGGCGCTCAGACCCGGCAGGTTGACCGCGGTGACGGTTGCGTCCCGCCCGACGATCAGCCCGATGCCACCGACCTGCGCCGCGGCGAGGTACGCGATGGGTGCTGCCTGGGCGTATGGCGTGATCGACCGGAATGTGGGCGCCTGCTGTCCGCGCTGGGACTCGGGTCCGAGCTGCTCGGCCAGGAGCACCGCTCGCCCACGTTCCAGCGCGACGACGGCGCCTTTCAGCTTGCCCAGCATCGTCCGGGCGTGCGCGAGGCCGACGGCGATCCGCTGCGTCCCGCGCAGGTACTCCTCCTTGTCGGCACGCGTTGTCTGCCGACCGAGGAGCAGCCGCAGCGCCTTCATGCCGCTGCGGTAGGCGTCTGCGGCCTCGGCCCACTGCGCGCGCTCGGCGGCCCAGCTACCCCAGACATTCGCGGCGGCCAGTACCGATCGGGGCGACGTGCGCAGCGCGAGTTGGCAGCAGCGGCGGTAGTGCTCGGTCGCGGCGTCGTCGTCACCGGGATGACCACGGCGGCGCAGACCGTTGGCCAAGGTCATCAGGCAGCGCGGCAGCTCGAAAGACTGCTCGCTGACGCTGGCGATGGCGTTCTCGCAGAGCCTGATGGCCTCCGTGACGTCGTAGCCGTGTTCCGCGTCGGACTGCTTGAGGAGGCTGTCGGCGAGGCTGACCTCGACGCTACGGCGATGTGTCCATCCCGGTTTGCTCTCCCGCAGGGCCGTGCGGTATAGCACGATCGCCCGCTCCAGATCCGCGGGGTCGTCGCTCTGGTCGTATCGGTCGTCGACGGCGTTTGCGAGGTTGGACAGTCGATCGGGGCGCTCGGGCGAACCGGCGGGAGTGTCGTCGAGCACCGATTCGTGCAGGGTGATGGCGACGTCCAGACCGTCGCCCTCGTGGGTGTTGGCGAACCGGACCCGCAGGCCGTTGGCCAGGCCCGCTCGCGCGAGGTTGCGCACGTGCCGATCCTCGGGTTTGGCGCCGACGGCTCGGCGGAACGCGTCGACCGCGCGGTCGAGGTCGGCGATATCGCCCGTGTGCTCGAATCGGGCGCGCATCGCGGCTGCCCAGCCCACGAGCTGGCCGGGCATCCGGCCAGAGGTCTCCGGGGTCAGGGACACCGCCCGGGCGTAGGCGTTGACGGCCTGGGCGAGGGCGTCGGTGTCGCCGTTCCGCTCGTAGCGGGCACGCAGGCTGTTGCCCCAGTTCGACAGGTATCCCGGCAGTTCGGACGACTCGGGTGGGGTGGCCCGGACGGCGAGTTCGTGCCAGCTCACCGCCGCGTCGAGGTCCTCGGTGTCGTGGGTGATGCTCGACCGCTCCAGGTAGCGGTTGCCCAATGAGGACGCGTTGCCGGCCCGGTCCGCAGAGCCTGAGAGGCTGAGGGTGACGGCCCGTTCTTGGTGGGCGATCGCCGCGTCGAGGTCGGTGGTGGAGCCGCTTGTGTCGTAGCGCTCGGTCAGCGCGAGTGCGAGCTTCGACGTGAGGACGGCGAGGTCGGGATGGGCTGGTGGTACCGCGGCGACGGCCTCTTCGAGGGCGCGGATGGCGGCGTCCAGGTCGGCGACGTCGGCGGACATCGCGAACCGACTCCGGAGAACGTCGCCGAGGCGACCGAGGCTGTCGGCGAACCGCAGCGCGTCGGGCGCCGCAGCGGCAGCACGCCGGAACGACGCTGCGGCCAGGTCGAGATCGCTGTGCCGGTCGTCGCGGTCGGCGCGGCGCCGCAGGGCGTCGCCGTAGCCGCGGAGGTAGACCCATCGGTCGTCGTCCTCCCGCAACCGCGGGATGGTGCGCTCGTAGATCGCGATCGCGTCGTCCAGATCGGCGCGGTTGCGGTCGGATCGCTCGATCAGCGCTAAGGCGAGGTTGCTGGTGATGTCCGCGAGTAGCGGGTCGTCGGTGTCGGCGGCGTCGATCGCCGCGCGCATCGCCGTGATCGCGTCGTCAAGATCATGTGGGAGCTTGCGAAGATCGAAGCGTTTGCAGAGGCCGTCGGCGAGGTTGGCCAGCAGACCGGTGCGGTTGTCTGCGTCGGTGTCCCCGGCCTTGGCGGCGCTTTCGTAGACGATGACTGCCTCGTCCAGGAAGTGCTCCTCGCCGGTGTGGGCGTGCATGTCGGCGAGGACATTGCCCAAGTCTGTGGTCCAGCCGGGCCGGTCGGTGTGATCACGGGTGCTGGTCGCCAACACCTTCCTGTGGACCTCCAGAGCCTCCCGCAGGTCCGCGAGCTGATGAGTCGCCCCGTACCGGGCGGTGAGTGCTGTGCCGAGGTAGTTCACGTGGTGTGGGTATTCGTGTGCGTCGGGGTCGGCGGTCGCCACGATGTCGCGCCAGCACTCGATCGCCGCGTCGATGTCGTCGATCGCCTCGTTCTCCCGGAACCGGTCCATGAACATCGTCGCGGCTTGCCCGAGGACCGAGACGCGGACCTGGCGCATGGCCGAGTCGGGGGCCGAGCTGTCGTCGCCCGTCCCGTCGATCTCGCTGAACGCCGTCGCCACGCCCGACTCCCGCGCTCGCTGGAGGATTCGGCGGTGAGTGGTGAAGGATGCGACCGCGGCGGCGTCCCGCCGCCGCTCGGCCGCCTGGACGAGTATCTCCAGTACCTGGTCAGCTAGCGGGTCCAGCAGCTCGGGGTGATCCTCGACCACCTGCCGCGCTGCTGCCCACGAGTCCGTACGGAAGAACTCGTAGACGACCGGAAGCGCCCTCAGCTGTTCGGGCCGCATGCCGCCCGAGGTGAGCCCACGCAGGCTTCGGCTCTTGGCAACGAACTCCTTCACCTGCTCGAGGCGAGTGGCAAGCGCTTCGTTGCCGTGGCTGCGAGCTGTGTTGATGAGCTGGTCGACGGCCACGTCGTCGGCGGCGTCCAGAAGCTCCGGGTGCGCCTTGAGCGTGGCAGCCACGCCGGCTTCAGGTCCGGACTCCAGCGCGCGGGTGAGGAGCGAGAGCAGCTCATCCGGGTCGGGTCTGCCATGCAGTTCGTCGAGCGCGGCGTCGATACCGAGATCAACGCACCGGCGCAGTAGGTCCCGGCGTTCCCGCAGACCCTGCGCGGCTCCGGTGTCGCGGTCCTTGGTCGCGAACTCGATGAGTGCCTCCAGCTGCTCGACCGCGAGCGACGTCGCCAGGTCGGGATGGCGCCGGATCAGGCGGGCGGCCTCATGGGTGGTGGGGACGGTGACGAACTCGCGTACCAGCTCGATCGGCGACGGCGAGTCGTCAGCAGGGCTCGGCGCATCGAGTTCGCCGAACGCGGCGTCAACGCCGATCGCGCGGCAGCGGCGCAGCAGCTCCCGATGCCGACGCAGCATCTCGGCCGCATTGTCACCAGCGGTCTCCGCGCCTTCGATGAACACACCGAGCGCCATATCGGCCTGCTCGCTGAGCAGCTTGTCCTGGTGCTCGAGCAGCACCCGCTTCGACGCCGGCCAGGAGCGCGCGGTCACGAACTCGAGCAGGATTGCCGCCATCTCCACAGCCTCGTCGGAGACTTCGACCTCCTTGTCGACGCCGGCGGCTGCTTCGACGAAGGCGTCGGGGATGCCGATCTCCCGGCAGCGTCGCAGGAGCTGGCGCCGGCTCTCGATCGCCGTCACCATCTCGTCGTGACCGGCAGCTCGCCCGATGGACAGTTGCATCTCCATTGCGGCGTCGGCGGCCGGGCTGAGCAGCAGCTCTTCGTTGTCCTCCAGCAGCTGCCGGGCGTGGCGCAGCTGCGGGATTGCACTGAACTGGAGCAGGAGCCGCATCAATCGATCCGGCGCGGCGTCGTCCGACGGGTCCTCGGGCGACTCGTCCTCGGGGATGGTGTGCTGCTGTTCACGGGTGTCCGCGAGAAAGTCGTCGAACCCGTCCAGTCGGACGTCGAGCAGCTCTGACTGCACGAGCTCCAGCAGCCCGTCGTGGGTGATCTCGCCGGGCGCGAGAAGGCCGCGAGCGGCGCCGGAGTCGGGATCGGCGACCAGCACCAGCGCCAACGCCCCGGCCGAGGCGGGCTCCGTATCGAAGGCGCTGGCCATCGCCGTCAAGCGGCGCAATGCCAGCTCGGTCGCCGGCGACAGCGGGAACCCGCGGTGGTGCGCCGTCGGCCGGCTCTCGGTGGTCGGCGGGTCGCGGTAGCTCCTCGCCGCGTCCAGGAAGCCCCATGCGCCGGTCAAGAGCCAGAGTCGTTCCCAGTCGCCCCGTACATCGACCCGCGCCAGCGCGCTCAGCACACCGGCCGTCTGGAGCGGTTCGCCTGCGGAGACCTCAGATGACGCGAGGGCCAGCGCAGCCTTTGCTGCCTCACTCAGACGGAGGGTTTCCGTTCCTCCGCGGCTGCTTGGCGTTGACTCAGCCATCAACGGACCGCCAATCATGATCAAGCCAGTCTGACCGATGTGGTATCGAGGTTTGGGCAGTAATACTGACTTTTTTCGCTACTTTCCCGTTCGAAGTCAGGCCGAATTTGCCAAGATTCTCGGCCGTCCCGGGACTTACGGTCGCATAGGCCGACATGAGCTGATGAGCGAATGTGCTGTGTCCAGAAGCGATTACCAAGGCGGACAGGGTTTCGATTCTTGCATGTGGTTCGAGAATGTTCGCTAGAATAGCTGAGATCTGACGGCCCTGATCATTCTTGGCGGCTCTATAAAATCCAGTCGACGGCGCCCTATTGGTAACCCCATCCATGATCATGGTTAATTCGATGGCAGCGGAGTCGCCTCCAGCGGAGAGAGGCCTCAGGGCTGTAAGGCCGCGCTCCGTCTCATCGTGCAAGTGTAGAAGCCATGCCAGCTCCCTCGTGGCTTCTCGGTGTCCAGCACGATGAAGGATGCTCCACGCATCTAGGCTTAGCTTCCTGGTGGAGTGTATGCCGCCACGCATCCACGGTATTATATCGTTGATGCGTGCGGATTGTTCACTACTGGAGGTTGAGTTTGGCCAGTTATCGATAACTCGCTGCCGCGCTTGGATTGCCGGAGCGACTTCGGAGCCTGGAAGCAACTGAAACATTTGATCCGATGAGCGCCAGTCGTGCACGTCTAGTCGAGAACGGAGTGTGCTGGCCAGCCGTAGCTTTGAGATTCTTATCGAGATTTCCTGAGCTCGTGAATCGAAGGGCTTCAACGTCCGTGCCGCCGACTCGATGTCGCCATCTTCGGCGTAGCAAGCCGCCAGCCATCGGGCGGCGCAGAGGTCGCCCGCTTGTGCTCGGTCAGCCAACGCCTGGTAGTCACCGCGCCGGGCGTGGATCTGTGCGACCCATTCGGCGGAATACGGTTCCCGGTAACGTTGGTGTGCCAGTTTATAGAAGTAGAGCGCATAGTCGAACAGTAGGCGCCCATAGGCCTCTCCCGCGAGTCGGACCAGATCGCCTGGATTTAGGGTGTCCGAGCTGCGAACCAATCCTTCCCAGATACGTTCGGGAACGCTTGTCCAACGGCGCTTAGCTCCGACATACTCGTGAAGACTAGGAGGTGCGACGAAGCTGCGAGCTGGACCCTCAACCCCATCTAGCAGGGGTGCTACTGCTAGCTCGATTCTTTGCAGATCGCAGAGGACGCTATCCCAATCGTCGGACTGCCTGGCCACACTGTTTGTGGTAATCGAGCACAGCAGATCCTGGGAGACTGGCGAACGTATCCCGACGCGGCCCAGGTCGGCGATCGCTTCGAGTGCTCTTCGTGCTAGTCCTTTGAGGCGGTCGAACCGATCATTGAGGGACGGAATTCCTGCAAGGGCAACGGTGATGCTGAAGTATTTGTTCTGCTCCAGCGCCTTTCCGATGCGCGGGTCGTGCCTCGATATGGCACTCGCCTGTGCTCGCTCGGTAACGGAGAACTCGGAAACGAAGATTATAGTGTAGTAGGTCGCTTGAATTTCGTTCAGCAAGGACTCCTGCAACATGGCTAGTTCGATTTGTTGCGCGGTCGCAAGGATTACGAGGCTATTGGGAGTTGTCAATAGCTTCCGAAGAACTGGCTGGGACAAATGGTGAGTGGTGGAATGTGTGTCTGCGGACGGTAGATAGCTCCGAAGGTTATCGAGCCAGAGAACGAGCCGATGCGGTGTGTCATTGAAGTCGCCAAGTTTCGCTATTATCTCGCATTGATCTGGGCTAGGGGCGAGCACCACAAAGTCTGAGAGTTCCTCCTTGGCGATCTCGTAAAGTAGTCGAGTCTTACCTACGCATGGCTCACCGACCACTAGTATGAACCCGCCGTTCTCCGCGGCTTCGCGTATGGCGGCACGCGCCTTCCTGGTCAAGTCCTTGTCTCTCTCCACAAACTTCGGAAGGTGACGGTTCAGTCCTGACCCTACCTCGTCTGTCAGTTCGAGTTCGGGTCCAGAATGGACACCTAGTCGCAGCCCTCGGTCTGGCCTGTCGTCAAACCTGACGAGTTGAATCGCGCCGCTAAGGTGATCCAGTTCTGCGGCGACGGAAGCTACTGTAGAGTCGTTCCAGGTTCTGATCTCAGCAGGGTCCGCGGTGCCTTTTCTGAATCTTCCGACGTCATCTTTCTTCTTCGCAGCCTTGGCTTGGTCGAAACCAAGCCTCCATCCATCGTGATCGACTTCTGTGGTAGAGGAAGCGGCTGTAAGGGCGACGTCCAGGATCTGTTTGAACTCGTTCCAGCTTCGCGGAAGAACCTCGCCGTGCTTCCATTGATTGATTGTTTTTCGTGTTTTTCCAGGCACGCCCTCTGCGGCAATTTCGTCTTCAGTCTTCCCGCTAAGCCGCTTGGCATCCTCAAGCAACTTCGTCCACTCTTGGCCGAAGCGCTGAGGCGTCCACGGCCACGTCCACGGCCCGTCGTTCATCTCACCTCACCACAGCTAGGCCCGACGCCACGTGGCCCCAAGGGTAGGGCTTTCGGTTGGCGCCGTGATCCCGCCGTCCGGGTTGCTTGCAGTCCCCTGTGGCCGTTCGCGTCTGTGTCTGTCTGTCCGGTCTGTAGCGCGTCGCTGCAGACGACGATGGACGGTGGGCGAACTCGCCAGACCCTCGGCGGAGCGGTGCTATCGAAAGAACGCGCCTGACTCCGGAGGAAGCCATGACTGAACTCATCGACGCATCGGTGGCCTCGCTACCGATGCTTGTCGTCTTGATCCTCGTCACGGAGTCGATCCGCCAGCTCGTCATGCTGGTCGGCTTGCTTGTCGCACTGCGTGGGAGCCGCGGCGAGAAGCGTGTCGAGATCTTCCGCGCCTACGCGCGGAGTAACACGTCGCGCTTCATGCGTAGGGATGTTGGCTCGACGGAGCAGGTGACTTGCGCCAGACCTGGTCTTGAAGACGGCGAGGTGCGTTACGATCCACATCAGTCGGTCGGGGCCGGTTGAGTTGGGGAGGACGCGTGCTCACGAGCCGTCCCGACGTGCCGCCCGGCGGTTTGGGGATGCCGCCGGCGATCATGGACGGTGTCATGCGGGTGGCGGCACACCGGCGTTCCGGGGACCGGCGCCGCGAGGCGATGGCTCGGTTCGAGCTCGGCGGACATCTTGTCCAGCGGGACCGATACGAGATGGGCGCCGACGAGCTGGCCGGCGCGGGCGAGCTGTTCGTCGAGCTGGGGATGGCGGGCGAGGCGGCCACCGCGCTGTTCAACGCGGGTGTCGCGCTGTGCATCGCTGGCCGCCAGAGTGACGCGCTGCCGCGGTTCGCCGCTGCCGAGGCCGCGCTCGACCAGGTCGGGCCGTCTGGTGAGCTCGATGAGCTGCGCTGGCGGCTCCAGGCGGTGTGGCTCGACGCGCTGGAAGATGTCCTCTCTCAGGATAGGACCGACGCGACAGCGACAGCGGTGATCTCCCGTTGCGATCGGCTGCTCGCGCTGATCGGCCCGACGGTGAGCCGTCCCGACATGGCCTCCGCGCGGCGAACCGCGAACTATCAGCGCGCCCGGCTCCTGACACTGCGCGAGGAGTACGTCGCCGCGTTGCCCTCGGCGCGGGAGGTTGCCGAGCAGGCGGAGCGCGATGTCGGCAAGGAGCCGCGGGCGATCGAGCGGCAGATGCGCTCCACTATCGGAGCCGCCCTCGCCGAGCTGGGCAAGCACGACGAGGCCGCCGAGCAGTTCGTCCGGCTGGTCCGGCTCTCGCTCGTCGATGGCGAGGTGACCGGCGTCGAGCTGGCGGTACTTGGGTTGCAGCGGATGTTCCGTCGCGAACAGGGCCGGCTCGCCGACGTGCTGGGACACTTGCCAGACGAGGCTGCAGCGGCAGGAGATGTCCCGTGCGAAGCGCGGCTGCGGTTCGCCTACGCCCGGGCGTTGGAGATGACGCCTCGCAAGTCCGACCTCGGGTACTCGCTGCGAGTCGTCGACGAGTACGTCCGGGCCGCCGACCTCTCGGCTGAGCTGGGGGAGATCGGGCGGGACGCCGACGCCCGCTACTCGGCCGGCCACCTCCTATCCACCGCGGTGCTGGTGCACCCCGAACATCGCGAGCGGGTGCTGACCCTGCTGGAGGGCGGCGAGAAGCGGTTCCGCCACATCGCGAACTGGCACGGTGTCGGCATCTGCCTGTTCGGCCAGGCGGAGCTGCTCAATCGCTGGTACGAGGACGTCGAGCGCGACGACGACCGCATCGAGCGCCTGATGGCCGAGATGGTCGAGGTGTTCCGGCGGGCCGAGCGGCCGATGGAGGAGGCGTCGGCCTGGCTGATGTGGGCGGTCAACAGCGCCTTGCACTCCGACACGCCGGGCCGGTTCCTCGACCAGTGCCTCACCGCGTTCGAGGCCAACGAACGCGGCCGCGCCGTCCGTCTGCTACCGAGCGACCGCGAGTTCCACGACCGCTCCACCAAGACGATGCTGACGTTGCTGGCCGCCCACGTGTGGGACCACCTCACGACGACCCCGGACGATCCTCGGCGCAGCGCTCTGGTGTGGGGTTTCGAGCAGATCGTGAAGGGCCGCTCGCTGAGCGACCAGCTCGTCGCCCCGGACGTATGGCGGCGGTTCATGGCGCGGGATCCCCGGTTGCGGCAGTCCACCGAGGTGGTGGAGCGGGCCCAGTTTCTCCTGGAGGAGGCCGTCCGGGGCCGCAATGTACCCGCCGTCGAAGAGGCCCGGACCGCGCTCGAGGCCGCGCGACTCGCGCAGCGTCGCCGCCTGCAGGACGTCACCGATGATGACGAGGTCGAGCTGAGCCTCGCGAGCGTGCCCCCGGCCACATGGGAGCAGGTGCAGGAGTTGCTGGCGCCCGGCGAGATGTTCATCGGTCTGGTGGCGTGTGGCAGGGATCGGTTTCTGCGCACGCAGCTGACTCCAGACGACGCGCGCTTCGACACCGTCGAGGCACCTGAGCTGATGTTCCTCCTGTCCCGTCAGCGCTTCGGAGAAAAGCTGCGAGGGGCGGAGAGGAGGCTCATCCATCGTCGTGCTCTCGACCTTCTCGCCCCGACGCCCGTCGACAACCACCAGTTGATCATCTGCCCGGATCGCGATCTGGTTGCAGTGCCGTGGCACCTGCTCGCTCACGACGGTCGCCCTCGGCTCGGCGATCGGGTTGCCATGAGCGTGGTCCCTGCAGCGGGGACACTCGCGCAGCTGCGTCGCACTGCCGCCCCGGCTTCCACTCCGGTCCGGCAGCAGTACCTGGGTGTCGCCGAGGTTGACGGCGGTGACCGCGAGATCGAGAACATCCGCAACCTCTACTTCCGCGACACCGGCCATTGCTTGCCGACCGGCCGTGGTCTGGAGCTGCTGGATCAGCGGGGCCACGTCGGCCTGCTGCACATCACCAGCCACGCCTTCGGTCCCGGCTTCCAGTTCACCGGCGGTCGGGTCGTCACCCCGATCGACCTCACCGACATGGCTCTGACCGCCGACATCCTACTGCTGACCGGCTGCCATCTCGGGTCGTTCCAGCACGACGACGGCAACGAGTTCTTCGGGATCGTCCGCCAGCTTCTCGTGGCCACCGGTGCCCGGGCGGCCCTCGTCGCCCGCGACTGGGTCATCGAGGACTCGCCGCAGATTTTCAGCGATCTCGTCGTGTCCGCCCTTACCGCTCGCGCACCGAACCGGCCTTGGGCGGCGCCGCCCAGCCCGATGAACGTCGCAGAGGCGGTGCGGTGGGCCCGGCTACAGATGCGAGAGCTGAACGTCGACGACGCCCGCCAGCTTCTCCATCTCGGCTCGGACGAGGTCCCGGACAGGCGGCCTGGCCCCGCTCGCGACAGCTGGTGGTCGCCATGGTTCGTGCTCGGCGACCCGTCGTGCAGGCTGCCCGCGGATCAATGATGTTGCAGCGCCGACCGGTCCGGGAGCAATGCCACTTAGCCTAAGTCGATCAACGTCCTGACCTACGCTTTCTTGCGTCAACCTCGGTCCTGCACGAGCCGCACGATCGACCGGCAGTTGCGCGTCCGCGCTGGTCAGGCGGCTGGCAAGCGACGGAGGTGAGTTCATGATCAACCTAGGCTAAGTGGCATTGTTGTGTCCTGAACACGAAAGGAAGGCTCATGTAGGGATTCTTCCGGTAGTGGTGCTGCACGGATGATGAAGGTTTGGCCCTTCGGAGTCGCCCTGCGGGGGAGACTTCAAACCGCCTCATGCTGCGTTGGCTGAAGACCGAGGCTTATTCACAACCCCGGAAGCCGGTCACGTCCTCGCAGGTCAAGGAGCTTGCCGCATGATCATCGGGCGAGTTGTGAATAAGCCTCGATGTACACCATGGCGCGAGCATTCGGTCTCGCTACATCGAGGGTTTCGCCACATGAGCGGTCCGGGCCAGGTAAACATTCAGCCCGTTCGGCGGGGCAGGCGTGATCACCGGTGGACCGGATGGGCCTCCGATGCTTGTGGTGCTGGGGGTGATCAGGTCGGCGTGGGTAACGCGGGTATCCAGGGGTGGCCGGTGAGCGCGTCGCGTAGGACGGTGATCGCGTCGAGGCCGTGTTTGATCGCGGTGGAGACGTAGCCGCGGATGGTGTAGCGGTCGCGGGTGCGGTCCTCGCTGGTCAGTCGGCCTGAGGTGTTTTGTTGGACCTTGGAGGGCCGTAGGTCGCGTTCGGCCAGGTTGGAGGTGGGCGGCACCGCCAGGTCGGTGGCGAAGCGCAGCACGTCGTCGGGGCGGTCACGCAGGACTTCGAGCAGGTTGCGGGCCTTGCTCTCCCCGGGCCGGTCGCCGTGGTTGCGGGTGTCGGACAGCCCGACCAGCACGCCGTGGCGGAACCGCGACAGCAGCGCGGCGGCGACGTCGTCGGCGATGGCGTCGAGCCTGTGATCGCGGGCGAGGTTGGTTTCGTGGATCAGCCCGCGCAGCGCCTCGGCGATCTGGACCGGCCACACCGCGTCGGGGTAGACCTGCGCGGCGCCATCGAGGTCGCGCAGCAGATGTTGGGCACACAGCTGGTGGATCAGGGTGCCCAGCGTCGGGGAGTCGTAGTTCTGGTAGCGGTCGTGCACGATGATCGCCGAGGCGTCCGGACGGGCGCCGAGCTCGGACAGCACCGAATCCTTGAACGTGGCCAGCGACCGGTCCCCGAGCAGGTAGTGGGTGTAGAGCTCGGTGCAGAACACCAGCAGGTACTCCCTCGGCCTTCTTCTTACCCGGCTTCGGCTTCTTGGGTCCGACCCGCAGCGGGGTCTCGTCGCAGCACACCGCGTAGGCCAGGGTGATCAGGGCGCGGATCCGGTCGTGCACCACGGTGAGTAGCCCGGCGGTGCGGTTGAGCATGCCGTGCACGAACCCGACCGACGGGGCGGTCCCGGTCAGCGATTCCAGCAGCGCGACCACCCGGTGCGCGGGCAGGAACTGCACCACCATCAGGTAGACGGCGAACGCTTGCAGGTTCGGGCCGTAGCCGACCGGCCCGGATCGGGCGCCCTCGGGCCGAGCCGCGGTGTGGATCTGCCCGCAGCCGCACTCCACCTGGTGCTGCTCGTACTGGGTGACCTTCACCGCGACCTGGGGGATCTCGTGTTGCTGGTAGCGGTCAACGACTCCGAGATCCCGGGCGCCACCCAGATCGGCACCGCAGCCACAGGCGCCCTGCGGGAACCGCTGCGCCACCTCATTAGGGGTGTCGGTCCAGGCCAGGTGTGACCCCGGCGCACCGGGCTGCTTGCCCCGCGGCCGCTTCGGCCCGCCCCGATCGCGCTTGGGCTCCGGCGGCGCTGGCTTGCCCGGGTCGTCGTCCTTCGACGGCGCCATCGAGGAGTTCCCCGAGTTACGCGAGAGCAGATGCTCCAACCGCGCCAGCTTGCCCGCGAGCGCCTGGTTGGCCTCCAGCAGCTCCACGAGCTGCCCCGCCCGCGCGGTGATCTGCTGGTCCTGCGCAGCGATCCGGCCGACCAGCACGGTCATCTGCTCGGCCTGGCGGCGCACCACGACAATCAGCTCGTCGCGCGACATCTCCTCCAGCTCGGGCACCGGACGATCAAACCGCACACCAGACGATCACCCCGTGACCGACACGCCGGGACCGCCAGACTCCATCACCAACAACTCAGCCGCAGGTCAGTCGACCGGCTGAATGTTTACCGGAACAGCGGGGTTGGCTCGACGGCCAGTGCACAAGGTAAGATAGACGAAGGTATGCCGCCGAACACCGCCGCGACACCCATCTGAGCGCAATCGTGACCAGCCCGCGCTCGACGATCCGCGGCTGGCGGTCATTCGACAGATCCATCCAATGGTGCTCGCCAGTCACGGGTCCATCTGATAGAGGTTCTCTGGCGGCGATCCTCACCCCCGTGCAGGATTGTCCTCGGACAGCCGAGGGCCTTCGCGAGAGCATCTGCAAGTATTGAACTGCTTAAGGCAGCCGTTCCGCGCTGCTGGCGCCGCCGTCGGCGGAGCTGGTGGCCCTGATGGAGCTGCGGCCGGTGTCCCCGCGGGTCAACAGCGTCCGCAACAACGGCCCGGAGTTGCTCGAACCGCTCGCGGCCGAGGACG
>JBOHEO010000094.1:0-20401 GCA_050701055.1 Pseudonocardia sp. | reverse complement strand
GGGTGGTGTTGTCGCTGTCGCTGTTCGTCGGCAGCCTGGTGGGCCTGCAGGGGTTCCGGGCGTTGGACAGCCTCGGCGTCGAGGCGCTGACCGGCTTCATCACCGCCTACTTCAACATCCGCGACATCGCGCCCCTGGTGGCCGCCGCGGCCCTGACCGCGACCCTCGGTGCGGGCTTCACCGCCCAGCTGGGCGCGATGCGGATCTCCGAGGAGATCGACGCCCTGGAGGTGATGGCGGTGCCCAGCGTGCCGTTCCTGATCACCACCCGGGTGATCGCCGGGGTACTCGCGATCATCCCGCTGTACACGATCGGCCTGCTCGCCAGCTTCGCCGCGGCGCGGCTCAACGTCACGCTCATCAACGGGTTGCCCGGCGGCACCTATGATCACTATTTCACCCTGTTCCTGCCGGTCAGCGATGTGCTGTACTCCTATCTCAAGGTCGTCGTCTTCGCACTGGTGATCATTCTGATCCACTGCCACTACGGCTACCGGGCCACGGGTGGGCCGGCCGGGGTGGGGATCGCGGTGGGTCGCTCGGTGCGCCTGTCGATCGTCAGCACCGCCATCCTCGACTTCTTCCTCACACTGGTCATCTTCGGGACGTCGACGTCGGTCAGCGTGGCCGGATGACGCGGCATCTGCTGGTCAGGATGACGCCATGAGCGCCGCGCTCCGCAGGCGGCTGCAGGGCCTTGCCTTCCTCGCCGTCGTCGTCGCGCTCCTGGGTCTGGCCGTGGCCAAGTACGAGGGTGCGTTCAGCGACGGGGTCCCGGTGACGCTGCAGCTCGAACGGGCCGGCAACCAGCTCGCCGAGCGTGGCGACGTGAAGGTGCGCGGCCTGATCGTCGGAACGATCGAGGACATCTCGACCGGCGGCTCCGGGGCCACCGTCGAGCTGTCCCTGCACCCTGACAAGATCGGTCTGATCCCGGCGAACGTGTCCGCCCGGCTCATCCCCAAGACGCTTTTCGGCGAGAAGTACGTGTCGCTGGTGCCGCCCGCGCAGCCCTCGGTGGCCCGGCTGGCCGCCGGTGACGTCATCGGGATGGACCGCAGCCAGTCGGCCCGCGAGCTGGAAAGGGTCCTCGACGGGCTGCTGCCGCTGCTCACGGCCGTCGAGCCGCAGAAGCTGGCCACCACGCTCGGTGCGCTCTCGCAGTCGCTGTCCGGGCGCGGTGATCAGCTCGGTGACACCCTCGTTCGGTTGCAGGCGCTGCTGACCGAGCTCAACACCGAGCTGCCGAACCTGCAGGCCGACATCACCGAGCTCGCCGACTTCTCCGGCAACCTCGCCGACGTCGCGCCGGACCTGCTCGACGCGCTGGAGGACTTCAGCGTCACCAGCCGCACCATCGTCGAGCAGCGCCAGGACCTGCGGGCCCTGCTCACCGGGCTCACCGAGGCATCCGATGACCTGCGTGGCTTCCTCGTCGCGAACCGGAAGAACATCATCGCTCTCGCCGCGTCCAGCCGCCCGACGCTGGACAGCCTGGCGCGGTACTCCCCCGAGTTCCCCTGCCTGCTGTCGCAGCTCTCGGGTCTCATTCCGGAGGCGGACAAGGTCTTCGGCAAGGGCACCGGGAAGCCCGGTATCCAGATCACGCTGGAGATCATCAACCCGCGTGGCAAGTACCTCCCGAACCAGGACGAACCCCGCTACCGCGACGACCGCGGCCCGCGGTGCTACCCGATCACCGTGCCTAGCCCGCAGTATCCGCCGGACGGGCCGTTCAAGGACGGCTCCGTCGCCCCACCGCCACCACCGGACACCCCGATGGGGGATCCGACGGACTTCGGGGTGGACACGTTCGGGACCAGGGCGGCCTCGTACCCCGGTATGGGCGTGGCCAACTCGCCCGGTGAGCAGCAGGTCGTCGCGGAGCTGATCGCGGCGCGCAGCGGCGGGTCCCCGGAGGCCGTGCCGAACTGGAGCACCATGCTCGTGGGGCCGCTCTACCGCGGCAGCGAGGTGACCCTGACATGACCCGTATGGGGGACGTCGGGAGTGTCCGGGTGGGGCGGACGGGGAGTGTGACAGCGCCCCTGGTCAAGTTCCTCGCTCTCGCCGTCGTGGTCGCGCTGGCCACCACCGTGCTCGCGCTGACCATCGCCAACGCCTCGTCGGGCGAGCGGTCGACGTACGTCGCGCGGTTCACCGACGTTGCGGGCCTGCTGCCCGGCGACGACGTGCGGATCGCCGGCGTCGTCGTCGGGACGGTGGAGGAGATCGCGATCGTCGACCGGCGGTTCGCCGAGGTGCGGTTCAGCGTCGCGGACGCGCAGCGGATCCCGGCATCGGCCGGTGCCGCGATCTACTACAAGAACCTCATCGGGCAGCGGTACCTGGCGCTCACCCAGGGCGCCGGCCCGACCGGCGCGGTGCTCGGTGCGGGCGACACGATCCCGATCGAGCGCACCCGACCCTCGCTCAACCTCACCATCCTGTTCAACGGGTTCAAGCCACTGTTCACCGCGCTGGACCCGGAGCAGGTCAACCAGCTCTCGTTCGAGATCGTGCAGGTGCTCCAGGGGCAGGGCGGCACGGTGCGGAGCCTGCTGGCCAGCACGTCGTCATTGACCAACACCATCGCCGATCGCGACGAGGTGATCGGCCAGGTGATCGACAACCTGAACGTGGTCCTCGACACCGTCAACGCCCGCGACGAGCAGCTCTCCGACCTCATCGCGAACCTGCAGGCGCTGGTCTCCGGCCTCGCGCAGGACCGCAAGCCGATCGGGGAGGCGGTCGTCTCGATCGGCAGGCTCGCCGACCTGACCGCCGGTTTCGTCGGCGAGGCCCGGCCCGCGCTGCGCGCCGACATTGCCGCGCTCGGCGACCTGACCGGCAACCTCAACGCCAACGAGCCGGCGGTGGACCGCTTCCTCAGGAACTGGCCGGGCAAGCTCACCACCATCACGCGGGCGGCGACCTACGGCAGCTGGTTCCAGTTCTACCTCTGCGAGGTCACCGGCCAGGTCGGCCTTCCCGATCCGCTGCCGCAGGTCGAGATCCCGGCCTATACGAACACCGCGCAGCGCTGCGGATCCGATCCCGACGACGACGGCCTCCTCGTCGGCGAGGGTGACATCGCGCCGCAACCGTCCGGCGACTCCGCCCGGCCCGCCGAGCCGGCCGCCGCCCCGGTCCTGCCCCCGCTCCCGCCGGTGGGTGACTGATGGACTCGTTCAGCAACCGGTCGCCGGTGCCCATCGCGATCACCGGCCTGCTGGTGATCCTGCTCGTCACGGTGCTGGCGTTCAACGGCCCGGCGATCTTCGGTTCGGGCACGACCTACCAGGCCGAGTTCTCCGAGGCCGCGGGGCTGCAGTCCGGCGACCTGGTGACCATCGCCGGCGTCGAGGCCGGTCGGGTCGACGCCGTCGAGCTCGCCGGGGACCGGGTGCTGGTGACGTTCACTCTCGACGATGCCTGGATCGGCGACCGCACGTCGGCGTCGATCGAGATCAAGACACTGCTCGGGGCGAAGTTCCTTGCGCTCGACCCGCAGGGTGACGCCGAGCTCGACCCCGGGCAGCCGATCCCGCTGGCCCGCACCGCGTCGCCGTTCGACGTGGTGGAGGCCGTCAACGGGCTGTCGGGCACCATCGAGGCGCTCGACACCGGCCGGCTCGCCACGAGCCTCACGACCCTCGCCGACACCTTCCGCGACACCCCGACCGAGGTCCGCGGTGCCCTGGACGGGCTGTCCCGGCTCTCCACCACCATCGCGAGCCGCGACGAGGAGATCCGCCGGCTGCTCGCCGGCACCCGCAACCTCTCGGATGTGCTGGCCGATCGGGGCGCCGACGTCGAGCAGCTGCTCGCGGACGGCAACCTGCTGCTGGCCGAGATCCAGCGGCGCAAGGATGCGATCAGCGAGCTCCTGCGCGGCACCCGGGACCTCTCCGCGCAGCTGCGCGGCCTCGTCGCGGACAACCGCGAGCAGCTCCGTCCCACTCTCGAGTCGCTGGATCGGGTCGCCGCCCTGCTCGAGCGCAACAAGAACGACCTGGAGAAGGCGCTGAAGTTGCAGGCCGTGTTCACCCGGCTGTTCACCAACACCGTCGGCAACGGGCGCTGGTTCGACAACTACGTCTGCGCGCTGGTGCCCCCCGAGCTCGGCCCCATCAACCAGGGGGGGTGCTGAGGTGGCGCTCATCGGGGCCGACCGGCGACAGCTCCGGTACACGGCGCTGCTCGCCGTCATCGCCGTGCTGGTGGCCGGCGGGGTGTATCTCGTGATCCAGCCTCCCGGCCGTGCCGTCACCGCCTACTTCACCTCCGCCGAGGCGGTCTTCGAGGGCAACGCGGTACGGGTGCTCGGCGTCGAGGTCGGCCGGATCACGAACGTGGTGCCGGAGGCCACCCAGGTGCGCGTGGAGATGCGCCTGGACGACGCCGACCTCACGCTGCCCGCCGCCGCCCGCGCCGTGGTCATCTCCCCGAGCCTGGTCACCGGGCGCTACGTCCAGCTCACCCCGACCTACTCCGGGGGACCTGAGCTGGCCGACGGCGCGGTCATCCCGGTCACCCGCACCGCGGTGCCGTTGGGCGTCGACGACCTGACCCGCACGGCGTCGGAGCTCTCCCGGGTGCTCGGTCCGCAGGGCGTGAACGCCGACGGTGCGCTGTCCGACGTCCTCGACGTCGGAGCGGCCAACCTCGACGGTAACGGCCAGCGGATCAACGACACGATCCGCAATCTCGGAGAACTCTCCGGCACGCTCGCCGGCTCCCGCGAGGAGCTGTTCGGGACGGTCACCGAGCTCCAGTCCTTCGTCTCGACGATCGCGGCCAACGACGCCGAGGTTCGCGAGTTCACCACCCGGCTGGCGGACGTGGCCGGGTTCCTCGCCGACGAGCGCGACAACGTCGGCGCGGTGCTGCGGGATCTCGCGATCGCCCTGGACGACGTCGCCGGCTTCATCCGGGACAACCGCGAGATCCTCGCGTCGAACGTCGACCGGCTCACCGAGGTCACCGAGGTGCTCGTGCGCCAGAAGCGGGCCCTCGCGGAGACCCTCGACGTCGGCCCGGCCGCGCTGGGCAACCTCACGAACACCTACAACGCCGCGTCGGGCACGCTCGACACCCGGGCCGACATCAACGAGCTGACGTTCCCGCCGGCGGCGTTGGCGTGCCTGCTCGCCGAGCGCGCGTCGCCCGGGGACCTGCCGCCCGACCTCGCCACCACCTGTGCCGAGCTCAGCACGGTCCAGTTCCCCAGCGCGGCCGAGGTGATCACGGCGTTGCAGGCCGGGAAGCCACCGCCGGTGCCGGGCCTCGCGCTGCCCACGGAACCCGAAGGCGGCGCCGCGCCGGCACCCGCCGACCCGCCGGCTCCGATCGGAGGTGGCCGGTGATGCGGTGTCGAGGCGCGCTCCGGGGGTGGTCCGCGGTCCTGACCGCAACCGCGCTGCTGATCAGCGGTTGCGGTTCCCTGGCGGGCGGGCTGCGAGGTGTCGATCTACCCGGTGGGGCCGACCTTGGCGAGAACCCCTACGAGGTCACCATCGAGTTCGCTGACGTCGTTGACCTCGTCCCGCAGGCCCTGGTCAAGGTCAACGACGTGCCGGTCGGGTCGGTCGCCGAGATCGAGGTCAGTCCCGGGTGGACCGCGTTGGTGACCGTGCTGGTCAACCGGGACGTGCGGGTGCCGGCCGACGCGCTGGCCCGGGTGCGGACCACGAGCCTGCTCGGCGAGAAGTTCGTCGAGCTGCTCGCCCCGGTGAACTCCGGCGCCGGCCCGGTGCTGGCTGACGAGGCCACCATCCCGCTCGCCCGCACCAGCCGGGCCGCGGAGGTCGAGGAGGTGCTCGGCGCGCTGTCGATGCTGCTCAACGGCGGCGGGGTGGCGCAGATCCGGACGATCGCGACCGAGCTGAACACGGCGCTGACCGGCAACGAGCCGGAGATCCGGGCGCTGCTCGGCGACCTCGGCACGCTGGTCGGAGCCCTCGACGATCGCAAGACCGAGATCACCAGGGCCCTGGATGAGATCAACCGCCTCAGCTCCGCGCTGGTCCAGCGCCGCGACCAGATCACGGTCGCGCTGACCGATCTCGGGCCGGGCCTGGCCGAGCTGGAGGCTCAGCGCGACCAGCTCGTCGACCTGCTCCAAGCCCTCGACCGGCTCTCCGGGGTCTCCATCGACGTGCTCAACCGCAGCCGCGCGGACGTCCTCGCCGACCTGGAGCTGCTGCGTCCGATCCTGGAGAAGCTGGCCGAGGCCGGCGACGACCTGCCGAACTCGCTGCAGATCCTGTTCACCCCGCCGTTCACCGACGCCGCCGTGGACGCGTTCGCCGGCGACTACGCCAACCTCTACGTGCGCGCCGACCTGGACCTGAGCGACATCCTGGACAACTTCAGGAGATCGGGCCAGCCGCCGCTCGGACCCGACGGTCCGCTGCGGGACCTGCCGCCCACCGCGGAGCTGCTCGGGTCGCTGCTCGGTCCGACGGACCAGCCGGCCCCGCCGGAGTTCCCGCTGCTCACCGAGGACGGGGAGCAGCTGGTGCCACTGCCCGCGCCGAGGGGCGCCGAACGCGTCGTTCCGCGACCGGACGGCCCGGACGGTCCGCTCGGCCCGCTGCTCGGAGGCGGCTCGTGATCACCCGGGTGGTCCGGGTCCAGCTGGTCGCGTTCCTGCTGGTGACGCTGGTCGGGGTGGGCTACGTCGGGTTCCGTTACGCCGGCCTTGGCGATCTTCTCGGCTCGACCACCTACCCGGTGCGGCTCCAGCTGACCGACTCCGGTGGCATCTTCTCCGGCGCCGACGTCACCTACCGCGGGGTGAGCGTGGGGCGGGTCGGCCCCCTGTCGCTCACCGCCGAGGGTGTCGAGGTGCAGCTCGACATCAACCGGAGCGCGCCGGCGATCCCGGCCGACGTCGACGCCGCGGTGCGCAACCTGTCCGCGATCGGCGAGCAGTTCGTCGACCTGGTGCCCGCCAGCTCCGGCGGTGCGCTGCTCGAGGCCGGATCGGTGATCCCGGCGTCGCGGGCGACCGTCCCGGTGCCGGTCGAGGAGCTCGTGGTGAGCCTCGACGACTTCGTCCGTTCCGTGCCGCTGGAGTCGTTGCAGACCGTCGTCGACGAGCTCGGCACCGCGTTCACCGACACCGGGCAGCCGCTGCAGAAGATCCTCGACACCACCGATGCCTTCACCGCGGACGCCGTCGAGGCGCTGCCCCAGACCCTCGCCCTCATCCGCGACGGGCGCACGGTCCTGACCACGCAGAACGACGTGGCCGGTTCGTTCGCGAGCATCAGCGGTGACCTCGCCCTGTTCGCCGACCGGCTCGCGGCGGCTGACCCGGATCTGCGCCGGCTGACCCGGACCGGTCCGGAGGTGTCCAGGGAGATCGTCGTGCTGCTCGACGATGCCGGCCCGGGATTGTCCCGGCTGATCGCGGACCTGCTCACGGTGGCCCGGGTCGCCGAGCCCCGCCAGGACGGGTTGCGCCAGCTGCTGGTCACCTACCCGGGTGTCTCCGCGAACGCCTACACGGTGGTGCCCGGCGACGGGACCGCGCACCTCGGCCTGGTGATCAACTTTTTCGACCCGTATCCCTGCACTCAGGGCTACGGGACGACCGACCGTCGCCCGGGTGACGACCTGCGGAACACCCCGGTGAACAGGAAAGCCTCCTGCGCGGAACCCCCCGGAAGCCCCATCTCGGTGCGCGGGGCGCAGAATGTCCCGAGGGCGGCCACCCCGATGCCGCCCGAGGATGCGCGACCCGGGCCCGTACTGCCCCTGCCGGCGGGTTCGGATCCAGCGAGCTCAGCTCCCCCGTTGAGCTCCCCGGGGCAGATCCTGCTCAGCTGAACGAGCCGCCGTCCGAGGATGGCTGGAGGCCTGATGACGGTCGTTTCCGAACGTGCCGAACCGGCCGCTCCCGCCGGGGTCGGCGCTCCGCCCACCCCGGTCCGGGTGATCGCCGCCTTAGCGGCGCTGGCGGCACTCGCCGCGATCGCCTTCGGCGTCCGGTGGGGGTTGGCTGCCACCGACGACTCCGTCGAGCTGGCGCGGGCGCGCGACACCGTCCTGCTCGATGCCCGCCAGGCCGCGATCAACCTCAACACCCTGGACGCCGGCAACGTCGAGGCTGGACTGGACCTCTGGGAGCAGTCGTCGACCGGCACGGCGCTGGAGGAGTTCCGGACCAACCGCGAGCAGTACGCGACGTTCGTCGCGGAGTCCCGGCGCACCACGCAGGCGTCGGTCACCGACGCCGCTGTCGCCGAGCTCGACGTCCGGGCCGGGATCGCCCGGGTGCTGGTCGGGGTCGACGTACAGGTCCGGCCCGAGGGAGCGGAGCCGGTGCTCACCCGCCAACGCCTCCAGGTGGAGATGACCCGCACCGAACAGGGGTGGAAGGTCAGCAGGCTGTCCCCCGTCCGTTAGGTCGCGTCTCAGGTCCCGCATGCGACTCCTCGCCCACGAGCCACAGAGCAGGAGGTGACCGGGGTGCCCCCTCGTCGCCGCAGCACGCCGACCCGACGGCCGCGGGTGGCTGGGCTGACCTCCGCCCCGGCCCACCCCGACGCCCGACGCCCGACGCCGACCGTCGATCTCGACGAGCCCCGGCCTGACCGAACGTCCGCGGCGCGCCGGCCGGCTGTCGAGGCCCGCGGCACCCCGACCGACGACGGCGCGCTCACGGCGTCACCGACCGCGGCCGGCCCGTCGCGGGGGAGCGTGCTTCGCGCAGCCCTGGCCACCCGCTCCGTTCTGCTGTCGACCGGTGCGCTGGTCGTGTTCCTGGTCCTGGCCGTGCTGTTCGCCGTGCTTGACCACGCGGCGCGCAGCACCCCGGCCGCGCGGAACACGGCCCTCACCGACGTCGCCGCCACGGCCGAGGTCGCAGGCCAGCTCGGCGACGCGCTCGAGACGGTCTACTCCTTCGACTTCGCCCGGCTCGACGAGAACGAGCGCGCCGCCCGCGCGGTGCTCACCCCGAACTTCGCCGCCGAGTTCGACCAGCTGTTCGCGCAGGTCCGCGAGCTGGCGCCGCAGCAGCAGGCGGTCGTGTCGGCGACGGTCACCCTCGCGGCCGTGCAGACCATCGATGGTGACCGCGCCGTGCTGGTGGCGTTCATGGACCAGCAGGCCACCCGGGTGTCCGACGCCGAGCAGCTCACGGCGGCCGGCCGGCTGACGGTCACGGGCGAACGTGTCGACGGCCGTTGGAAGATCTCCACGGTGCACAGCCACTGACCCGGCGAGTTCGCCGATCCGACACGGCGAGTTCGCGGATTGGGCACGGCGAGGGTGTCGTCTTATCGGCAAGGACCGGTCGCGTATCGTTGCCGCAGTTCCACCGAAGACCGCAGGTCTGCGCAGCCCGTCAGGGGCAGCGTCCGAAGGCTCCGCGACAGCGGACGGCCCGCGCAGGAGGACGAGGCCGCCCAGGATGCCGCAGTATGCGGTGCTCCTCTCCCGCCCCGTGCGCTCCTGCGCCGGGGCGCTCGTCGTCTCCCGGGTCCGTCGCGGATGGATCGACAGGAGTACCGACAATCGAGAGGAGGCAAGGGATGGCCCGATCCGACAAGGTCGCGGTGGTCGACGAGATCGCCGAGAAGTTCCGGGGCGCGTCCGCCTCGGTGATCACCGAGTACCGCGGGCTCAGCATGGCCCAGCTCACGACGCTGCGCCGGGCGCTCGGCGCCGACGTGTCCTACCGCGTCGCGAAGAACACCCTGATCAAACGGGCGGCTGCGGATGCGGGCGTGGAGGGCCTCGACGCGTTGCTCGTGGGCCCGACGGCCATCGCGTTCGTCGCGGGTGAGCCGGTGGGCGCCGCGAAGGCACTGCGTGACTTCGCCAAGACCAATCCGGCCTTGGTGATCAAGGGCGGTTTCATGGACGGCCGCTCGCTGACCGTCGACGAGGTCAACCGGATCGCCGACCTGGAGTCCCGTGAGGTCCTGCTGGCCATGCTGGCCGGCGCGATGAAGGGCAACCTCGCGAAGGCTGCCGGTCTGTTCGCCGCGCCTGCGTCGCAGGTGGCGCGGCTCGCCCAGGCGCTGGTCGACAAGCGCCAGGCCGAAGCGTCGGCTACGGGCGCGAGCCCCGGCGCCGAAGGCACCGCTGAGACTCCTGCTCCCGCCGACGAGGCGGCTCCCGCTGCCGACGCCGCCGAGAGCTGATCCGCCGTACCACCGCACGCGTCGAACCCCCGACGTGGACCTGAGAGCTGATCCACCCGTACCACCGCACGCGTCGCCCCCGACGTGGAGACCCGAGCCGAGAGAGGCACCACCCATGGCAAAGATGTCGACCGACGACCTGCTCGACGCGTTCAAGGACATGACGCTGATCGAGCTGTCGGAGTTCGTGAAGAAGTTCGAGGAGACCTTCGAGGTCACCGCCGCCGCACCGGTCGCGGTCGCCGCAGCCGGCCCGGCCGCAGCGGCCGTCGAGGCACCGGAGGAGAAGGACGAGTTCAACGTCGTCCTCGAGGCGGCCGGTGAGAAGAAGATCCAGGTCATCAAGGTCGTCCGCGAGCTCGTCTCCGGCCTGGGCCTCAAGGAGGCGAAGGACCTCGTCGAGAGCGCTCCGAAGTCGATCCTTGAGGGCATCGCCAAGGACGCGGCAGAGTCCGCAAAGTCCAAGCTGGAGGACGCCGGCGCAAAGGTCAGCCTGAGCTGACCCCCCGGCACCGCGCACGCAACGAACGGCACTGTCGTCCAGTAGACCTGGACGACAGTGCCGTTCGTTGTCGCTCAGGCCTGAACCCCGGGACCGGAGCTCCCGGCGGGGGAGTTCATGGCGGATCCGAGAACGCGAAGCGTGATGAGGGTGCGACCGTCGAGCGAGCGCCGGACGGGTGAAGTTGGGGATAAGCTGTGCGGCGCGACGTCAGATGGTCGTCAGAGTGGCCGAGGACACCCGGATCGGGATCCTCAACGGATTTTGGCCCGCGCGACCTGGCCGGTCACCCTCCGAAAGAGACCACTTACCGACGCGTAGCGTCTTGACTCGATGCGCTTGTCACGTCACTCTTAGGTCTCGATGGTTGCCTCGGTGACGTGACTGTGACCTGCCTCGACAGCGGCTGCGTTTGCGGCTAGACTGCTTCTTTGCGCTGCCTCGAACCAGCCCCGGTGCGCGCTGAGTGTTCTCACCGTCGAGAGCCCCCAAGATACCCGCTCCGGGGAGCCTGGTCTGCGGCTGTGCCTAGACAACAGACGGTGTGCATCGGGGAACCGCGTCCCCTGCCCGTCGGCCCGGACCTCCCGCCTGGGCGCGACGATGCAGACGGTAGCGCGTCAGACCCGGTGCCGCCAGCAGAGAGCGCAGTTCTCGGAAGGACGCATCTTGGCTGTCTCCCGCGCCACAGTGTCGAACTCAACCCTCGCGACCACCTCAGACCATTTGAATCTCCCGGGAGCGCCTACCCGGGTCTCCTTCGCGAAGATCCGCGAACCGCTCCGGGTGCCCGATCTGCTCGATCTTCAGACCCAGTCCTTTGAGTGGCTGGTCGGGGACGAGGCGTGGTTCCAGCGGCGCATCGACGCCGGCGATGAGAAGCCGATGGGGGGTCTCGAGGACATCCTCACCGAGATCTCACCCATCGAGGACTTCTCCGGTTCCATGTCCCTGTCCTTCTCCGACCCACGCTTCGACGAGGTCAAGGCCTCGGTCGAGGAGTGCAAGGACAAGGACATGACATACGCGGCTCCGCTGTTCGTCACCGCGGAGTTCACCAACAACACCACGGGCGAGATCAAGAGCCAGACGGTGTTCATGGGTGACTTCCCAGTGATGACCGACAAGGGCACCTTCATTATCAACGGCACCGAGCGTGTCGTGGTGTCCCAGCTGGTCCGTTCCCCGGGCGTCTACTTCGATCACGCCATCGACAAGACCACCGAGAAGGACGTCTACTCGGTCAAGATTATTCCTAGTCGGGGTGCCTGGCTGGAGTTCGACGTCGACAAGCGCGACACCGTCGGCGTCCGCATCGACCGCAAGCGCCGCCAGCCGGTCACCGTCCTGCTCAAGGCACTCGGCTGGGACACCGACCGGATCCAGAAGCGCTTCGGGTTCTCCGAGACGATGCTCGCCACCCTGGAGAAGGACCACACCGCCGGCCAGGACGAGGCGCTGCTCGACATCTACCGCAAGTTGCGGCCGGGCGAGCCGCCCACCCGGGAGAGTGCGCAGACCCTGCTGGAGAACCTCTTCTTCAAGGACAAGCGCTACGACCTCGCCCGGGTCGGCCGGTACAAGGCCAACAAGAAGCTGGGCCTGAAGGTCGCCACCTCGGTCGGCACGCTCACCGAGGAAGACGTCGCCACCACCATCGAATACCTCGTCCGGCTGCACGCGGGCGACACGATGATGACGGTCGGCGAGGGTGACAGCGAGATCGAGATCCCGGTCGAGACCGACGACATCGACCACTTCGGCAACCGGCGCCTGCGCACCGTGGGTGAGCTGATCCAGAACCAGATCCGGGTCGGCCTGTCGCGCATGGAACGGGTCGTCCGCGAGCGGATGACCACTCAGGACGTCGAGGCGATCACCCCGCAGACCCTGATCAACATCCGTCCGGTCGTGGCGGCGATCAAGGAGTTCTTCGGCACCTCGCAGCTGTCGCAGTTCATGGACCAGACCAACCCGCTCGCGGGCCTGACGCACAAGCGTCGGCTGTCCGCGCTCGGTCCGGGTGGCCTGTCCCGTGAGCGGGCCGGCTTCGAGGTCCGCGACGTGCACACCAGCCACTACGGTCGGATGTGCCCGATCGAGACCCCGGAAGGCCCGAACATCGGCCTGATCGGGTCGCTGTCGAGCTTCGCGCAGGTCAACCCGTTCGGCTTCATCCAGACCCCGTACCGCAAGGTCATCGACGGCCGGGTCACCGACCAGATCGACTACCTCACCGCGGACGAGGAGGACCGCTTCGTCAAGGCGCAGGCCAACGCGCCGCTCGACGACGACGGCAACTTCCAGGAGGAGCGGGTCCTCGTCCGCCGCAAGGCAGGCGAGGTCGACTACATCTCCCCGAAGGGTGTCGACTACATCGACGTCTCGCCGCGACAGATGGTGTCGGTCGCCACGGCGATGATCCCGTTCCTCGAGCACGACGACGCCAACCGGGCGCTGATGGGCGCCAACATGCAGCGTCAGGCGGTGCCGCTGCTGCGCAGCGAGTCGCCGCTCGTCGGCACCGGCATGGAGCTGCGGGCCGCGGTCGACGCCGGTGACGTGGTGGTGGCCGAGAAGGCCGGTGTGGTCGAGGAGCTGTGCGCCGACTACATCACCGTGATGGCCGACGACGGCACCCGCCGCACCTACCGCCTGCACAAGTTCCGCCGCTCCAACCAGGGCACCTGCACCAACCAGAAGCCCACGGTGATCGAGGGTGCGCGGGTCGAGCAGGGGCAGGTGCTGGCCGACGGGCCGTGCACCGAGGCTGGCGAGATGGCGCTGGGCAAGAACCTGCTCGTTGCGATCATGCCGTGGGAGGGCCACAACTACGAGGACGCGATCATCCTCTCGCAGCGCCTGGTTCAGGACGACGTGCTCACGTCGATCCACATCGAGGAGCACGAGACCGACGCCCGCGACACCAAGCTGGGCGCCGAGGAGATCACCCGGGACATCCCGAACGTCTCTGAAGAAGTGCTGGCCGACCTTGACGAAAGAGGCATCATCAGGATCGGTGCCGAGGTCCAGCCCGGTGACATCCTGGTCGGCAAGGTCACGCCCAAGGGCGAGACCGAGCTCACCCCGGAGGAGCGGCTGCTCCGCGCGATCTTCGGTGAGAAGGCACGCGAGGTGCGCGACACCTCGCTGAAGGTGCCGCACGGGGAGAACGGCAAGGTCATCGGCATCCGGGTGTTCAGCCGCGACGACGAGGACGAGCTGGCCCCGGGCGTCAACGAGCTGGTCCGCGTCTACGTGGCGCAGAAGCGCAAGATCCAGGATGGCGACAAGCTGGCCGGGCGCCACGGCAACAAGGGCGTCATCGGCAAGATCCTGCCCGCCGAGGACATGCCGTTCCTGCCGGACGGCACGCCGGTCGACATCATCCTCAACACCCACGGGGTGCCGCGGCGGATGAACATCGGCCAGGTCCTGGAGACCCACCTCGGGTGGATCGCCAAGACCGGTTGGGACATCGAGGGCAAGCCCGAATGGGCCTCGCTGCTGCCTGAGGAGCTCTACTCGGCGCCGGCCGGCACGAACACCGCCACCCCGGTGTTCGACGGCGCCAAGGAACACGAGATCGCCGGGCTGCTCGGCTCCACGCTGCCCAACCGCGACGGCGAGCGCATGGTCGGTGCCGACGGCAAGGCGCAGCTTTTCGACGGGCGATCCGGGGAGCCGTACCCGTTCCCGGTCGCGGTCGGCTACATGTACATCCTGAAGCTGCTCCACCTGGTGGACGACAAGATCCACGCACGCTCCACCGGCCCGTACTCGATGATCACGCAGCAGCCCCTCGGCGGCAAGGCCCAGTTCGGAGGCCAGCGCTTCGGTGAGATGGAGTGCTGGGCGATGCAGGCCTACGGGGCTGCGTACACGCTGCAGGAGCTGCTCACCATCAAGTCGGACGACGTGGTGGGCCGGGTCAAGGTCTACGAGGCGATCGTCAAGGGGGAGAACATCCCCGAGCCGGGCATCCCGGAGTCGTTCAAGGTCCTGCTCAAGGAGCTCCAGTCGCTGTGCCTCAACGTCGAGGTGCTCTCCAGTGACGGTGCCACCATCGAGATGCGCGATACCGACGACGAGGACCTGGAGCGGGCCGCGGCGAACCTGGGGATCAACCTGTCCAGCCGTCCCGGCACCGATTCGATGACCGTCGATGACGTGGTCAATTAAGAGCGAACTGAATCCTATTGACTCGATCTGATCAACGGCCTCCAGTAGACCCACGAAGGAACTGAGGACACACGTGCTCGACGTCAACTTCTTCGACGAGCTGCGCATCGGCCTGGCCACCGCCGAGGACATCCGCCAGTGGTCCCACGGCGAGGTGAAGAAGCCCGAGACCATCAACTACCGCACCCTCAAGCCGGAGAAGGACGGGCTGTTCTGCGAGAAGATCTTCGGTCCCACCCGGGACTGGGAGTGCTACTGCGGCAAGTACAAGCGGGTGCGCTTCAAGGGCATCATCTGCGAGCGCTGCGGTGTGGAGGTCACCCGCGCCAAGGTGCGCCGTGAGCGGATGGGCCACATCGAGCTGGCCGCCCCGGTCACGCACATCTGGTACTTCAAGGGCGTGCCGAGCCGGCTGGGCTATCTTCTCGACCTGGCGCCCAAGGACCTCGAGAAGATTATTTACTTCGCTGCCTACGTGATCACGTCGATCAACAAGGAGCTGCGCCACAACGACCTGTCCACGCTCGAGACCGAGATGAGCGTGGAGCGCAAGCGGGTCGAGAACCGTCGCGATGCCGATCTGGAGGCCCGGGCCCAGAAGCTCGAGGCCGACGTCGCCGAGCTCGAGGCGGAGGGAGCCAAGAGCGACGTCCGCCGCAAGGTCAAGGAGGGTGGCGAGCGCGAGATGCGCCAGCTCCGCGACCGTGCCCAGCGCGAGCTGGACCGGCTCGACGAGATCTGGACCAGCTTCTCCAAGCTCGACGTGCAGCAGCTGATCGCGGACGAGGGGCTCTACCGCGAGCTCTACGACCGCTACGGCGACTACTTCACCGGCTCGATGGGTGCCGAGGCGATCCAGACCCTCGCGCAGAACTTCGACATCGCGGCCGAGGCCGAGAACCTGCGGGAGACCATCCGCAGCGGCAAGGGTCAGAAGAAGCTGCGCGCGCTCAAGCGGCTCAAGGTCGTGGCCGCGTTCCAGGCCACGGGCAACTCACCCATGGGCATGGTGCTCGACTGCGTCCCGGTCATCCCGCCGGACCTGCGCCCGATGGTTCAGCTCGACGGCGGCCGCTTCGCCACGTCCGATCTCAACGACCTGTACCGCCGGGTGATCAACCGCAACAACCGCCTCAAGCGACTGATCGATCTCGGCGCACCCGAGATCATCATCAACAACGAGAAGCGGATGCTCCAGGAGGCCGTCGACGCGCTGTTCGACAACGGTCGCCGCGGCCGGCCGGTGACGGGTCCGGGCAACCGCCCGCTCAAGTCGCTGTCCGACCTGCTCAAGGGCAAGCAGGGCCGGTTCCGCCAGAACCTGCTCGGCAAGCGCGTCGACTACTCGGGCCGTTCGGTCATCGTGGTCGGTCCGCAGCTCAAGCTGCACCAGTGCGGCCTGCCGAAGGGCATGGCACTGGAGCTCTTCAAGCCGTTTGTCATGAAGCGACTGGTCGATCTCAACCACGCGCAGAACATCAAGTCGGCCAAGCGCATGGTCGAGCGCGGTCGCTCGCAGGTGTGGGACGTGCTCGAGGAGGTCATCTCCGAGCACCCGGTGCTGCTCAACCGGGCACCGACGCTGCACCGGCTGGGCATCCAGGCCTTCGAGCCGCAGCTGGTGGAGGGCAAGGCCATCCAGCTGCACCCGCTGGTCTGCGAGGCGTTCAACGCCGACTTCGACGGTGACCAGATGGCGGTACACCTGCCGCTGTCGGCCGAGGCGCAGTCCGAGGCCCGGGTGTTGATGTTGTCGTCCAACAACATCCTCTCGCCCGCCTCCGGGCGACCCCTGGCCATGCCGCGTCTGGACATGGTCACGGGTCTGTACCACCTGAGCCGGCTGCGTGCGGACGCGGCGGGAGCGGACCACGCGTACTCGTCGCTCTCCGAGGCGATCATGGCCTACGACCGCAAGGTGCTCCACCTGCAGGCGCCGATCAAGATCCGGCTCAGCGACGCGGTGCCGCCGGTCGAGGTGTTCGAGGGGCTGGCCGCGAACGGCTGGCAGCCCGGCGACGTCTGGTTGGCCGACACCACGCTCGGGCGGGTGCTGTTCAATGAGCTGCTCCCGGCGGACTACCCGTTCGTCAACGAGCCGCTGCCGAAGAAGCGTCAGGCCACGATCATCAACGAGCTGGCAGAGCGCTACTCGATGACCGAGGTCGCGCAGGTGCTGGACCGGCTGAAGGAAGCCGGCTTCTACTGGGCCACCCGGTCCGGGGTCACCATCGCGATCTCCGACGTGGTGGTGCCGCCGAACAAGCAGCAGATCCTCGACGGCTACGAGACGAAGGCCGACCTGGTCAACAAGCGCTACCAGCGCGGCGCCCTGTCCTACCAGGAGCGCAACGACGAGATGGTCAAGATCTGGAGCCAGGCGTCCGAAGAGGTCGCCAAGGCGATGGAGGACAACTTCCCCGAGGACAACCCGATCCCGACGATCGTCAAGTCGGGCGCGGCGGGCAACATGACCCAGGTCCGGCAGCTCGCCGGGATGCGGGGTCTGGTGGCCAACCCGAAGGGCGAGTACATCCCCCGTCCGATCAAGGCTAACTTCCGTGAGGGCCTGTCGGTGCTGGAGTACTTCATCTCCACCCACGGCACCCGCAAGGGCCTGGCCGACACCGCGCTGCGCACCGCCGACTCCGGGTACCTCACCCGGCGCCTGGTGGACGTCTCGCAGGACGTCATCGTGCGCGAGGTCGATTGCGGCACCGAGCGCAGCATCACGATGGCCGTCACCGAGGAAACCTCCGACGGCCGCCGGATCCCGCACCGCTACCTCCGGACGGGCGTCTACGCGCGCAGCTCCGCCGAGGACGTGGTCGGCCCGGACGGTGAGACCGTCGTCCGTCGCGGCGACGACCTCGGCGATCCCGCGCTCGACGCCCTCGTCGCGGTAGGCGTGAAGACGATCAAGGTGCGCAGTGCGCTCACCTGCACGTCGGCCACCGGCATCTGCGGCATGTGCTATGGCCGCTCGATGGCCACCGGCAAGCTGGTGGACGTCGGCGAGGCGGTGGGCATCGTCGCGGCGCAGTCCATCGGCGAGCCGGGCACGCAGCTCACGATGCGTACCTTCCACACCGGCGGTGTGGCCGGGGACGACATCACCACGGGGCTTCCCCGGGTGCAGGAGCTGTTCGAGGCCCGGGTGCCGAAGGGCAAGGCGCCGATCGCCGACGTCGACGGTCGGATCGCGATCGACGATGGCGAGCGTTTCTGGAAGATCACCCTCACCCCGGACGACGGTGGCGAGGAGATCGTCTACGAGAAGCTCTCGAAGCGTCAGTGGCTGGCGATGACCGTCGTCGACGGTCAGGAGCGGCCGCTGGCCGACGGTGACCACGTGCATGTGGGGCAGCTGCTGCTCGAGGGCACGGCCGACCCGCACGAGGTGTTGCGCGTCATGGGTCCGCGCGAGGTGCAGCTGCACCTGGTGCGTGAGGTGCAGAAGGTGTACCGCACGCAGAGCGTGGACATCCACGACAAGCACATCGAGGTCATCATCCGGCAGATGCTCCGCCGGGTCACGATCATCGACTCGGGCGCCACGGAGTTCCTGCCGGGCGCGCTGGCCGATCGGGCGGACTTCGAGACGCAGAACCGCCGCGTGGTGGCCGAGGGCAACGAGCCTGCCTCGGGCCGTCCGGTGCTGATGGGGATCACGAAGGCCTCGCTGGCCACGGAGTCGTGGCTGTCCGCGGCGTCGTTCCAGGAGACCACCCGGATCCTCACCGATGCCGCGATCAACGGAAAGCGCGACAAGCTCGTCGGGCTGAAGGAGAACGTGATCATCGGCAAGCTGATCCCGGCCGGTACCGGTATCGGCCGCTACCGCAACATCCAGGTGCAGCCCACCGAGGAGGCTCGCGCGGCCGCCTACGCCCTGCCGAGCTACGACGACGGCTACTACAGCCCCGACGTCTTCGGCGCGGGCACCGGTGCGGCGGTGCCGCTGGACGACTACGACTTCGGGCGCGACTACCGCTGAGTTCGGGCCGGCGACCGGTGACGGTCGGTCGCCGGTTCGGCTCGGCAGCACCTGAGCATCGGCCCTGGGCCCCGTTCGTCGCTCTTGGACGTGGTCGTCCCCTGGGCACGGGCGGCGCGGGCATAGAGCGGCGGTAGCTGAACGGCGTGGGTGCTCAGCGCGGGAGTCGATGCCGAGGTCGTGGGTGAGCCAGCGAAACCGTGCGTCGCAGGCTCGGATCCTGCCGATCCACCGGAGATCGTGATCGAGGACCGCGGCGTCGACACCGTGGCCGTCTACCAGGCCGCCATCGGCGCCGGCATCGACCGTTCAACGCCCGGAACAACGTGTTACGGGCGGCCGCCGAACGCGTCTATGCCGCTGCCGGGCCGTGGTGGCCGCTACCCGATCTGACGGTGCTGCTCCTCGATGATCCCGCCGCGTGCGAGCGACGGTTCGCCGAACGCGAGGGACGCCCGGCGGCCGACGACGAACGGCAGATCATCGCCACGGCAGGGCGGCTGTACCTGTGGCGGGCCAGTGTCGAGCCCGGCCGCGCCCCTCCTGCTCACCCTCATCGAACGAGAGACCCGGTGGCCGGACCTCCGAACCCTGCGCGCCGTCGCCGGCTACCCGGCCCGCGCCGCTCAACCCGAGCAGGAGTCCCTCTTCGAATGACCGTCCACACCGAACCCATCTCGAGGTCCCGGGGCTAGCACGGCTTCCCCCTGTACGCGGCTTGTCCTCCGCCTCCGGCGGCCCTACGGGTGCCCACCGGTGATCGGTCAGACTCGGTGGGCTGCGACGGCGTCGGCGTAGAGTCTTTCGGCCTGCGGCCGCGGTGGGGTCGAGATCGGTGACGAACGCGAAGAGGACGTCATCGACGGCAAGGTGGACCTTGGGCTCAAACGGTCGTAGCGACAGGCAACTATTGTAGCAGATTGAGTCGGGGAAACTCGGCGCGTTGCATCGGGAAACTGCTCGAGCGGCACCATAGCACAATCGTAAGAGAGATCGAACGTAATGGCGGTGCCGCCGATTATCGGGCTCTTGCCGCCCAGGAGCGGTATGAGTCATTCAAAACGCGACCGAAGGAGCGGAAACTGGTGGCCTCATCCCGGCTGCATAATGCGGTGAACGAAGGCTTGGAACAGAAGTGGTCTCCGGAGCAGATCAGTGCGAGACTGGACGAGGAGTATCCTGATGATCCGGAGATGAAAGTGTCCCACGAGACGATTTATCAAACACTGTATTGCATTATCAAACACTGTATTGCAGGCGAAAGGCGAGCTGCGCACCGAGCTCAAACTCGCGTTACGACAGGGCCGGGCGAGGCGAGTACCCCGATCCCGGGCGGCTCTGAGCAGGGGAAAGATCTCAGGAATGGTCAACATCAGTGAGCGTCCCGCCGAAGCCGACGATCGCGCGGTGCCCGGTTTCTGGGAAGGCGATTTGATCATCGGGAAGGGCGGCAAATCGCAGATCGCCACCCTGGTTGAACGTACCAGCAGAGTAACCATGCTCGTGAGAATTCCCTACGACCGACGCGCCGAGCGCGTGGCTGCGCTCCTGGCCAAA
>JBOHEO010000093.1:0-20457 GCA_050701055.1 Pseudonocardia sp. | reverse complement strand
GCGCTGACCCGGGAGTGTGATAACGCCCGCACCCCGGCGCTGTCCTCGCTGGCGCTGCCGCGACTCACCGGGCGGGAGGCCGAGGTCGCCGGGCTCGCCCGGCAGGGCATGCACAACCGGGCCATCGCGGCGCGCCTGGTGGTCTCGGTCCGCACGGTCGAGGCCCATCTCGCCAATGCGTATTCCAAGCTCGGTATCACCAGCCGCAAACAGCTGGCCGACGCCCTGCTGCTCAGCAGGCTGGGTAACCGCTCCGCCCCCGACAACCGCACCGGCGGGGACATCCAGGCAGCTGTCGCCGTGCCCGCCCAGACCCGGCATTCCCGGGAGTTCTCGACCAGTGGCGCAACCGCGTGGCTACCCAACTGACCGGCTTCCGATCCGGAGCCCGGCATCGATCACGGCCGGGTTCGGTCGGGTGAAGTCAGGGGAGGAGGTGGTGTGGGGATCCGGTGGGCGGACGGTGCCGCGCGTTTGATCGTTGTCTGGGAACCGTCAGCCGTGCGGGGTGGTGATCATGAAGCCAGTGGCGTGATCCAGACCCCCGATCGGCTCATGCGGTGCTGCACTAGGCTCGATGGCGTGTCCATCTACGCGCTTGGTGACCCCGACCCCGAAGTTCGCCCCGACACCTACGCCCATCCGGACGCCGTGGTGATCGGCAACGTCGCGTCCTGGTCGTTGACGATCATCGGTGCCGGCGTGACCATCGGGCACGGCGTCCCCATCGAGGGCGGCAACGCTCTGATCTCCGCTGGCATCGATCGCGGCAAGCGGTTCCGCGCCGAGCTGCGGCTGCTGGAGCGCTGATGGCTGCCGACGAGATGGCGGTCATCCGGCCCAAAGCCCTGACCGAGATCATGGATGTCGGGTGGGCCCGGGCCCTGGACCCGGTCGCCCCGGTGATCACTGCGATGGGCGAGTTCCTTCGCGCCGAGCTCGCCGCCGGCCGCCGCTACCTCCCCGCCGGGGCCAACGTGCTACGGGCGTTCACCCAGCCCTTCGACGGGGTGCGGGTGCTGGTCGTCGGGCAGGACCCGTACCCGACGCCCGGGCATGCGGTCGGCCTGTCGTTCGCGGTGGCGCCGCGGACCCGTCCGATCCCGCGCAGCCTGGTCAACATCTTCCGTGAGTACTCCGACGATCTCAGCCACCCCACTCCCGCCACCGGCGACCTCACGCCGTGGGCGGACCAGGGCGTCCTGCTGCTCAACCGGGTGCTCACCGTCGAGCCCGGCAAGCCGGGGTCGCACCGGGACAAGGGCTGGGAGAAGGTCACCGAGCAGGCCATCCGGGCCTTGGTGGACCGCGACGGCGCGCCGCTGGTGGCCATCCTGTGGGGGCGGGACGCACGGAACCTGGCGCCGCTGCTCATCGACGTGCCGTGCGTCGAATCCGCGCACCCGAGTCCCATGTCGGCCGACCGCGGGTTCTTCGGCTCGCGCCCGTTCAGCCGGGTGAACGCGTTGCTGGAGGAGCTGGGCGGAGATCCGGTGGACTGGAAACTCCCCTGAGCGGCGTTCCCGCGGAGCGCTTGACCGGATACTGCTTGACCGGCACACCAAAAGGCCGGAGCGACGACCGCTCCGGCCCTGGTGAATCGTGCTCGCGCGCTCAGGCCCGGGCGACCTTACCGGCCTTCAGGCAGGATGTGCACACGTTGAGGCGCTGGCGGTTGCCACCGCCGAGCCGGGTCCGCACGGTCTGGATGTTGGGGTTCCAGCGGCGATGGGTGCGGCGATGCGAGTGCGAGACGGACATGCCGAAGCCCGGACCCTTGCCGCAGACGTCGCAGACGGCAGGCACGTCGGCCACTCCTCGGGATAGACGAATTGCAGAGACCGGGGTTCCCCGGTTGCGCAGCGCTAGCGTACCCGTGACGTCCGGGGACGTCGCGCACCCCCCACTCGGTAACCTCTCCGGGTGAGCCAACAGACCTTCGACGCAGCGCTGCTCAGGGGTTGGGCCAAGGCGGCCACGTTGGCGTTGGAACGGCACTGCACGGAGATCGACCGGATCAACGTCTTCCCGGTGCCCGACCGGGACACCGGAACCAACCTGCTGCTCACCATGCGCGCCGCCGCCGATGCCGGGCGTCGCGGCCTGCGGGAGGGCGATGGCGACGACCTCGAGCCCGCGCCGGTGGCCGTCGCCCTGGCCCGCGGCGCGCTTCTCGGGGCTCGGGGTAACTCCGGGGTGATCCTCTCCCAGGTGCTCCGCGGCGTCGCCGACGCGGTGGCCGACGCCCCGGGGGTCTGCGGCGGCGCGGTGTTCACCGATGGGCTGCACCGCGCGGACCGGCTCGTCACCGCCGCCCTGAGCCGTCCCCGCGAAGGAACGATGCTGTCGGTGCTCCGCGCGGGTGCCGCCGCCGCCAGACGTCAGCGAGATGGCCTGCCGGACAGCCACCTGCCGGACGCCACCGACGTCGCCGATCGGCTCGAGGACATTGCGGTGGCTGCCGCCGACGGCGCCGCTGTCGCGCTCCGGGCCACCACCGGGCAGCTGCCCGAGCTCGCCCGAGCCGGGGTCGTCGACGCCGGTGGGCTCGGCCTGTTCGTCGTCCTCGATGCCCTCGCGTGCCTGGTCAGCGGCCGGATGCCGGCGACGTCGACACCGGCGTCCGGCTGCTTGCTCACCGTGCCGGTGCGGGATCGGGAGGCGCTCACCGCCGAGCGGGAGAGCGGCTCGGCAGAGTTCGACTACGAGGTCATGTACCTGCTCGAGGGCACCGATGCCGAGCGGGTCGAGGTGCTGCGCGCGACGCTGTCGACCGTCGGGGACTGCGTGGCGATCGTCGGCGACGGGGCCGGGCTCTGGAACGTCCACGTGCACTGCACCGACATCGGCGCCGCGCTGGAGGCGGGTCTGGACGCGGGGCGGCCGCACCGGGTCACCGTCGTCCGGTTCGCCGACCAGGCGGCCGGGCGGGTCGCCGCCGCGCCGGGTGGACGGTTCGTCCGGGCCCGTGCGGTGCTGATGGTCGTCGGTGGGTCAGAGCTCGCGGAACTGGCCCGTGCGGAGGGTGCCGACGTGCTGAGACGCCCGGATGATCGGCCGGTGGACGAGGCCGCGCTGATGGCTGCGCTGGCCGGCACCCGCGCCCGGCACGTCGTCCTGCTACCCGACGACGCCGAGCTCACCCCGGCGGCCGAGCGTGCGGCGTCCACCGCCCGCCGGGACGGCCAGGAGGTGCTCGTGGTGCCCACCTCCTCGGTGCTGCAGGGGCTCTCGGCGCTCGCCGTGCACGACGCGGCGCGCTGGGCCGGTGACGACGTCGTCGCGATGGCCGAGGCGGCCGCCGGCACCCGCACCGCCGGGTTGCTGGTCGCGGAGACCGAGGCGCTGACATGGGTGGGTCGCTGCGAACCGGGCGACGTCCTCGGTATCTCCGACGGCGAGGTCGTGCTCATCGCCCCCGACCTGGCTGTCGGTGCCCTCTGGTTGGCTCACCGCATGCTGACCGCGGGCGGTGAGCTGGTCACGGCGCTGCTCGGCGCCGGTGTCGACGACGAGCTGGGGGAGGGGTTGGTCGTCGACCTGCGCCGCACCCATCCTGAGGTTGACGTCATGGTCTACCGGGGCGGGCAGAGCGACTATCCGCTGGTACTGGGGGTGGAATGAGCGAAATCGACCTGGATTCGCCGCTGCTGGCGATCGTCGGGAAGAAGTCCGCCGATCTGCTGGCGGCGCAGCTCGACCTGCACACCGTCGGGGACCTCGTCCGGCACTACCCGCGCCGATACGTCGGTCAGGACGGGCTCACCGATATCGGGGGGTTGACGATCGGCGAGCAGGTCACCCTGGTCGCCGAGGTGGAGAAGGCGACGCTGCGACCGATGCGCAATCGGCCCGGCAAGCTGCTGGCCGTCGTCCTCAAGGACAGCCGCGGCGCGACGTTGGACTGCACGTTCTTCCGCGGGGACAAGCTGGCCCACCTGATCCGGCCGGGCATGCGGGCGCTGTTCGCCGGCAAGGTCGGCAAGTTCAACAAGTTGCCGCAGCTCACCCACCCGCAGTTCGAGCCGCTCGGCGACGACGAGATCCGCCCGTTCATCTCCGTCTACCCGGCCACCAGCAAGGTGCACTCCTGGCAGATCGCGCGCTGCGTCCGTCAGGTGCTCGACGTGCTGGACGACCCCACCGACCCGCTGCCCGCCGCGCTCCGTCGCGTGGAGGGGCTCGCGGATCTCGGCCGTGCGCTGCGCCGCATCCACGTACCCGAGACCGAGACCGACTACCACGTCGCGCGCCACCGGTTGGTCTGGGACGAGGCGATGGGCGTTCAACTCGCGCTGGCGCTGCGCCGCCAGGCCGCCCTCGCGCGACCGGCCGCGGCGTGCCCACCGCGTCCCGGCGGGCTGCTCGACGGATTCGACGCCGCGCTGCCGTTCACCCTCACCGCGGGTCAGCAGGCCATCGGAACCGAGATCGCCGCGGATCTCGGGCGCACGCACCCGATGAACCGGCTCGTACAGGGCGACGTCGGGGCGGGCAAGACGGTGGTGGCGCTCCGGGCGATGCTGCAGGTCGTCGACGCCGGGCGGCAGGCCGCGCTGCTCGCACCCACCGAGGTGCTCGCGTCGCAGCACGCCCGGTCGCTGCGCGCCCTGCTCGGGCCGTTGGGGCGCGGCGGCGAACTCGACTCCGCCGAGCATTCCACGCGGATCACTCTGCTCACCGGGTCGCTCGGGGCGGCGGCCCGACGCCAGGCCCTGCTCGACGCGCAGTCCGGCGTGGCCGGGATCGTCGTCGGTACGCACGCGCTCATCGAGGACCGGGTCGGGTTTGCCGACCTCGGGCTGGTGGTCGTGGACGAGCAGCACCGGTTCGGGGTGGAGCAGCGCGACGCGTTGCGCGGCCGCGGCGACCTCGCCCCGCACATGCTGGTGATGACCGCGACGCCGATCCCGCGCACGGTCGCGATGACGGTCTACGGCGACCTGGAGATCTCCGCGCTGCGCGAGCTGCCCGACGGCCGGTCGCCGATCATCACCTCCGTGGTGCCGCTCGTGGAGAAGCCGGCGTGGCTGGACCGGGTGTGGCGCCGCGTCCGGGAGGAGGTTGCGGCTGGGCATCAGGTGTACGTGGTGTGCCCGCGGGTCGGTGACGACTCCGGTTCCGGTGACGGTGACGCGGAGGAGCCGGTCGAGCCGGGCGACTCCGACTCCGACGAGCGCCGCGCGCCACTGGCGGTGCTCGACGTCGCACCCGCGCTGGTCGACGGCCCGTTGCAGGGTTTGCGGCTTGGCATCCTGCACGGTCGGCTGCCGGCCGAGGAGAAGGACACCGTGATGCGCGACTTCGAGGCGGGGGCGCTCGACGTGCTGGTCGCGACGACCGTGATCGAGGTCGGGGTGGACGTCGCGAACGCTACCGGGATGGTGATCATGGACGCGCACCGGTTCGGACTCTCGCAGCTGCACCAGCTGCGCGGCCGGGTCGGCCGGGGCGCGGCGGCGGGGGTCTGTCTGCTGGTCACCGACATGCCCGAAGGAACCGTCGCCCGCGGGCGGCTTGACGCCGTCGCCGGCACCACCGACGGCTTCGCGCTCGCGCGGCTCGACCTGGAGCTCCGCCGCGAGGGGGATGTGCTCGGGGCGATGCAGTCCGGTCGGCGGTCGGGATTGCGGTTGCTGTCGCTGCTCCGCCACGAAGAGATCATCACGAAAGCTCGGCAACACGCGGCGGCGATGGCCGCCGACGACCCGGACCTCACCCGCCACCCGGGCCTCGCCGCGCTGGTGGGCGAGATCGTCGCCGAGGACCGTGCGGAGTACCTGGACAAGGTGTAACCCTCCCGCGAGTTGCGCAATCCGGCACGGCGAGTTGTGCAAACCAGCACGGCGAGTTGCGCAATCCGGCACGGCGAGTTGCGCAAACCAGCACTGTGCCTCTCCCTCGCCGCCTCTCCCTCGCCGCAGAGCAGCTAACGGCCTTCGCTCGGAGGTGCCGCGCTCGGACGTTCGATCCGAACGTTATCATCCGATTGACTGGCTAATTGGGGTTTGAACTGCGCAGTCGTTGAGTGTGGCGTTTCAGCTTTTTGGGCGGCGTTCGGGGTGTCGGAGGCGTTTTTCTTGTTGGTGGGCGTGGGCGTGGGCGGTGAGGGCTTCGGGGCTGGTGCGGGAGATGCTGGTGTGGGCGGTGACGGTGGTTAACGTCAGTGGCGTGTCGTTTTCGGTGAGGGTGGTCAATGCGTGGCCGCGGGAGCGCGGCGGTTGCTGGTTTATCTGCTCTGCGTCTGGGTGATCAGGTTGTTGAGGTGGGTGATCAGCTGGTGGTGTCGGTGGGTTTCGCTGGTTCAGCCGTGGGTCTTGGTGTCGTGGGTCAGGACTTCGGTGTTGCCGTGTTGCGGGGCCAGGACGGGCAGGTGGGTGGTGTCGGTGCGGTAGCTGGGGCAGTGTTCGCGGATGTTGGTGTAGGGGCAGGCTTCCTGCGCCGGTGCGTGCAGGCAGTAGCCGCCGGCCATTCGGGCCTTGATGGTCGGGGTGTCGCGCCAGCCGTCGGCGGTGACGTTGGTCAGCGGTAGCATTGTTGGGCTACTGGGTAGCGGGTTGATTCTGGTCTTGGCCAGATTCAGGGCGTGTTCGTACTTGGTCCGTACTGTGGTGTCGAACAGTCGCTGGTAGTGCAGGCTCATTTCGGTCGAGACGTGTTCGAGCGGCGCTATCAGCGCCTGCGGCGAGATCCCGGTGTTGACCAGGGCGGTGGCGTAGGTGTGGGGGAGTTGGTGTGGGGTGAGTTTGCCGAGCCTGGCCGTCTGCGTGGTGGGGCTTAGTTCGGCGTGGACGGTCTGCTGGTCCGGCCGGCGGTCGTGGTGGGTGAACAAGAACTCCGCGAGGCGGCCGGTGCAGGGGTGGGGCAGCGGCCGGTCCGGGGATCGGGTTTGGGTGATCCGGTCGAGCAGCGTGAGGGTGTCCTCGTCGGAGGGGGATCATTCGTTCGGTGTCGAGTTTGCCCAGCGGTACTTTGAGCCAGGAGCCGTTGCCGGGGACCTCGCGGACGCAGTCGAGTTCGAGGTCGAGTATCTCCCCGATCCGCAGGTCGCAGGCCTGTTGCGGCAGCGGCGTGTCCGCGGGGAGGCGGCTTGGTGAGTGTCGCGGCTGCTCGGTGAGGCGACGGTCGGCGGGGGGGCAGGTAGCGAGGCAGCGGCCGCGGAAGCTGCGGGACATCGGAGCGGAACAGTAACCGCCTGGCCGGCGCGTCCTGCCGGCCCTACTCGGTGATCTCGGACAGGAAGTGCGAGAGGGTGTGGACCCGTCGGGTTTGCTCGGCGACCGAGAGGACGCCCTCGCTCTTGGTGTTGGGGGTGTCGGCCAGCGCGATCAGGTAGGGCTTGATGTGGCGGCGTCGGTCCAGGTCGGCGAGCGAGGTCAGGTTCGGGTCGGTGAGGGAGGTCAGGTTCGGGTCGAGGTCGGTGACCACGACGCCGAGGTGCGCCAGGCGGGTAGCTAGGCCGCTGAGGGTGCCCGGAACGCAGGTGACGTTCTTGCGCTGCGGGTAGGCGGGGGCGAGCTCGTCGAGGTCGACGACGGTGAGGTCATCGAGGCCCCGGCCGGTGTGGATCAGCAGCCGGGCCACGACCTGGGAGGCGACGCCGGAGGCCATCCGCTCGCTGAACCCGAGCTCGCCGGCCGTGACGACGAACCGGCGCAGATCGGCCTCCAGCGAGCTGCCGGCAAGGTCGCGCCAGAAGCTGGAGAGCTTGCGCGCGACCAAGTAGTCATAGCCTGGCGTGAGCTGGCGGCTGACCATCAGGAACGTCAGGAACGGCCGGGGCTGGCTGCCCACCCGCAACTGCGCGGCCAGCCCCGGCCCCGCCCACGCTCCGACGCTGCGCCAGCGGGCCAGGAACGCCGCTGCGCCGCGGTGGTAGGCGATGTTCCCGCGGCCGGTGCGGGCCAGGTGCGCGGTGTAGGCGGCCAGGATCCCCGCCGCCGGCTCACCGGCCGGCGCGTTGGCGGTCGCGGGCAGCGTCAAACTCGGCCTTCACGTGTGTCGGGGCCAGATGGATGTAGCGGGCGGTGGTGTCGATGTGGGCGTGTCCGAGTAGGGCCTGCATCACCGCCAGATCGACCCCGGTCTCGGCCAGCGCGGTGCCGAAGGTGCGCCGCAGCGCGTGCGGATGCCCGCCGGCACCCCCGAGCGGGCCCGGTGATAGCGGAAGATCGTCCGTAGCCCGGCCGGGGTGAGTGACCGCCCGCGGGTCGGTCCCTTCGCGACCACGAACAGCGCCCGGCTACTGGTGTCGGGCCGCTCTGCCAGCAGGTAGGTCTGGATCACCCCGGGCGACATCGACATCGCACGGGACGCGACGTTGCTTGGCACCCTTGCCGTTCACCAGCAGCCAGCGGCCGCCGATGTCGACGTCGCCGACCTGAAGTGCCAGGACCTCGCCGGCGCGCGGACCGCAGAACAGCATCAGCCCGGCGATCGCCCGGTCCCGCCACGACCACAGGCTGGCCAGCAGGTCGGTGGTCTCGCGCCGGTCCAGCCCGCGGGGCAGCCGGCATGGTTCGCGCAGCCGCAGCACCGAACGGGGCTTGGGTCGGCCACATGCGCGAGCAGCCCGTTGCGCTCCCCGGCCGACGCCCACCGGGCCTCCCGGCCCTTCGGGACCGGGTTGGTCAGCGCCGGATCACGCATCACCGCGAACGCGAACAGCCCCGAGATCGCAGCCAGCCGGTGGTTGATCGCCACCGGCGCATACCAGTCCAGGCGCTGCCCGCGCAGGGACACGACGTTAAGCCCCGGCCGCTGTCGGCCCGGCACGCTCGCCTCGCGACACGCCGACAAGTAACGCAGCAGCACATCGGTGCTCACCGCAGACAGCTCGACGCCCTCCTACCCGAGCCAGCGGCAGAACACGAGCAGATCGAAGCCGTAGGCCCGGACGGTACGCGGGGAGTAATTCCGGTCACCGAGGTAGCCCAGATAATCGTTGACCAGCACGAAGCGTTCGACGTCCTCGCCGACCAACCGCCACCGCTCGTCAACCTGTTGCAGGTGCAGGCCCATGCTGCTCCTCATGAGCCACAGATGTACCCGCAGACGTACCGCCAGACCAAGCACATCCACTGTCAGCGTCTCGTTCCAGAAGCATCGTCCGCGTAGCGATTAGCCGGTCAACAGGCAACTGTCGGTTCATCTCACGGAAGCGACCGGTGCCCCTCGCACCTGCACCGATCGCCGAACTCAGCGTGTTCGATCGCCGAACTCGCCGTGCCAGGATGCGCAACTCGCCGTGCCGATATGCGCAACTCGCCGTGTCAGGATGCGCAACTCGCGGGTCGGGTCAGGCGGGGAGCTGGCCTCGGCTCGCGTTGTCCAGAACCGACTGGGCGGGGTGGGGGAGGTGGAGCACGCCGGCGCGGTCGAGTTTGTGCAGCTCTGCGCGGGCGCGGGAGTAGGCGGTGAGACGCTCGGCGTCGCTGTCGGAGTCGTGCGCGGTGGTCAGCAGCTTGATCACTCGCTCGACGGTGCTGCGTTCGGCCGGTGAGAGCCCCGACAGGCGGATCCGCTCGGCGGCGTCGCGCGCCGCCTGCCAGGCGCGACCGGCCCGCTCGACGGCGGCGACGAACGCGGTGACATGCGCAGGCGGGGGGAGGATGTCGCTGTCGAGGGCCTGCGCCTCCGCGAACGCCTCGACGAACCGGGCGGTGCTCGGTACGGAGACGTCGGCCAGCGCCGGGAGCCGCAGCACGTTCATCGGATCGCACTCGTAGGCCGCATACTCCCCGCGCAAGGCGGCGAACCGGGACCGCGCTCGCGCCCACACCACGTCGGGACGCGGCAGTGCCGGCCGGGATGGGTGCGGGGCCATGGCAGGTGCACGGCACCGATGGATCGCGGTACGGATCCGGTGGTGGGCGATCAGCACGGCGACCGCGCCGAACACGATCATTGGTAGCACCCTCACCACGAGGAACACGAACACGACAGCAAGCACGGCGACGCCTCCGATCGCCAAGAGCCCGATCGTCAGTAGCCATGGGCTAGGAAGCCCGGGGCGCACAGCCGGGGGCCGCCGACGACCATGGCGGAACGGACCCCGACCCGGCGGGCGGTGAGCATGGTGGCGCACCTCTCCTTGTTACCGGAACAGACGCCGTGATCGCACGGAGCCGAACGAGTGCCTTGCCGGGTAGCGTTCACCTCTTGGATCCAGGTCGATCTCCGAAGAGGAGCCGCCGTGTTCCGCAAGGTGCTGGTTGCGAATCGGGGCGAGATCGCGGTCCGGGCGTTCCGCGCCGTTGCCGAGCTCGGGGCGTCCACCGTGGCGATCTTCCCTTACGAGGACCGCAACTCCTTGCACCGGGCGAAGGCCGACGAGTCCTACCAGATCGGTGAGCAGGGCCACCCGGTCCGCGCCTACCTTTCGGTGACCGAGGTCGTCAAGGCGGCGCGTACGGCAGGTGCCGACGCGATCTATCCCGGATACGGCTTCCTGTCCGAGAACCCCGAGCTGGCGCAGGCGTGCGAGGAGGCCGCCATCACCTTCGTCGGACCGCCGGCGCGCGTACTGCACCTCGCGGGCAACAAGTCCCGGGCGATCCAGGCCGCCCGCGAGGCCGGCGTCGCCGTGCTGAGCTCGAGTGACCCGACCGACGACGTCGACGCCCTGGTCAGGGCAGCCGACGACGTCGGGTTCCCGCTGTTCGTCAAGGCCGTGACGGGGGGCGGGGGCCGGGGCATGCGCCGGATACCGGACGCCGGGGAGCTGCGCGACTCGATCGAAGCCGCCATGCGGGAGGCGGAGTCGGCGTTCGGTGACTCGACGATGTTCCTCGAGCAAGCCGTGGTGAACCCCCGCCACATCGAGGTGCAGATCCTCGCCGACGCCGCCGGCGGCGTCGTGCACCTCTATGAACGGGACTGCTCGGTGCAGCGGCGCCACCAGAAGGTCATCGAGATCGCCCCGGCGCCAGGCCTGGACCCCGAGCTGCGGGACCGGATCTGCGCCGACGCCGTGACGTTCGCCAAGGCCATCGGGTACGTCAACGCGGGCACCGTCGAGTTCCTGCTCGACGAGCGCGGCGAGCACGTGTTCATCGAGATGAACCCGCGCATCCAGGTGGAGCACACGGTGACCGAGGAGGTCACCGACTGCGACCTCGTGATCGCGCAGCTCCGGGTCGCCTCCGGTCAGACGCTGCCGGAGATGCGGATGACCCAGGACGACATCTACCTGCACGGCACCGCCCTCCAATGCCGCATCACCACCGAGGACCCGGCCAACGGCTTCCGGCCCGACACCGGTGTGATCGGCAACTACCGCTCACCGGGTGGTCCCGGCGTACGCCTCGACGGCGGGACGACGCACACCGGCGCGGAGGTGAGCGCGCACTTCGACTCGATGCTGGTCAAGCTCACCTGCCGGGGCCGGACGTTCCGCACCGCCGTCCGCCGGGCCCGTCGTGCGGTCGGCGAGTTCCGGATCCGCGGGGTGGCGACGAACATACCGTTCCTCGCCGCGGTGCTGGCCGACGAGGACTTCCAGGCCGGCCGCGTCACGACGAGCTTCATCGAGGAGCGCCCGCAGCTGCTCTCCGCCCGGCAACCGGCCGACCGGGGCACCCGCCTGTTGACCTACCTGGCCGAGATCACCGTCAACAAGCCGAACGGGCCGCGTCCGAAGGTCGTCGAACCGAGGACCAAGCTAGCGGCCTGTGACCTGACCCAGCGGGTCCCGGACGGTTCGCGGCAGTTGCTCGCCGAGCTCGGCCCCGAGGGTTTCGCGGCTCGGCTCCGCGAGCAGCGCGCGGTCGCGGTCACCGACACCACCTTCCGGGACGCCCACCAGTCGCTGCTGGCCACCCGGGTGCGCACCCGTGACCTGCTCGCCGTCGCCCCGTACGTCGCCCGCACCACACCGCAGCTGCTCTCCCTCGAGTGCTGGGGCGGCGCGACGTACGACGTGGCACTGCGGTTCCTGACCGAGGACCCGTGGGACCGGCTGGCCGCGCTGCGCGAGGTCGTGCCGAACATCTGTACCCAGATGCTGCTACGCGGGCGCAATACCGTCGGCTACACGCCGTACCCGACCGAGGTGACCGACGCCTTCGTCGAGGAGGCCGCGCAGACCGGGATGGACATCTTCCGGATATTCGACGCGCTCAACGACGTCTCCCAGGTGCGTCCCGCGATCGACGCCGTGCGGGCCACCGGCACGGCCGTCGCGGAGGTGGCGCTCTGCTACACCGGTGACCTGTCCGATCCGGCCGAGCGGCTGTACAACCTGGACTACTACCTGCGGCTCGCCGAACAGATCGTCGACGCGGGCGCCCACGTGCTCGCGATCAAGGACATGGCCGGGCTGCTGCGCCCGCCCGCGGCCCGCACCCTCGTCACCGCGCTGCGCGAGCGGTTCCCGCTACCGGTGCACCTGCACACCCACGACACCGCGGGCGGGCAGCTCGCCACGCTGATCGCGGCGATCGACGCCGGGGTCGATGCGGTTGACAGTGCGGTAGCTTCCATGGCCGGCACCACCAGCCAGCCCGCGCTGTCGTCGCTGGTCGCGGCGACCGATCACACCGACCGCGCTACAGGCCTGGACCTGCAGGCCTGCTGCGACCTCGAGCCCTACTGGGAGGCCGCGCGGAAGGTCTATGCACCGTTCGAATCCGGCCTCGCCTCGCCCACCGGCCGGGTATACCACCACGAGATCCCCGGCGGCCAGCTGTCCAATCTGCGCCAGCAGGCGATTGCTCTCGGGCTGGGGGACCGGTTCGAGCTGATCGAGGATTGCTACGCCGCCGCGGACCGGATGCTCGGGCGCCTGGTCAAGGTCACCCCGTCGTCCAAAGTGGTGGGGGATCTCGCGCTGCACCTGGTGGGCGCGGGGGTGGAGCCGAAAAACTTCGAGGCCGACCCGGGTGGCTTCGACGTCCCCGACTCCGTGATCGGGTTCCTCCGCGGGGAGCTCGGTTCGCCGCCCGGCGGGTGGCCCGAGCCGTTCCGCACCCGCGCGCTCGACGGCCGATCTCCGGAGAAGGACGCCGTGGAGCTCACTGTCGAGGACCGACGCGGGCTTCGTGACGAGCGGCGCGCCACCCTGAACCGGCTGCTCTTCCCGGTGCCGACGAAGGAGTACGAGGCGCACCTGGAGTCCTACGGCGACACATCCGTTCTGTCCACGAAGGACTATCTCTACGGGCTGGAGTCCGAGACCGAGCACAGCGTGGACCTCGAACCCGGCGTCACGCTGCTCATCGGCCTGGAGGCGATCTCCGAGCCCGACGAGCGTGGCTACCGCAGCGTGCTGACCACCCTGAACGGTCACCTGCGCCCGGTGTCGGTGCGCGACGCCTCGATCGAGAGCGAGGTCAAGCCCACGGAGAAGGCCGAGCGAGGCAACCCGGAACATGTCGCGGCGCCGTTCGCGGGAGTGGTGACGCTGTCGGTCGACGAGGGCGACCAGATCGACGCCGGGCAGACGATCGCCTCGATCGAGGCGATGAAGATGGAGGCCTCGATCACCGCGCAGCGCAGCGGCACGGTGAAGCGGCGGGCGATCGCGAAGGTCCAGCAGGTCGAGGGGGGTGACCTGCTGCTGGAGCTGGAATGACGGTCAACTCACGACCGACCGCACCGACAGCGTCAGCACCAGGGCGACGACCACGACCAGGAACACCAGGAACGATCCGGTGCCGGGCCCGGCGAGGCCGTCGTAGAACCCGATCGCCGCGCCCCCGGCGAGCAGCACGGCGAGCTGGGCCGCCGTCTGAAGCGCGGCGCGTGCGCGGTGCCGAGCTCGGGACGGCGTCAGGTAAGACGGATCCACGCTACGGGCAACCGTTGCCCGGCGCGACCGGCCGCCGGGTCCCATGATCAGCATCTGCGATGCATGGACCGCACCGGTGCAGCTCCTGTGCCACAGAGGTCGATCATCGGCCTTCCTGGCTCCGCGTGTGCCTGCCTGACCCGCGTCCTGGCGTGGGTGTGCAGGAATCGTGAGGCATGCTCGATGGATCGCACGCGCCAGGAGTTTCATGTCCGTCATGCCCTGCCCCCGCTCGACCGTCGGCAGGCCGCCGCCGCGGTGCTCGCCGCCAAGCACGCGTCCGGGCTGCGCTGGGCGAAGCTCGGTGAGATCATCGGCCGGTCCACCGGGTGGACCACCGCTGCACTGCTCGGCCAGCACCCGCTGACCGCCGAGCAGGCCGCCACGCTCGGTTCGGCGCTCGACCTGGACCAGCGGGTCATCGACGCGTTGATGCTGGCCCCGGTCCGCGGCCACGACGCCGTCGACACCTCCGAACCGCTCGTCTACCGCTTGCAGGAGATGGTGCAGGTCTACGGGTTCGCCATCACCGATCTGGTCCGCGAGGAGTTCGGCGACGGCATCATCAGCCGTCGCACTCGGGCTGGTGGCCACCGCCTCCCCAGGTGGGGCACCGGTGGTCCTCGCCCTGCGCGGTGCGCGGTGCACAGCCAGAACTGTGAGCTGCGCGTGTTGGTTGCGGACCGTGCCACCGCCACCGAGGTGCGCGACGAGGTCGAGCGGCTGGTGGGTATCCACGACGTCTTCCGCGGGGCGGTGCTCTCGTTCGACGTCAGGGAGCACCGGGGCAACCAGCTGGTGTCGTTCCTGCCACGCCCGGAGCTCGTCGCGGCAGATGTCGTGCTGCCCGAGGGTGTGCTCGATGCCGTCGAGCGGCATATCGTGCGCACCCCGGAGCAGGCAGCGCGGCTCACCGAGCACGGTCAGCACCTCAAGCGCGGCCTGCTGCTGCACGGCCCGCCCGGCACCGGCAAGACCCAAACCCTGCGGTACCTCCTCAACCGGCTGGGCACGTCGACCGTCGTGGTGCTGTCCGGGCGGGCGATGCACCTGCTCCCACAGGCCGCGGCGCTGGTCCGGCGGCTGCAGCCGTCCGTGTTGGTGATCGAGGATGTGGACCTGATCGCCGAGGACCGAATGCGCACCAGTCCAGCCCGCTGCTGTTCGAGCTGCTCAACCGGATCGACGGGATCGACGCCGACGTGGACGTGACGTTCGTTCTCACCACCAACCGGGTCGAAGCGATGGAGCGGGCGCTGGTGGAGCGGCCGGGCCGGGTTGACCTTGCGGTCGAGGTGCCCCGACCGGATGCTGTGGGCCGCGAGCGGTTGCTCCGGCTCTACGCCCGCGACCTGCCGCTGGCCCTGCATTCCGGGGATCCGGTGATCGCCGGGACCGAGGGCGTCACGGCCTCGTTCATGCGCGAGCTGGTGCGCCGGGCTGTGCTGCGGGCGTTGGCCGCCGACCCGGAGGCGCCGGTCGCTCTGGATGGTGAGCTGCTCGGCGCCACGCTGGCCGAGCTCTCCGACGAGCGAACGGCGCTCACCCGGGCATTGCTCGGCGGGTAACGACATCCAGCTGGAGGTTGACCTGACACTGGCCGGCTGACCTGGCTGTGGAGGGCTGACCCGGGCGTGGGTATTGTCCAGGGCTTTCACCGATGTGGGTGACCGTCGGCAGGTTTCGAACCCGCTCGGGTCGCGACCGGGGCAGTGCGGGTGTCGCCGCCGACCGCTGTTAGCATTGATAGCCGAGCGCCCGGCGATGAACCATCGAACCCCGCCGCCGGTGCAGTCACAAGGTAGGCGTGTAGTCCAGCGGCAGGAAGAACTCGAGGCATTCGCGTGGCCAATATCAAGTCCCAGATCAAGCGAGTCAAGACCAACGAGAAACGCCGGCAGCGGAACAAGTCGGTCCGGTCGTCCGTGCGCACCGCTGTGCGCCGGTTCCGTGAGGCCGCCGAGACCGGCGACACCGACAAGGTCGGCGAGCTCCAGCGCGCTGCCAGCAAGGCGCTGGACAAAGCGGCCAGCAAAGGCGTGATCCACCGCAACCAGGCCGCCAACCGCAAGTCGGCCATGGCCAGGCGGGTCAACGCACTCTGAGGCGTGGGCGGCTGCTGTCGCCGTTCCGCTGGCCACGCCACACGACGGCGCTGCCCGGCTCCCGCGGGGCGCCGCCGACGTGCTGTCTGTGGTCTGGGCTGGCTGATCGTGAGTTTGGGCTACGACCCGTCGTGATCAACATTAGAGAACGATGAACCGCACTCTGGACGGTCCATCGTTCTCTAATGTTGATCATGTGGGGTGGAGCACCGAGCTGGCTGGCGCGCTGGGACAACCAGGGTCACCGGGCGTCGCGGGCGGGTGCAGATCCGCAAGAGCCAGGGTCACCGGGCGTCGCGGGCGGCGCAGATCCGTGCCACCGCCCGTTCCAGCGCGTAGCCCGGGTCTGGGGCGGCACCCTTGACGTCGGCGTTGGCCTCCGCGGCCGCGGCGAAGGCGACTGCGAGCCCTTCCGGATGCCAGGACCGCACCTGTGCCTGCGCCTTGCGGACCTTCCACGGGGGCATTCCCAGGGTGCCGGCCAACCGGTTCGGGTCGCCGCGCCCGGCGCTTCCCACCCTGGCCAACGTGCGCAGGGCGTCAGCCAGCGCGTCGGCCACGAGCACCGGTGCGACGCCGAGCACCAGCGCCCAACGCAGGGCCTCCAGCGCACCGGACCGGTCGCCGGCGACAGCCTTGTCGGCCACGGCAAAGCCAGTGACCTCCGCCCGGCCCCGGTGGAAGCGGCGCACCGCCTGCTCATCGACCGTGCCACCAGAGTCGGCCACGAGCTGGCCGGCCGCGGCGGCCAGCTCCCGCAGCTCGGACCCGACCGCCTCGATGAGTACGCTCACGGCGCCTGGCGCGATTCGCCCCCCGACCCGGCGAACCTCGGCCCGGACGAAATCGGCGCGCTCCTCGAACCGGGTGAGCCGATCGCAGTGGGTGACCACCGCGCCAGCCGCGCGCAGCGCGTCGGCCACGCCCTTGTTTCGGGCGCCACCCGCGTGTAGCACGACCAGCACGATCCCCTCGGCCGGGTCGGCCGCCTGCTCGACGATCGCGGCGGCCAGCTCCTTGCCCACCTTGTGTGCTCCCTGCAGCACGATCACCCGGGCCTCGGCGAACAGGGAGGGGCTCAGGTGATCGGCGAGGCCGACGGGTGTGAGCTCGGAAGTGCGGAGCCGATGTAGCTCCACTTCCGGGTCGGTCGCCCGTACCTCGCCGACGATGTCCTGCACCGCGCGCTCGACGAACAGCTCTTCCTCACCGAGGACGAGGTGCAGCGGCGCGGGACTCGAGCTGGTCACGCCCATCATGCTCGCGTATGGGGGCGGCGCTGAGTGACCCGGCTCCCAGATGATCGGCTACCGCTGGCAGGAAGGGGTGCAGTATCGTACCGTGACGGTCATCCTCGGTGCTGTGCGCCGGGGCCACAATCGCATATGGCTCATCCAGAGGGGCAGAGGGAACGGCCCGACGAAGCCCCGGCAACCGGTGTCGCATGCATCTGCGTGCCCGAACCGGTGCCAATTCCGACCCGTGATCTGCGGGGAAGATGAGGAGATCTCCCATGACCTTGACTGCGCACCGTCCAGCGAACACCACCTTCGACCTGGGTCTCGCCCGGGCACTGTCGTGTCGCGAGTGCGGCCACCAGATACCGCTAGCCGCCGAGTTTGCCTGCCCGGAGTGCTTCGGGCCACTCGAGGTGGCATACGACTTCGCGGATGTCACCCGCGCATCGATCGAAGCAGGTCCGCGGTCGATCTGGCGTTACCGGCAGTTGCTCCCCGTGCCCGCCGATGTCCAGTCCCACCCCAACACCGAGCCGGGGCTCACTCGTCTGATCAAGGCCGACCGGCTCGGCGCCGCGCTCGGCCTGCGCAGTCTCTGGGTCAAGGACGACACCGGCAACCCCACGCACTCGTTCAAGGACCGCGTGGTCGCCGTGGCCCTGGCCGCGGCTCGCGAGTTGGGCTTCTCTGTGCTCGCCTGTCCCTCCACGGGTAACCTGGCCAACGCGGTGGCCGCGGCAGCGGCCCGCGCGGGGTGGAACTCGGTTGTGTTGATCCCTTCGTCACTGGAGCAGGCCAAGGTACTCACCACCGCGGTCTACGACGGCACGTTGCTGGCCGTCGACGGTAACTACGACGACGTCAACCGGCTTGCCACCGAGCTCGCCGCCGAGCATGAGGACTGGGCGTTCGTCAACGTCAACGTGCGGCCCTACTACGCGGAGGGTTCCAAGACGCTCGGCTACGAGGTGGCCGAGCAGCTCGGCTGGCGGCTGCCCGAACAGATCGTGGTGCCGGTGGCCTCCGGGTCGCAGCTCACCAAGGTGGACAAGGGCTTCACCGAGCTCGGCAGCTTCGGGTTGGTGGAACGCACGCCGTACCGGGTGTTCGGCGCCCAGGCCACCGGCTGCGCGCCCGTCGCGAAGGCATTCGAGGACGGCCACGAGGTGGTGCAGCCGGTGCGCCCGGACACCATCGCTCGCTCGCTGGCCATCGGCAACCCCGCTGACGGACCGTACGTCCTGGACACGGTGCGGCGCACCGGAGGCGCTGTTGCCCACGTGAGTGACGCCGAGGTGGTGGAGGGCATTCGGCTGCTGGCCCGTACCGAGGGTGTCTTCGCCGAGACCGCTGGCGGGGTGACGGTGGCCTGCACGAGGAAGCTGATCGAGGCCGGCACGCTCGACCCCGATGCCGAGACGGTATTGCTGATCACCGGCGACGGGCTCAAGACCCTCGACGCCGTGGCAGGGCACGTTGGTCCGACGGCCACGGTGCCGGCCACCAGCTCGGCCGTGCGTGCCGCCCTGGAGGATCGCGCGTTTTAGGTGGTGAGCGCCGTCTGCGGGCCGGCAGTGGATCGCCGCGAGTGACCAGCAGCAGGTTGGGTGAATCACCCGCGCCGGTCGCCGCTCCTGGCACCACGGCGATGTCGCCGGACATGTCGGTGCGCCGGACCGCGACGCCGGCCCGGTCCAATCCGCCGAGCAGCCCGGGATCGGGGTGCCGGTACCGATTCTCCGCACCCACGCTGACCAGCACCGCCCGCGGCCCGACGGCATTGAGGAAGCCCACACTCGTGTAGCGCGATCCGTGGTGCGGCATCTTCAGCACGTCAGCGTGGACCGGCACCCCCGCACTCAGCAGGTCGGCCTGGGCCGCGAGCTCGATGTCCCCGGTGAGCAGTACTGAGCCGGCCGGGGTGATGGCACGCAGCACCAGTGAGCCGTCATTGACGGCTGTACCGTCCTCGGGATCCACCCAGGCAGCCGGATGTCGCGGTCCGAGTACGTCGAGCGTGAGGGCGGGCCACTCCAGGCGCCGGCCCGCGGACAGCTCCACCAGGGGAGCTCCTGCCGCACCGGCTCGTCGGGCCACTGTGTCCAGTGCCCATCGGGGCTCGCGGGACGGGCCGACCGCGACCCCGCCGACCGGACGGTCCCGCAGCGCGCCCGCGAGCCCTCCCACGTGATCGGCATGCAGGTGGGTGAGCACGACCATCGCCAGGCCCTCGACGCCCAGCCGGTCAAGGCACGCGTCCACCAGCCCGTCGTCGGGGCCGGCGTCGACGAGTACGGCCCAGCCCGGACGCCCGGTGGCCAGCACCACCGCGTCGCCCTGGCCGACGTCACAGGTCACCACGGCCCAGCCGGACGGTGGCCACCCGGGCGGTACGAGGCGGGTGGGTACCAGGACGAGCGCCAGGCCGAGGAACGCCGCAAGCAGCAGCGCCCGCCGGTGCGGTGTCCGGGCGTACACCAGCACGGCCAGCACCAGCACGGTCAGCAGGAGTGCGCCGGTGACCCCGTCCGGCCAGGGCAGCACTGCACCCGGCACACCGGCGGCCCGATCGGCGACCAGCACGAGCCAGCCGACGGCCGGACCGGCAAGCCATGCGACCATCTCGGCGACCGGGGCTGCGATCGGAGAGACGACCGCAGCCACGACGCCGAGTACCGTGGCCGGCGCCACAGCGGGCACCGCGAGCAGATTGGCGAGCACGGCGATCGGACCCACCTGCCCGCTCAGCCCGGCCACCAGCGGCGCGGTGGCGAGATACGCCGCGGCGGGCACTGCCACGGCCTCGGCGAACCCCGCCGGTACGCCTCGACGGCGCAGCGCCGCGGCCCAGCCGGGCGTGACGAGCACGATGGCGGCCGTGGCCAGCACCGACAACGCGAACCCCGGATCCACCCCCAGCGCAGGATCGGCCAGCAACAGGACGAGCACCGCCGCCGCCAGCGCCGGGACCGCTGAGCGCCCCCGTCCCAGGGCCAGCGCCAGCAGCACCACCCCGCCCATCGCCGCGGCGCGCAGCACGCTCGGGGAGGGACGGGCCAGCACCACGAACCCGAGTACGGTGGCCGCGCTCAGGGCCGCGGCCAGGCGCGGGTCGGTACGTAGCAACCGCAGCAGGCCCAACACCGCGCCGCCGAGGATTGCCAGATTGGCCCCCGACACCGCCGTGAGGTGGCTGAGGCCGGCGTCGCGGAAATCGCGTTCGACCTCGGTGGTCATCGCCGTCGTGTCCCCGACGGCCAGCCCGGGGAGCAGGCCGGCCTCGGCGTCCGGCAGCACCGCGGCGGCCTCCCGCAGGCCCTCGCGC
>JBOHEO010000092.1:0-20470 GCA_050701055.1 Pseudonocardia sp. | reverse complement strand
CGTGCTCGCGGCACTGGAGGGTTCCCACGGTCGAGCTGCTAACCCGAACCGTTCGCCAGGGATGTACAGCCCGTCCGCGATGCGTTCGATGATTCCCACGGAGATGACCTGGTGGGTATCTTTCATATACTCGCCGACCCGGCTTACAGTCAGCCCACAGAGGCGACCGATGTGGGTGACCGTGAAATTAGCGGGCTCCGCTGTCAGGTTGTTGACGACCCTGAACAACCGGCCGATGTTCCAGTCACGGCACGCGCGAACCACCTCGGAATGATCTCGGACCTCCGGGGGTAGCCGATCGGGTGGCTGATTACGTTGCGCCATTACTCGCACTCCCGGCCATGGACACCCGAGACACTCGAGCCGGAATCACCGATGACCAACCGAGGCAGCGCCGCCACCCTGCCGCACTTGGACGATCCCGTTGTGATTGTCGTTCGGTCATTCTCCTACCTCTGGCTCGATTCGTGGCGCACCCCCAACAGTGTAGCCGCAGCACTGCTGTATCCCTGGCGAGGCCGATCAGCCCACAAGCCAAGATCGACCTGCCACAACCGGGGGACTACCTGGTCGGATCCGTGCTCGCCCTGATCCCCATCCGGACGGTGGTGGTGATGACTTCGCACACCGCTTGCAGTTCGGGTAGCTGCCAGCCGAGGTGCTCGGGTGCGCCGTTGGCCACCCACCGGTAGCCGGGGCCGGCGCCGCCGTGGTGGCCGGTGGGTGGCACCGCCACCCACAACCCGGTCGAGCGCAGGCTCACCGAGACCCACACCGCGGGCTGCAGGGCGGTGGTGGGGGTGCGCACGAACAGCACCAGGGTGCCCACCGGGGTGCGCATGGCCGGTGGGCACAGCCCGGCCTCGCGCAGCGGCCCGAGCATCCGGTGGCTTGTCGGGGTACGGGGTAGCTCGACGCAGTCCACCCCATGCCCGCAGGCCACCAGCACGCTGTAGGGCTCGCACGCCCACCAGCGGGCGACCTGGTCCACCCGTACCGTCCACCCGGTTGCCCAGTCGTCCTCGACCGGGCGCAACCCGGCGTACCGCGGGTGCCCCCGCCAGGCGCCGCCGTCGTGGTAGGTGCCGGGCAGCACCGGCCAGCCGTGCCCGGCCAGCGCCACTGCCGCCGACCGCACCTGCGCCACCCCCCGGCCCGGGACGCACCTGCCCGCTCGGCGGGCCGGTCACGGCACCACCTCCCACACACACGCGTCGGCGTCCCGCGCCAGGCGGGCGAGCATCATGTTGCACAGCAGCGGGTGCTGAGACAGATGGTCCAGCGACGGCACGACGACGTGGTGTGCGTCGGCCCGCTGGAGCTCGCGGGTCAGCTCGTCGAAGGCACCGTGGTAGCCGGTCTGGTACTCATAGAACGTCGTGGCGAAGCAGAAGCCTTCCGTCTCGGCGAGCAGGTACAGGCCGCGCTCCATCCGGCATATCTCCTGGTCGTCCAGATCATCGGTGACCCGCAGGTAGCCGTAGATCACGGGTTTCAGCACCGGCTCCTCCGATGGGAAGGCCGGACCGGCGACGGGTTCGGGGGGCTCATCGTCGCCGGTCCGACCAGCTCACGGGCGGTGCGCACAGCACCGCGAGGTTGTGCGGTCACCGGTTCGGTGGGGATCGTTCATCATCGCCAGGTGCCCAGCGCGCATCGATGGCATGGCCACAGAATGGATCGACGATTACGCCCCGAACAGGGTCACGGCCAGGACCATGCTGGTTCAGGCCGCCTCACCGACGGGTTACCGGTCTCGCCAGGCGAGGGGGGAGGTGACGAGGGCTGCGTCGGCGATGCGGGCGGCGGTGTGGGTGTGGATGGCGTTGCGGGAGGTGGTGATCCAGCCGTCGACGTGGATGTGGCCGGTGGCGCGGTACTCGATCGCTTGGACGAGGCACTCGAGTTTGTCGGCGTCCTTGGCGCAGTGGGCTTCTGGCGTGGATTGTGACTCGTATTCGGCGACGGCTTCGCGGACGGTCTTGGCGGCGGCTTCGGGCATGCCTGCGACCTGGTCGGCGGTGATCTGCTCGGGGTCGATGGGGGTGGTGATGTAGGACGTCGCGGTGTGTGGGATGTCACCGGTACGGGTCTCCTGGGAGTCGTGCCAGATCGCCAGCAACGCGGCTCTGGCGGGGTCGGCCCCTTCCTCCGCGGCGATGAGCGCCGCGAGCTGAGCGACCCGCAGGCTGTGCTCGGCCACGGACTCGGCATTGCGGATCCCGACGTGTGCCCAGCCGCTGCGTCCGATCCGTTTGAGCACGCCGAGTTCGAAGGCGAACCCGGCGATGCCCACCGCGTCACGGTCCTGCGACGCGGGAGGAGGGGCTTCGGTGATCACCGGGCGATCATGCCTCATCGACCGGCGAGCCGGATCGCGCAGGCAACGCTGGCCAGTTCCTTGCGGGTACGGGCGGCGAGGCCGAGCGAGTCGAGCGCGCGGTCGATCTGCTGAGCGGCGGAGACGCGCAGCGCCGGCTGGTGGTCAAGAACTCGGGGGCGGGCAAGCATCAGCGCCCACAGGGTGTGGGCGTCGAGCGTGAGCTGGTTCGAGTTGGCGTGCATCCGGTCGAGGAGATGCTCGAGCACGTGCACGCCGGACCATCGGCGGCCGCCGTAGTAAGACATGAAGCGGTCGTCGGTGTAGGTCTCCCGGATCTCGCCCACCCAGTACGCCCAGTAGTTCAGGTTGGCGATCTCCTGCCGCTCGTCGGCCAGTCCCCGGGTGACGAAGCCGTGCAGCGGGCTGCGGTCACCGACCTGGGCCAGGGCGACTGCCGAGGAGCGGACGGTGACCCATGAAGCGACCGATTCGTTCCGACCGACCGAGCGGAGGGCGTTGCGCTGCTCGTCGAGCAGCCATTGCCGCGACGTGCCGCGCTGGTCGAACCCCAACAGGTAGATCGTTTGGCGGCGCAGCAGGGCATCGGAGTCGGCGCGGGATGCATCGGCGGTAACGAGCAGATGGTCGAAGAAGCGGGTGCGCTCGTCGGCGGACAGGAGCGGGCGGTCCGCCGACGGACCCCGGCGCGCGGTCCGTGGCCGGGACAGCTTCGCCAGCGGGGTCGGGGTGTTCCCGGTGAACGGCCAGGTGATCAAGTTGGTGAGGTCGCAGCGGTTCACGGTCAGCGCCAGCGGATGCTCCGCCGGCGCGGTCAGCTGATCACCGGCCTGGACCGCACTCGCGATCAGCAGATCGGCGTCGATGGCGTCGCGCAGCACCCGGAACGCATCTGGCGGCGCTCCGAGTGAGACCAGCTTGGCGCGAAGACGGGTGAGGTCGGCGGAGCGCAACGCAGTCAGCGGGCGACGGCCCGACTCCCAGCCCTGCACGGTGGCGAGGTCCACCACCAGTTGCTCGGCCAGGGCCGCCTGGGTCAACCCGGTCGACTCGCGGATGATCTTCAATGCGAAACCGCTCATCACTCCGAGACATCGTGCAGAATCTCGACTGCGACGCGGTGTTTCCCCTGCTTCGGTCACGCTCGATCCCCCATCCTCGACGGCCCTGACCGCTGGCGGCAACCCGTACCGGCAGTCAGTCCACCCCGACCTCCCTCAAGCCTAGCGTGCACAACATGACTGAGCGAGAGCAGAGCATGACTGACCGCAATCAGAACGAGCGAGCGCCGCGGGGCAGTATCACGCCGTTGCGGCTTCGGATGGCTGACCCACCCGGCAGGTACGGGGACGGGCCGGTGTTGATCCGGGTGCATCGCAAGTCAGCCGGCCCCCGTTGGCCGGCACCGGGGTGGAACCGCGAGGTCAACGACTGGCGGCTGGCGATGGACCCCGAGTACGACTACGTCCTCGTCGAGGAGAACAGCCGAACCGCCTTCCTGGAGATCGCGCGGCTGCGCAAGGAACTCGACGTGCCCCCGGCAGCTGTCTGTGTCGTGTACCGCGGATCAACGCGCAATCCGAGCAGCCGCGGCACTGAGACCAGAGCCAACACCCGACGGAGGTGACCACCGGGGACCGATCCCCGGCCACCTCAACCGGTGATCTGCACCGACCTCGGATCACCTGCTCGGACGGGAGGATCGCGGATCTGTTCGAGCAGGTGGTCGACGACATCGTTCGCCAGCCCGACACTGGAGTTCCAGCTGGTGACGTTCGGGTAGATCTGCGCGGTGGTGGCCAGCACGACCCGGGTGCCCGGTACCTCGGCGGGCGGCTTGCGAGCCGCGTACCCGAGCGGGTAGACCGGCTCGACGAACGGCGCCGTGAACACCTCGACATGCTCGATGTCGGCCGGGGTCAGCGGGAGGTCGCGATAGAGCCCGATCAGCTGGTCGGTCCAGCGGGCCCGGATGCTCGCCGGGTCCTCGGCGAACAGCGCGGACCTCCGGTCGGTGTAGTGCATCACGTAGGCCAGGTGCCGGCCGCCGTACGTCTCCGGCCCGGTCAGTGCCGACATCTCGATCACGCCGTCGAACTCGGTGTCCGAGTGCAGCACCGCGGACCAGTAGTGCCCGTCCAAGGGTCTGCGCAGGAAGAACACGGCGTTGACCACGCCCTGGTAACGCAGCTCGGAGCGAGGCAGCCGCGCGGCGAGCGCGGGGTCGGCCAGCGCGGTGAGCTGGGGCAGCGGCACGGTGGAGACGACCCGGTCGGCGTCGATCACCGCGCCGTCGACCAACCGCACCCGCATCCGGTCGCCGGAGTCCCGCAATCCCTGCACGGGGACGCCCGTGCGCACCGCACCACCGGCGCTCTCGATGCTCGCTCGCAGGGCCTCGATCACGCGCCGGTAGCCACCGCTCGGATAACCCCTGGTCGCGACGTTGCTCTCGCGCCCGAGCCGCTGCCACAGGTACAGCGCCGGTACGTCGCCGAACTCCGGACCGAACTTCGAGCCGAACATGGGTACGAACAGCCGCTCCCAGATCACCGGCCCGTACAGCCCGCGCAGCCAGTCCTCGGTGCGCATGTTGTCCAGGTCCCGGCCGCGGCCGAGCCGGCGCAGCAGCACCGAGACCAGGCCGAAGCGCACCCGCTGCGGCACTGTCAACGGCCGGAAGCGCAGCAGGTCCACCGCGGAGCTGAACGGCAGCCGCTGCTTGCGCACGATCATGCCCATCGTGGTCGGCCGCCACCGCACCTGCCCGCCCATCCCGATCTCGTCCAGCAGCGGAAGGAGATGGGAGTCGGTGGGCATCACGCAGTGGTAGAACCGCTCCACCCACTGATCGTCATGACGGAAGAACGTGCCCAGCCCGCCGAGCTGGTCGCTGCCCTCCAGCAGGGTGGTTCGCACGCCGGCGCGGGCGAGACGGTGCGCCGCGGCGAGGCCCGAGATCCCGCCACCGATGACGACGACGTGCTGCTCGACCGGGGTCACAGGGTGCGGTACGGGGCCGGGGACAGACGGTCGCGCAGCAGCAGCAACACGTACTGGCCGATCGTCGCGCGCAGCTTCAGCTTGCTCGCGCCCTGCTTGCGGTCGTACTGCAGGACCAGCGGCACCTCAGCGATCACCGGTCGGCAGTGCCGCAGCTTGAGCAGCAGTTCCACCATGCACGCGAAACCCCGCTCCTCGATCAGCCGCTCACCCCAGTGCTCGGCCGCGCGCGCCAGCAGGGTGACCCGGTAGGCGCGGAACCCGCTGGTGAAGTCGTGCACGTCGTCGAGCGCCAGCACCCTGCGGAACAGCACGGCCGCGCCCCGGGACAGCGCTCGGCGCAGCAGCGGAGCGGTGCTGTCGTCACCACCGTGGACGAACCGCGAGCAGATCGCCACATCGGCGCCCGAGTCGATCGCCACGTGCAGCACGTGGATCAGAACCGGGTCGTGGGTGTCGTCGGCGTCCATCACCACCACGACGTCAGCATCGGTGGCCGCATCCAACGCAGCCCGCAGCCCGGACTGCACCGCCTGGCCCAGACCGAGGTTGTGCGGGTGCTGAACCAGCCGGACGTCGAGCCCATCAGCCCCGCGCCGGGCCACCTCGGCGGTCCGGTCCGACGATCCGTCATCGACCACCCAGACCATCAGCTGCTCGGTCCGCGCCGCCGCGGCCAGCCGGGCCAGCAGCGACGGGAGCGAGCCCTCCTCGTTGAACGCGGGGAGCACGACGTGCGCGACGCCACGCGTCGGCGTTGCACTCGACCCGCCCGACCGGACCTTCGCCTCGCCGGCCACGTTCATCACCACGCGCGCCATGTCGGCTCCCGAATCGTGAGTGTCGATCGATCAGACACCTGATCGTAAACCGGGGATCGGGGTCGTCACGATCATTTTCTCCCGAGTTCAGTAGTCGATCTGGCAAGGTCAGTAGCGGTTCCCACGGTCGGCGCCCGGCCGGCCCGGACCGCCAGGATCAGCACGACAACCCAGGCGGCCACGATGGCCACCCCGTCCATGGCATCCGCCGCCCCCGCCCCGAGAACCGCCGTCACGACGTCGTCGACCTGGTGGACGTGCAGGTACGGCACGCTGATCAGCGCGATCGCCGCACCCAACAACGGCCGGCTCAGCGCCGCCCTGGTCCGGTTCCCCAGCGCGACCCACAGGCCGACCGCAGCCACCGTGGCCGGGAAGGTGATCAACAGGTCGCCGGGCTGGTGCACGATCGCGGCCACGACGGCCATGCCGACCAGCAGATCGGCCAGGACGGCGGCGACCGGCGCGGCATCACCGCCCACCCGCTCGCGCCGGACCAGCCCGCGCACCACCCACGCGCTCAACCCGAGCACCACCACCATCGCCAGCAGCTCCGCGGCGGGTGGTGCCCATCCGGTGACGCGGAACACCGTGGCCGGCAGATCGACCCGGTAGGACCTCGATGCGTCGAACGCCCCGACCTCGCCGGCGTATGCCAGGTTGGCCCGCACCGCGTCGAAGAACCCGCCGACTCCTCCCTCCCGAACCACCAGGAGCGCGACGACGGGCAGGCTGGCCGCAGCGGCGACGGCCGTGCCGCCCAGCGCCACCCGGGGTGAACCGCGCACCGCGAGCAACAGCGCGAGCGGGAGGCCGAACTGCGGTTTGATCCACGCGACGCCCAGCGCAACCGAGGCCCAGGCGGGATGGGCTCGACGGGCGATCAGCGCCCCGGCAGCGCCGACCGCGATCAACGGGTTGATCTGCCCCACGTAGAGCTGCGCCTTGCCGAGCTGACCGAACAGCAACAGGGCCGACCCCACCGCGGTTGCGGTCAGCACCGGAACCGGAACCCAGCGGCGCAGCCGGGTGGCGCCCAGCACGGCCAGCACCACCAGCAGCAGCAGCGAGACCACCGAGAACGCCAGTGCCCCGATCCCGTACGAGCCCAGGCCGAACGGCAGGTGCAGCGCCAGGTGGTAGGGCTGGTAGAGCTTGAAGACCTGCCCCACCGGCCAGGACCCGAGCATGACGTCGGGTCGGTACGGGTTGCCGCCGGCCAGCAGCTCCTGAACCGGGAAGTACGTGGCATCCCGGAAGTCCTGCAGCTGCTCCAGCTCACGGTTGGCCGCGGTGGGCTCGGCGACGTGGATGGCGGGCTGCAGATCCCGCCATGCCACGGCCGCCGTCGCCAGTGCCCCCGATGCGGTGAGCACCGGGATGGGCCACCTCGCACGACCTGAGCCGGTCGGACCGGGCCCGGCCACCGCGTCCTCCCGCACCGCTCTCGGGCCACCCGCCGTCACCGCCGGCGCCCGATCGCGTCGACCGCACGCACCCGGCGAAGGCCGGACCCCTCGATCCGGGCCACGTGCTCCCCCGTACCGACCACCTCGAAACCCGACCGCAGCGCGCGGAGGACCCAGCCCAGCAGGGCCACCTTCTGGCTCCCGGGAACCGCCATTCCCGGGAAGAAGTCCATGCCGGGCGCCTCGCGACGGTCCAGCACGTCGGTGGGGTGCAGCAGCAGCGACGGGCCGAGCCCCCGTACCCGGCACAGCCGCAGCGCCGCGCCGAAGTGAGCCCGGGCCAGCCGGGGTGAGATCTGGTGCAGTTGCAGCAGGTAGGAGCCGTGGATCGGCACCCGCAGCAGCGGCATCGTGGTGACCGGCAGCTCGATCAACCCGCCCGCGTCGGCCCATCGGTAGGGGTGGATCGGGGCCAGCGCATCGGTCGCCGGACCGAACAGGTCGCGGCGGGCGGCGGAGCCGGGTCCGGATGGAACCGAACGGTTGTGGTAGATCCGGGCGAGTGGACCGACCCAGGTCGGCAATGTGGTGGCGTCGTATCGATACCCGCGCTCGGCAAGCAACCTCAGCAACGCCGGTGTGACGCTGTATCCCGGGCCACGGAACCCGACCGGCCGCGGCGCACCCGCCGCGACCACGGCCTCCTCGGTGCGGACGATCTCGGCCTCGAGCTCGGCGAGGCAGTAGCGGTGCAGCCAGGGTTCGTGGCTGTAGGAGTGGTTGGCCACCTCGTGGCCCGCGGCCGCGAACGCCGCGACGGCCTTCGCCCCGTCCGCACGCTCGACGTCCGCGCCGACCACGAACGCCGTGGTGGTCAGGGCGTGCTCGCCGAGCAGTTCCAGGATTCGCGGCACCGCGGTACCCAGGAAGCTCGGCCGGGCCTGCCACGCCGGGTCGCCGTGCGTCTTGAGGTAGGCCCAGAGGTTGTCCAGATCCAACGAGACGCTCGCGACCGGCATCGTTCCCGCGGCCACCATCAGCCCGCGTCCTCGGCCTGCGGTGGCGACGCGGCCGGGGTCCGCACGACCGGCGGCGGGCTCGGGGACACCTGCGTGGTGCGGGACACCACAGCCATGGCCAGCACACCGCCCACCACCAGGACCAGCCCGGCCACCACCCACCACAGCCGCCCGGCGACGACCTGGTCACCGAGCACGACCAGCCCCACCAGGGAGGCGAGGACCACTGTCGTGGCATCCATCGACGCGGCTGTCGCGGTGGTGGTACCTCGTTGAAGTGCGGCAGCCAACAGGGTCTGCCCGACCAGCGCCGAGACCACCATCAGCCAGGCCAGCGGCTCGAACGGCAGCTCGAGCAGCGGGCCGCTCGCGATCGGCCGGCTCGCGATGGCCAGTACGGCGAAGGCCACCCCGGCCAGCACTCCCATGGCCACCGCGCCACGCGCCCGCTGCAACCGGGCGGCCGGCACCGCGAGGAGCGCGGCGAGCACCAGGATGGCGACCAACCCGACGGCCATCGCCGCCGGCAGGTCGCGCCCCGTGGACGGCTCGGCCGCACCGACCAGCAGCAGCAGACCGGCAGCCATGACCACGAGCACACCGATCTCCGCGGGTCCCACCTTCCAGCCCAGTACCGTCAGACCGACCACCGCGGCCAGCCCCACCGCCGAGGACGCGCCGGCCTGCACCAGGTACAGCGGGAGCGTGGCTCGGGCGAGGAACGTCAGCACGAACCCCGCGACCTGGCTGGTGAAGCCCACCAGATAGATCCGGTCGGTCGCCAACCGGGCGAGCAGGCCCGGGTCCACCCGGTCCCGGATCTCGGTACGGCGCACAGCGACGGTCTGGGCCACGATGCCGATGGCGTAGACGACCGCGGACAGCGCGAGGAACACGTAACCGAGCATCAACCGCTCCCCCCGGACTGTCGGCCACCCCCGCCGGCCGGTAGCCCGGCCGCCGCCAGGCAGGTATCGAACCGTACTGGTCGCAGGTCCAGCCCCAGCATCCAGGCGATGCCCTGCGCCGCCCGTCGCGCAGCGTGCCCGTCGCCGAAGGGGTTGCCGCCGGTCGGCCGGGCACGCACGCCGGCCAATGCCTCCTTGGCGGCCGCGACGATCCGCGCCGGGTCGGTGCCGACCAACTCGGCCCAGCCGCCCTCCACCGCCTCCATCCGCTCGGTCACCTCCCGCAACACCAGCACCGGAACGCCGAAACTGGGCGCCTCCTCCTGGATACCGCCGGAGTCGCTGAGCACCAGGGCGGACCGGGCCAGCAGCCGGCACAGCTGCGGGTAGGGCAGCGGATCGGTCACCGTCACCCGGGGGTGCGCGCCCAGCGCCCGGTCCACCTGCGCCCGCACCGCCGGGTTGGCGTGCGCCGGCAGCACGCACCGCAGGTCGGGGTGCTCGGTGAGCACCTGTTCGACAGCCGCCAGCACCCGGTCGAGGGGGACCCCCCACGACTCCCGGCGGTGGGCGGTGACCAGCAACAGGCGTGCATCGCCTGCGGAGACCTCGCGTTCGATCATGACCAGTCGAGGGTCGGCACCGGGACCGGCGGTGGCGGCCACCTGGAGCACCGCGTCCACCACCGTGTTGCCGACCAGCAGCACCTTCTCCTCGGACGTGCCCTCGGCCAGCAGCGCGCGTTCCGCCCGAGCGGTCGGCGCGAGATGCAGGTCGGCCAGGACCCCGAGGATCCGGCGGTTCGCCTCCTCGGGGAACGGCGCCGCGAGGTCACCCGAGCGCAGACCCGCCTCGAGGTGCACCACCGGCACCTGTCGCCAGAACGCCACGAGCCCACCCAGCAACGCCGAGGTGGTGTCACCCTGGACGACGACCGCCGCGGACCCGCGCTCGACGAGCACGCCGTCCAGCGCGGGCGCCAGCTGTGCCACCAGCTCGGCCTGGTCGCCACTGCGGCGGTGCAGCCTCAGCACGACGTCGGGAGCCAGGCCGAACGCGTCCAGCGCCTGCGCCACCATCGTCGGATGCTGACCGGTGGCCACCAGGACCGGTTCGAGCAGGCCGGCGGCGCGGACGGCGTCAACCAGGGGCGCCATCTTGACGGCTTCGGGCCGGGTGCCGACCACCAATGCGACGTTCGGCCGCGACATGACGATCAGGCTACGGCGTCGCGGGTGGTGCCGACCTTCCAGTTGTCGAAGTAGAGGGTGCCGGGCTGATCGATGTCGCTCTCCCGGTAGTAACCGGTCTTGAGGTAGCTCTCGGCTCCCTCGCCGGACTCCTCGGCCGGGTACATCGTGCCGGTCTCCGGCTGGAACCGCGCCAGGACCTCCCTGCCCCCCTGCCAGATCTCCACGAACCCCTCCTGGGGGTCGGGCGAGAACTTGATGTGCACCATCCAGTCGACCCACTCACCGGTGACGGCGGGACCGAGCTCGGTCTTGAACGGCTCCGGCCCGTCGTCGGAGAGGCCCGCCCCGCCCTGGAGCATGTACTGGCCCTTCTCCACGTGGAGCGACAGCGGCGGGGAGCCGTCGGCCCTCGCCTTCCACTGGGTGATGACCTGCCAGGCCCGATCGACGGGGAAGTCGTCGGCCAGCTTCGTGGAGAAGCTGAAGAAGAAATCGTCACCAGGCCTGATGTCGGGGATGTCGGGTTCGACCTCGGCACGCGGATCGCAGCAGGTCCCCTCGTCCGACGGGGGGCCGGGGATCGAGATCATCAACGCGTGCCGGCCTTCCCGCACGAACTCGGGATCCGACACGATCTCGGGGGGCACTCCTCCGCGGGCGATGTTCCAGGGGGTGTCCTCGAACTGGGACAGGTCACCCGTCTCCAGGTCGCCGATCCACACCAGGCCCGGACGCCCAGGGACCGAGGGCGCCGGCGCGATGTCGTCCGGACGGGCCGGCGGCTCGGAGCCACATGCAGCCAGCAGACCGACCACCGCAGCCAGACCCACAGCCCGCAGGGCGTACGTCGATGGGCGACGCAACGCAGGTACCTCCTTCATCCTTCGGTCATGCTCGGGCCCGCAAGCGACCCTTCGGTCATGTGCTCGGGCCCGCAAGCGACCCTCGGTCAGTTATCGATTCACCTTCGCCTACGTTACCCGTCCCGATCCGGTTCGATCGGGCGTTGATCCGGCGTTGATCCCGGTCGGTACGCTGCGGACCGGCGCTGCCGCACCGCGGTCGGGCGCGTGCCGCAGCGATCGCGAGGGGGCCATGGCTACCGTGGGAAAGACCTTGATGGTGCTGGGCTGGCACAACGTCGAGGGAAGCTGGTGCTTCCCCGCCGCGCCGGGAGTCGGCGCGCGCGGCTTGGCCCGGCAGCTGGGCGCCCTGCGCCGGGTGACCAACATCGTGCCGCTCGGTTGGGCCCTGCGCGCCCTGAGCGACGGCCGGCCGCTGCCCTCGCGCGCACTGGCGATCACCTTCGACGACGGCTACCGCGACAACCTCACCCTGGCCGGGCCGCTGCTGCGCAGGCTGAACATCCCGGCCACCTGTTTCCTCGTGCCTGGCATCCTCGACGGCGAGGTCGTCCCCTGGTGGGAGCGGTTGGCGTGGGCGTTCCGGCAGAACCGCACCGATCGGCTGGAGTGGGAAGGCCGGCGGTGGGCGTTGCCGGACACCGCGGCCGGCCGCGGGGCATTCCGGGACGTCTCGGCCCGGCTGAAACGCCGCGACCGGCAGGATCGGGAGAAGTCGGTCGACGAGCTCGTCACCCTGCTCGAGCCGGCCGGTGCGTACCGCGCCCGGGAGCAGTTCCTCGACTGGGACGGCGCCCGTGAGCTGCAGAAGTACATGGAGATCGGGTCGCACACGATGTACCACTGCATCCTCGCCCAGGAGAGCGCGCAGGCCCAGGACGTCGACCTCATGGAGTCCCGGCGTCGCCTCGCCGACGGGCTGAGCACCGACATCACGGTGCTCGCCTACCCCAACGGGATGAAGGCCGACTACAACGCCGCCACCCTGGCCGCGGCGCAGCGGGCCGGTTACGACCACGCGGTCACCACCCAGGGCGGCTGGAACACGACGTCGACGCCGCGCTTCGAGATCCGCCGCTGGGTGATGAACCCCGAACGCGCGGAGCTCGATCTCGCCAAGATTCTCCGCGACCTCGCCCGCCGGAGCCGGACCCGTCAGGAGACCGCCGCGGTGTAGGCACGGACCAGCGACTCCGCCGAGTGCTTCCAGGACAGGGGGCCCTCGACGCGGGCCCGGCCGATCTCCCCCATGCGCTCCCGGGCCTGGGGATCATCGAGCAGCCGCGCCACCAGGCCGGCGAACTCGGCCTCGGAGTTCGGTGTGGCGTACAACGCCGCGTCCCCCGCGGAGACGCGGGCCTCCCGAAGGTCGAACGACACCATCGGACGCCCCATCGCCATGTACTCCATGATCTTGTTCATCGTGGAGACGTCGTTCAGCGGGTTGAGCGGGTCCGGGGCCAGGCAGACGTCCGCGGTCGACAGGTGGCGCAGCAGGTCGGCGTCGGAGACCCGCCCGGTGAAGTGCACCTGGTCGGTGAGTCCGAGCTCGTCGCGGAGCACGACCATGGCGTCGAAGGCGTCGCCGGAGCCGAGGAACACGGCCCGCCAGTCGTCGCGGCCGAGGTCGTCGCGGAGCACCTTCAGTGACCGCAGGGCGTAGTCGATGCCGTCCTGCGGTCCCATCACCCCGAGGTAGACGAGCAGGTGCGGCTTGCCCGCCTTCAGGCTCGGGTCGGGCACCACCGGCTGGAAACGGTCCAATGCGGGTGCGCTGCGCACGACGAACACCCGGTCGGGCGCCATCCCGCCCCGGGAGATCGCGGTGTCGCGGTAGCTCTCGTTGGTGGAGATGACGACGTCGGCAGTGCGGTAGGTGAGCCGCTCGACCAACCGCACGGCCCGGTACAGGAGATCCTCGCCACGCTCGAACCGCGACAGGTACAGCTCGGGCACGAGATCGTGCTGGTCGAACACGAAACGCGCCCCCCGCCACTTGAGCGCCAGGGCGACGAGGAAGAACAGGTCAGGCGGGTTGCACGCGTGCACCACGTCGACCCGACCCACCCGCCGCGCCAACCGCAGGGTCGCCAGCAGCGCGGTGCCGTACTCCGTCACGAAGCCGATCGGGCCGCCGGTCGCCGCCCGCAAGGCGTAGCGCAGGATGTGCACCCCGTCGATCATGATCTCGAGCTCGGTGTCGCGCTTGCCGCCCCGTGGACAGATGACGTGCACCTCCCAGCCCGCGTCCCGGAGCGTGGTGGCTTCCTGCCAGACCCGACGGTCGAACGGGACGGACAGGTTCTCGACGAGGATGAGTGCTTTACCAGGCAAGACCGAAGTACCCCTTCTGCTGCCGACGCTGCTCGGCGTCGGGTAGCCGGACCAGATCGATCACGATCCGATCCTCCGCATCGTCGAGGGCGGCCACGACCACGGGGTCGGTGCTGCCGACCAGGACGACCTCGGCGTGGTCCAGGACGTCGTGCACCGACTCGGTGAGCACGTCGCGCAGGTGCGGCAGGTGCTGCTCGATGTACTCCCGGTTGGCGCCCATCAACCGCGACAGCGAGACGTTGGCGTCGTGCACCCGCAGCGAGTAACCCTTGCCGATCAGACGCTCGCAGAGCTCCACCAGCGGGCTCTCCCGCAGGTCGTCGGTGCCCGGCTTGAACGACAGGCCGAACACGCCGACCCGCCGGCGACCGGTGGCCGCGACCAGCTCGAACGCCCGTTTCAGGTGCTCCTCGTTGGAGGGCAGGATGTGGGCGAGGATCGGCACCGCCACGTCGGCGCGACGTGCGGCGTACACCAGGCCGCGCAGGTCCTTGGGCAGGCAGGAGCCGCCGAACGCGAAGCCCGGACGCAGGTAGGCCGGGCTGATGTTGAGCTTGCGGTCGGCGAGGAAGATCTCCATCACCCGGTGGGAGTCCAGCCCGAGCGCGGCGCACACCGCTCCGACCTCGTTCGCGAAGCCGATCTTGAGCCCGTGGAAGGCGTTGTCGGCGTACTTGGTCATCTCCGCGACCCGGATCGGCACCCGGAAGACCGGCCCGGGCAGGCCTTCGTACAGGGCCAGGACAGGGTCGCCGCTCGCCTCGTCGAACTCGCCGACCACCGTCTTGGGGGGATCGTGGAAGTCGCGCACGCTGCTGCCCTCGCGGAGGAACTCCGGGTTCACCGCAACGCCGAAATCGGAGCCGGCGCGCAACCCCGAGGCCCCTTCCAGGACGGGGATGAGCAGCTCCTCGCAGGTGCCCGGCAACATGGTGCTGCGGAACACGACGGTGTGCCGACGGCCCCCCTCCCCGATCGCCCCCTCCCCGATCGCCCCCTCCCCGATCGCCCCCTCCCCGATCGCAGAGCCGATCTGTTCGGCGACCCGTTCGAGGTGCTCGGTGGACAGGCTGCCGTTCGCCGCGGACGGGGTGCCGACGCAGACCAGCGAGATCTCACTGCGCCCGATCGCCTCCGCCGCGTCGCTGGTCGCGGTCAGCGCACCGGATCCGACGACCTCGACGGTCAGCGCACCGATCGACTCCTCGACTAGAGGCGCCCGGCCGTCGGCGATCATCGCCACCTTCGTCTCGTTGACGTCGACGCCGATCACCTGGTGCCCGCGAGCAGCCAGGCACACCGCGGAGACACAGCCGACATAGCCCAGCCCGAAAACACTGATCCGCACTGTCTCCGCCTCTGTTCGAGTGTGCCCGGCGCTACGGCGACCCGGGGGGTGAACGATCAGCAACCGCACGTCACCGCGTCGCTCCTGACCAATGAGCCAAGGAGTCGCTCGAAGCCCGCGGCGGTGTCCTCGATCCGGAACTGCCGCTCCGCACGGGCCCGCCCGGCCGCGCCCACCCGGGCCCGGAGCTCCCGGTCCGCGGCCAGCAGCTCGATCCGATCGGCCAGCGCGGCAGAGTCCCCCGGTTCGACCAGGTAGCCCTCCCCACCATCGGTGACCATGTCGCGCACGGCACCGACGTCGGTGGCGACGACCGGCACACCCGCCCCCATCGCCTCGATCACGGTCAGCGGGGCGCACTCGAAGCGCGAGGTGAGGCAGGCGATGTCGAAGCCGGGCAGCAGGCGCGCCACGTCGCGGCGCAGGCCTGCGAAACGCACCCGATCGGCGATCCCCAGGGCGTCGGTGAGGGTGACGAGCTCGGCCGCCCGCTCACCCTCACCGATGCACGCCAGGCGCAGCCGGGGATGGCCCGGTGCCAGCTTGGCGATCGCCTCGAAGAGGACCTCATGCGCCTTCACCGGGTCCAGCCGGGCGACGATGCCGACCACCAGGTCGTCCTCGTCGAGATCCAGCTCGACGCGCGCCGCGGTGCGGTCGGCCGGCGTGGCCGCGGGTGGCAGCGGGATGCCGTTGGGAATGACGACCTCGCGGATCCTGCTCCGGCGATGCCGGTTGACTCCCTCGTGGCGGCGCAGGTACCGCCCCTGGCTCGGGGCGAGGAGCACCATCGCATCGGAGAGGAACAGCGTCTCGACATCGTGGCGGGGCAGGCAGCGCCGGCCCCGGAAGGTCACGGTGTCCATCCCGTGCGGCGCCACCACGCTCGGCCGCCGGCTCAACCAGGCGGCGAACCTGCCGATGGTCAAGGGTGCCCGGTGCATGTGGGTGACCAGGACCACGTCGGTGTCCCGGCGGAAGCGACGGACCAGCCGGAACACCGTGCGCAGGTCGTAACGCCCGCCACGACCGATCACCTCGACCGGGAACCCGGCAGCTGCGAACTCCGGTCCCAACGCGCCGAGCCGCTTGAAACAGATCAAGCGGGGCGCCACCACAGCCGGATCCAGGTGCCGGAACAAGTTCAGCAGCAGGACCTCCGCACCGCCCACCTCGACCCGGTCCATGACGAGACTCAACCGGATCGGGGCCCCGGGCCATCTGTGGATCAATGTGACATCCCCACCGCGGCCGGAACCCGCCCCGCGGTCTCCTCGATCGCCAGCTCGGCATTGCGGACCGAGCGCTCCAGGCTGAACCGCGACTCCAGCCGCTCCCGTGCGGCGCGGCCCATCGCCCGGACTCGTTCAGGGTCGTTCAGCAGCCCGATGAACCGGGCGGCCAGGGCAACCGGATCGCGGGGCGCCACCACGTACCCCGTGACACCCTCGTCGATCATCTCCGGAATCCCCCCGACCGCGGTGCACACCGCCGGGCGGCCCACCGCCATGGCCTCCAGCAGCGCCATCGGGAAACACTCGATCGTGTAGGAGGTGAGCGAGAACACGTCGACCATGGCCAGCAGGTCGGCCACGTCCGTGCGCGGGCCGGTGAAGATCACCCGGTCGGCGATCCCCAGCTCCTCGGCCAACCGGGTCATGTCCGGAAGCAGCCGTCCGCGGCCCACCACGAGGAACCGGGCCTGCGGCACCTGGTCGAGCACCAGACGGGCGGCCCGCACGAACGTGGCGTGGTCCTTCTCCGGGCGCAGCACCGCGACGATCCCCACCACGACGTCGTCGGGATCGATGCCGAGCTCGGCGGCCAGCGCGGCGTTGCGGGGCGACACGGGCACGAACGGGAAGCGGGCGACGTCGACGCCGTTCTGCACGATCCGCACCTTGGCCGCCGGGTAGCCCAGCTCCTCGGACAGGTACGGGAGCTGCCCGTAGGCGACCCCGAAGTAGGCACTCGTCACCGGCTCCAGCAGGCGGTCGGCGAGCCGGCGGGAGCGCCGCCGGGGCTGGAGCTCGCCACAGTTGTGCACCCAGATCACCGATCGCGGCACCCGGCAGATCGTCGCGGCGAGCCGGCCGAGCAACTCCGCGTTGGCCCCCCGGGCAATGATCAAGTCCGGACGGGTGCGGCGGATGTGCCCGACGAGCTTCACGAGCCCGCGGACGAGCTCACCCTTGGGCCGATCGAAAGCACGCGCGGAGACGCCCGCGGCCGCCAGTTCGGCGAACAGGGGGCCCTGCTGGTTGATGCACACGATCGACGGCTCGAACCGCGACCGATCCATCGCCGGGAGCAACGTGACCACATGCCGTTCGGCACCGCCCACGGTGAGATCGGGCACGATGAACAGCACCTTCAGCGGCCCGCTGGTCGATACTCGGCGACGAAGCACCCCGAGATCTTATCGGCCGCCTGGCGCCCGGCGGCCCTAGGCCCGGCACGCCCTCGGGTGGCATGAGCATCGACCCGGTCCAAGACTTCGTAAACTTGACGAGGGTGGTTTCGACCCGCCGGAGCGCGACCGGATCACGGCCGACCTGGGCCGGTTCGCCGCGACCCTGCGCGGCGCCCTGCCGACTCCGACGCCGAGGACGCGCTGATCAGCCGACTCGAGGTGGAGAAGTCCAACGAGGAGCTGGCCCAGTACCGCCGCGACCGGCGGTCCTGGGCCGACCGCCGCACCCGGCTGGATGTGGAACGGGAGCGCGAGCCGGCGGCCGTCACCGCGCGATACGCCGGTCTGCAACCGCACCGGTTCCCGGTCGCGGTCGTGTTCGTGGTACCGAGGCGGGAGGCGACCGATGAGGACGCCGGCCTGGAATCCTGTTCTGATGTGCGCCGCCGCTCCCAGGCACGACCGGCACCGCACACACCCAGGGGCGCATGCGGTGCTCGGAGGTGATGCTGGCGCTGGTGGCGCCGCACGAGGTAACTCACGCGGCGTCGACCAGATGAGGAAGCGGTTTTCGTCGGGGTCTTTGCTCCGGGTCGATCCACGCTGGGGGGATGAACTCGGGCACCCCGTCGTGGATGCGGACCTGCCATTCGGAGTGATGGAGCAGGCGGTGGTGGACCCGGCAGAGCATGGCGCAGTTGTCGAGCTTGGTTTCGCCGTCGTTCTCCCACTCCAAGATATGGTGGACTTCGCACCAGCTCGGGGGTCGGTTGCAGCCGGGGTAGGCGCAGCCGAGGTCGCGGGCGACGACGGCGCGGCGCAGGCCGTCGGGGATGGTGCGGGTGATCCGTCCGACGTCGAGGGGCTGACCCTTGCCGTTCATCACGATCGGGATAACCGCGCAGTCGCAGGCCAGCATCCGCAGCGATTCGGGGGTCAGGGTGCCGCCGAAGTCGAGCATCGCGGAGCAGGCCCGGTTCTCCAGGTCCTCGAGCCGGATGATGACGTTGAGGTGTGGGCGGCGGCCGCCGCGTTCGGGAACGTCGCCGTGGTCCAGGACGTATCCGCAAACCTCGGCGAGGGCTTCGGCCTGGCGCTGGGCTGGGCTGCGTTCGTCGTCGGCGGTGAGGGGTTTGGCTTTGGCGTCGATCACGGAGGCGATTGCGTCGTAGAGGGCGGCGTCGTCGAAGCGCCCCTTGAGCGTGCCCCCACCGCGCCCCCGGTTGGGCTGCAGAGTCAGTTCGTTGACCTGGGCGGGTGGGCGATCGTCGGGTTCGGGGCCATCCTGGTCCAACGTGTCGACCAGCGCGGTGCCGTAGGCGAGCAGCTCATTGGGGGTATACACAGTGGCCTTGTCGGCCAGTTCGGCTTCCGCGCCCGCCCACACCTCGGGGGTGAGTCGGGTGGCGGCGGGGGAGGCGAGGAGTTTCGCGACGACCTCGACGTGGCGCAACCCGGCTTGTCCGGCGGCGAACACCTCCGCGGTGACGGGCAGCTTCGCGGGCAGCGCGGCACCGTCGAGCCCGACCCGCGGGCATACGTGCTCGGCGGCGACGACCCGGCGGCGGGCTTCCCAGTGTTCCCAGCCGATCAGATCGGCCAGAGCTCCGGCGGGATTCTTGTAGCCGCGTTCGGTGAATACGCCGCGCCGCTGCAGGGTCGCGACTGTGCCGACCGCGAGCTGGTCAAGCTGGCGGGTCACACCTTCGCACAGGGTCAGGATCGAGAGCAGTTCGTCGTCGGTGGCACCAGAACTCGCGCCCGCGCGCAGCCCGTCGAGCGCCTCGGTGAGGAGACGGTGCGCGGGGGCGAGGCGACTGGGGGGCACATCCTCATACTACTCGAACATATGTTCGAGTCAAGGTTGTTCGTCGAGGCCGGAACGTCGTTCACCGCATGTCTCAGCCGCGCATTCCGGCATCGCGGACGTGCGGACGGAAGGGCGGTAGCCGGTCGCGTCGTCCTGCGGCCCGCCGCCGACGGTGAATCAGAAGACGAGGAGCCACTCGCGCTGCGCGACCTCGGTGACCTGGTCGACCGGTTGCTCGACATCCCCGGCGACATCGTCGATCGACGCCCCGGTCCACCTCCTACGAGGTCCGCGACGAGCTCGAAGAACTCGTCCGGCGCGACCTGCTCGGCCCCTGGGACGGCGAGCACGAGCAGTTCGCGCCGTGGGCGATGGGCCCGCGCGAGCACTACCTCGTCGGGATGCTCGGCCCCAAGCATTCGCCACGCTCCGCGGTCGTCGCGGCTGACGAGCTGCCCGACACCGAGTCCGGGGTGCACGGTGACGGCGAGACCGAGCGAAAGCTCCTCGGAGAGCACAGGTGCCACAGCGTCAACGGAACCGGACAGCTAGCCGTCAGGTGAAACCCCGGCTCGGCGGCCACACCCGCGACTCCGATCATCGGAAGACTCGACAACCGAAGGAGCTGCTGAACCGGCCGTACTCGAAGCGCTGCCGCAGGCATTCCGCGTCCTTGGTTCAGTCGTGGCACCCACGACGCTGCTGACCGGGCTGCTGTCTACTTCGGACGCCTCCACGCCACGGCGATGTTCCAGTACTTTGGCGTCCACTTCACCATCCTGGACCTGACGGCGCAGGACTATCTCGTGCGGAGTGCAGGCGGCCTGCCGCTGCCTCTGATACTGGTCGTCGGATCGGCTTTGCTCGCACTGTGGGTCCATCGGCTACTCCTAAGAGAGCGTTTTGAAACCGGGGTTGGGCAGCCTCGGCGCGTCGTGATCCTGAGATCAGGAACTCCTGATCGCCGCGAACGCACGCTGACGCATGATCGGCCATGCGTAGACG
>JBOHEO010000091.1:0-20655 GCA_050701055.1 Pseudonocardia sp. | reverse complement strand
AGGCGTCCTTGAGCGACTGCGGCAGCGTGACGGAGTGGGTGGCCGGGTCGAACACCGGCGGGTTGCGGTCGGCGTCGGCGAACGACGCGGCCAGCGGACCGGTGGCCACCGCGTTGAGCTCGGTGAGCACGCCGCGCACGGTGTCGAGATCGATCCCGTCGAAGGGGGCTGCGTCCAGCCGGTCCTGTACCCGGAACACCTCGAACAGGTTGAACTCGAGATCGCGCAGGTTGCTTCTGAAGTGGCCCATGAGAGCTCTCCCTCGTCACGGCGTGGTCATTCTACCCGTCGGTAACTCAAGGGTATTACTCGCGGGTAACCCTGGCAAGGCGAATACGGTCTGCGGTCCTGATGGGGTGTCCTGACGACGCCGGGCAACACCCGGACGGGTGCTGAGTACGCTCAGTCACGCGCGCTCGGGATCGGCTGCGCATTGGTGAGGGGGCGGTGGGGCGATGACACGGTCTCCTGGCGTGCCCGGTCCGGCGGCTGCGCCGGATGCCGCCCTGGTCGGAGCGCCCCAGGCTCGCCGGCTCGTCCGGGAGGCCATGGCCAATCCGGGGCGGATCCGTCGGGTCGTGGTCGGTCCCGGCGGCTACGGGAAATCGGTGCTGTTGGACGCCGTCGCCGGCGTCTACCGCGACGCCGGGTTCTCGGTGCTCCGAGGTGTCGCGACGGATGGGGAACCGCTCGGTGCCCTCGCCCGAGCGCCCGATGTCGCGCTGATCGTCGACGACGCGCACCTGCTCGGAGCCGCGGAGCTCGATCGACTGGCGCAGCTCGGTGCGGACGACTCCGCTGTGCCGCTGGTCGTCGCACACCGGCCGTGGCCCCGCAGCCCCGCACTGGCGGCACTCGGAGCGTTGCTCGCCGCCGGCTGTGCCCCGGTGGTACTCGAGGCGCTCGACCGACCCGGGGTGGCCGCGCGGGCTGCCCGGCTGTTGGGTGAACGCCCGCGCCCGGATCTCGTCGACCACGTCCTCGAGCTGACGGCAGGAATGCCCGGGCTCGTCGATCGGCTCCTGGCTGCGTTGGTCGCGCTGGCCCCGGCGAGCGACCCGACCGCCGTCCCACTCACCGACCATCCCCCGGCCGGGTTGCTGGCACAGCTGGGCTACACCCTGGAGTCCCTCGGCGGGGATATTCTGGAGATGCTGCTGGCCCGGGCGGTCGGTGCTCCGCCGGACCCGGACGTGCTCGGCGCGCTCCTCGGATTCACCGGCGGCATCCTCGACGAGCTGACCGACGCCGCGCACGCCACGGGACTGATCGCCGCCGACGGCCGTCCGATTCCGCTCGTGTCAGCAGCGGTGCTGGCCGGCACCTCAGCAGCGCGCAGCCTTGCGCTGCGCCGGAAGCTGGCCGAGATCGAACTCCGGCGTGGCGGGAACGTCCTGGTCGCGGCACGGGGCCTGCTCGGTACCGGCGCGACCGGTACGGAACTGGTTGCGGTGTTCACCGCCGCTGCCGAGGATGCCGTGCGGGCGGGGACGGTCGGCGCCGCCGAGCTCTACGACGCCGCGGTCACCGCCGGCGCCTCCGCACTGGAGTTGGCCGCGCGCCGGGCCGAGGCGGCGATGCAGGCCGGCGATCTCGACGTCGCCCTGAACCAGGCCGACCAGGTGCTCTCCGCGGCGGACCGGCTCCCGACCGACGACGTGGTGCTGGCCGGCATGGTGGCCGCCGCGGTGCTCGCCCGCCGCGGCCTGCTTGCGCGCAGTGCTGAGCTCTATCGGTGGCTGGGCACGGTGACCGGTGCCGTCGCGGGATCCGAGGCGTTGCTCGCGGTGCCGGTCCTGATCGGCACCGGGGCGCTGGGGCCGGCCCGTGAGGTTCTGCACCGGACCTCGACGTCTCCCGCCTCGGAAATGCCGCCGACGCTGCGGTCCGGAGCCGAGGAACTGATGGCGCAGGGGATCCTCGACTCGGTGGTCGGCTCGCCGACCGCGGCGCTGTCCAAACTCGCCCGGGCCGCGGCGCTACTCGCCTCGTCGACGCGCACGGCGCTGCTACCGGACACCCCGGCCGCGCTCGCCGCCCTGGTCGCTGTGCAGTGCGGCGAGCTGGACGTCGCCCGATCCCTGCTCGAGGAGGCGATCGACGCGGACCCGGGAGGCCGCACCGCCGCGACCCGGCACCGCCTGCTGCTGGCATGGATCGCGATGTCTCGAGGAGCGACCGCACAGACACAGGACCTGCTCGTCGGGGTCCCCGGCGAGGGCGACCTCGAGCCGCGCGACGAGCTGCTCGCCGCGGCGCTGGACGTCGCGCTGGCCCGGCGCACGAGCGACCTCGGTGCCCTGATGTCGGCCTGGGGGCGGGCGCGGGAGGCCGTCGTCCGGCATCCCGTCGATCTGTACTCGCTGCAACCTCTCGGCGAGTTGTTGGTGGGCGCGGCCCGGTTGCGGGAGCAACGTTGGGTCGCGCCGCATCTGGACGAGGCGTGGGTGATCCTCGATCGGCTCGGCGGTCCCGCGTTGTGGTCGGTCCCGTTGCACTGGTCGTGCCTGCAGGCGGGGATCGCCGCCGGGCTGGGTGATGTGGCGGGTCGGCACGCCGCGGCGTTGCTCGAGGTGGCCGAGTCCAGCCGGTACGCCACCGCGATGGCGACGGCGGGGGGTGTGTGGTTGCGCGTCCTGGGTGGGGAGGTGGACGCGGTCGCTGTCGATTCCGCTGCGCGCGGTCTGCATGCGGTGGGGCTCACCTGGGAAGGGGGCCGGTTGGCCGGCCAGGCGGCGATCCGGACCCACGATCGCAAGGACATGAGCGCGTTGCTCAGCTGTGCCCGGGCGCTTCAGGTGGGTACCGGTCCGGTCGCGGCGCCGTCGGCCCCGTCCGACGGATCGGTCAGGGTCACCGACCAGGGGCGACGTCGACAGGGGGCCGAACCGATCGACGGCGGTCCCGGTGCCCTGAGCGACCGTGAGCGTGAGGTCGCCGAGCTGGTGCTGACCGGGATGACCTACAAGCAGATCGGTGAGCAGTTGTTCATCTCGGCGAAGACGGTGGAGCATCATGTCTCCCGGATGCGTCAACGGCTCGGTTCGGGCAGCCGTGGTGAGCTGTTCGCCCAGCTCAGGATGGTGGTTGGCAAGTCCGCGGGCCGAGCGGGCTGACCTGGGAGACCGCTTTACCACAACTGGCCGGTCTACACTGTGGATGTACAGTGTGTGTACGAGTCTGGAGGTCGTCAATGTCTCAGGAGACTGCAGAGTCACGTGCCGTCCGTCAAGCCAGAATCAGTCTTCGAGCCAGCGCCCGGCAGGAGCAGTTGCTCAAGCAGGCTGCGGCGGCGACCGACCGCACCCTGACCGATTTCGTGCTTGACAGTGCGGTGATCGAAGCTGAGCGCGTGCTCGCCGACCGCCGTTGGTTCCTCATCAGCGATGAGCGCTGGGACGAGTTCCAGCGCCTACTGGAACGGCCCGCTCGCGACCTGCCGAAGTTACGTGCCCTGCTGGCCGTCCCATCACCCTTCGGTGAAGACGAATAGCTTGACCTCGACGCACTCCACCTCACGAAGGCTGCGGTATGACGGGTAAGCCCTGCGTGCCGCGGAAGCTGTCGAAGGCGGACATTCGGGAGGGTTTCGACAGTGGTGCGCTGGAGCTCGATGAGTGGCTACAGCGCTACTCCTGGCAGAACCAGCGCGCCGGCAACGCCGTCACCTACGTCAGTGTGCTCGACGAGCGGGTGGTCGGGTACTACGCGATCACGGTGGCCAGCGTGACCGGTTCGGCGGCTCCCACTCCCGTGGCCAAAGGTGCGCCCAGGCAGGTGCCATGTCTGCTGCTGGCTCGGCTGGCCGTCGACCGCGGTATGCAGGGGCTCGGTCTCGGCCAGGGGTTGCTGGCTGACGCGATGAAACGGACGGTGGGGCTTGCTGACTCGGTAGGCATCCGGGCGTTGTTGGTGCATGCGCGCGACGACGCAGCCCGCCAGTTCTATCTGGCACAGGCCGAGTTCCTGGAGTCACCATCGGATCCGCTGCACCTGCTCCTGCCGGTGAAGGACATCATGCGGTCGCTGAGATGATCGACTGGAATTGAATCGCCCAACTGCAAACGGCGCGGTCGGCCTCGGGTCCGACATCCCGGCGTGGGCGGTAGTCGACGGCGTGGGGTGGAGATCCTGCTCTGCTTGAAGATGGGTCACCCGATTGGAGGTGTCACGGTACCGTTGCCGCGCTGGCATGACGGCCCGCGTTGGCGCAGGTCAGCACGCCGCGGCGTTGCTCGAGGTGGCCGGGTCCAGCCGGTACGCCACCGCGATGGCGACGGCGGGCGGAGTGTGGTTGCGCGTCCTGGGTGGAGACGTGGACGCGGTTGCCGTCGATTCCGCACGAGTTGTGCTGCGGCGAAGAAGTCCCCCGCGTCAGCGTGTGCGCGCAACGCGTCGACGTTACCTGCGTCGTCGAGCAACTGGGCCCGTTGGCGGCGCGCCCAGCCGTCCCCGGAGCCGGCGAGCTGTTGCAGCATCTCGAGGGCGGTGTCAGTTTCACCGTGTTCGGCCAGCAGGGCGGCGAAGTGGCGGATGATCGCCGGGTCGTCGTGGCCGGGTTCGTCCCGCAGCATGGTGATGGCGGCGTTGAGGTCGCCGCGTCGAATCAGTAACGTGGCGAGCCGTTCGGTCGCTACGCAATCGCCCGCTGCGGCTCGGGGTCCGCAGTGCCTCCTCATCGCCCGCTGAAGGCGTGTGGGTCCGGTTCGCAGGCTGGCCTTGGCTCAGCGGCTCATCCCGCAGGAGGTGGTTCGTCCTCGACTGTGCGGACCAGGAGTGACCAGCCGTCGCTCGTCTTTCGCGCCGGTCCCGTCACGCGGATCGCCAGGCCGGCGCTGTGCTGGCGGCACCGCTGCATCAGGTGCCGGTGGGCGTCGCGTTCGTCGTTCGGGGCGGGTCGGCTGCGCCTGGTGCTGAGGTCCCAAGGCAGCTCCGTGCCCCGGCGCAGCGCCAGGAGCTGCACCGAAGCTGGAAGGGTGGGCCCGGTCAGGCGCAGGACGCCGTCGTGCTCGGTGACGGTGCCCGCGATCGTCACCTCCACACCGCGGAAGTCGTAGCTCCCGTTGGCCCAGCGGGCGATCTGCTCGGGCCATCGGTCGAGATCCGGCAGTCCCTGGTCGGTGAGGTAGACCTCGGCGGTCGAGTCCGTGGTGTTGGCGATGGGTCGCACCGCGGCGACGCCGTCGAGTTTCGTCAACGCCTCGTACGCCCCGCCCCAGCACGGCCCGAGTCCGTACGGGCATTTCGCGGTCAGTCCGACCGTCACGCGAGTGCCGGTCGACCGGGTTCGCACGGCGTCGTCCCGTTCCTGGGTGTGCGTCTTCTCGGGAAGGCGGGGCGGTGGGGCATTCCTGGCAGCACTCGTCACGGCCGCGGCGACACCGGCTGCCGGGGCGGCGATCCGGACGATCCGCGCTACGGAGGGCACCCCGGACGTGCTGAGGACGAAGAGCATGTAGTGCCCCGGCGGGCAGGAGCCCGGACCGGCCGGGGCGGTGGCGGTCAGGGTGCTGCCCTGCGAGTTGAACGTGAGGACGTCGATGCGCTGGTTCTCGTCGAAGGCATGGGTCACCGAGGGCAGCCGTACCACGGTGACCCTCGCGATCTCCGGGCCCTGGACCTCGATGGGAAAGTCCTCGCCGTGGGTGATCTCGGCGGGTACCGCGGAGATCTGCGGGCGTGGCCCCTGGAACAGGTAGGGCGGATGGAAGATCTGCGCGTCGCGGTGGGTATCGGCGGGATCGTTCGGCGCATTGCCGACCATGAACTCGCCGCCACCCGCGCTGAGCACCGTCGCGTCCGGGAGCAGCACGGCCGTCGCGTGGTAGCAGCGGTCGACGTCCTCGGCGGCCAGCTCCGTCCACACACCGGTCGCCGGGTTCCACAGTTCGGCGACGTGCACGGGCCTGCCCGGCGACAGGTCGTTGAATCCGGGCCCGCTCGTTCCCCCGGTCACGAGGACGGTCCCGTCGGCGAGGATCGTCGCGTTGTGCTGGCGACGCCGCAACGCCATGCTCGCGGCCCCCTGCCACGCCGGGGGAGTAGCGCCGAGATCGATAACCTCTGTCGCGGCGGTGGGCAGGTCGGTGCCGGCGTCGTTTCCACCGCCGATGTAGATCACCTTGCCGGGCTCGTACATCACCGAGGGGGCGTACTGCCGCTCCCCGTTCTGCCGTGATCCGCCCGACCCGGGCAGCGGGGTCCAGGTTCCCCCGCCGTCGGTGTTCAGGAGGTAGGTGGTGGCGTTGGACCCGGACATGAACACCTGAGCGTCCGGAGCGACGTGCATGCGCGGGTACAGCGGGAGACCGATGAAGTTGACGGTCGGCTGCCACCGTGTCCCGTCCCAGATCTGCGGGACGTCGTTCACGACGATCGTGCCGTTGCTCGCGGCGCTGCCGGACGACACCAGCACCCTCCCGTCGGCGAGGGTCGTGGCGGTCGGGTACCACCTGCCGCTGTTCATCACGGGCAGGGCGGTCCAGGTATTGGTGGCGTGGTCGTAGGTGCACGCCTGGTTGACGCCGTCACCGTCGGTGAGGTGTCCGCCGGCCACCAGCAGCCTGCCGTCGGGCAGGAAGGTGTGCCCGGAGCAGAAGAGGTTGACGGTCGTCCCGTCCGCGAGTGTCGGCTGCGGTGTGGGGGTGGAGGCACCGGTCGCGGGATCCCAGACGTGGGCCGTGCACGCGTGCTCGTTCATCGAGCCTGCCGGGTCGTCGCGTCGACCCCAGAACAGCACCGTGCCGCTCGGCAGCACGTGGGTGTGGATCGCGACGTTCGGTAACGGGAACACCGGATCCCACCGGCCCACCTGCGCCCACGCGGGATCGTTCGCGATCATGGCGGGCGAGATGGGGGCGGGACTGTCCGCGGGACTGGTGGGGTCCGGTTCCATGGCCTTCTCCTTCGAGGGTGGCCGGAACAGATCCGGCGCCGTGCGGGGACAGATGCGGGACGCGGTGCCCACATGCCCGGCATTGCGCCCCGTCCCTGCGGGGTGAGCGTCGTCAGAGGGTGCGGAGGAAGGCGAGCGAGGGCATGAAGAAGTACTCGCCGCCCCTGAGGGTCACCGCCTGCGGCACGGGTTCGACGAGCTCCTGCACCTTCGCGCCCCAGATCGGCGATCCGCCCATCTCCGGGCGCGTGCCCTGACCGATCACCAGGTCGAGCCCGGGGGCGATCCGGCCGCCGGGCACCTTCGGGAAGCCGGGATTGTTGGCCCACACGTCCTGGACGAACTCGAACTGCTGGCCGATGTCGACGTTGAACGTCATGAATAGCAGCCCCACGCCACCGGTGGGCCGGTGCTCGGGGGCGACATCGCCATTGGGGTCGTCCGGCCGCTCGCCGTAGGTCAGGCCGCGTCGTGCCATGATGTGCTTGCGCTCCTCGTCCGGGCTCTCGAAGCCCCCGGAATCGCGCGGGTTGGTTTTGCGGATGTGTCCCTGGAACGGGCACTTGGCGCCCAGGTCGTCGAGGTCGTAGGCGAAGTTGTTCGTGACGGGTAGCGCCTCGCCGTCCTGCCGGCTCGCGGTCACGGGGGTGCCGTCCTCGAAGCGCCCGATGACCATCGCGCCGGCCCGCTTCCGGTCCGCGCCGGCGAGGCCCAGCTGGTCGGCGAGGTCCAGCTCGGCCTGCTTGAAGCGCCGGACGTTCTGCTCGAGCTTGCGGAAGACGAAATAGCTGCCGTGGTGCACGTCGGGATCGGGTGCCGCAGTATCGGGCACGAGGACACGATCGAGATTGAACCGTGGATCCCACAACGTGACGCCGACGGCGCTGTTCTCCTCGTCGGACACGTCCTCGTCGAGGAACAGGGGCTGGCTGCGGCCGTCGACGTAGCCGAAGTGCTCGATGCCGTCACCGTTGGCATTGCGCTGACCGCGTCCGGTCTCCTCCCCGACGACCACGATGCTGCCGCTGTCCGGCAGCAGGTCGAGCACCGCGTTGCGCCGGGCGGTCACGGCGCCGTCGAAGGCGTCGCCGACCAGGACCACGGCGTGCAGAACCTCCTGGTAGGGCGCGTCCCAGACCGTCGGCGGTGGGTCCTTCAGCTTCCGCCGTGAGGACTTCATGCCGTTCTGGAAGGGGGCGTCGGGCGGTACCGACGCGTATGGCACGCCGAGCGCGTTGTAGCCGGACCGGGTCAGGCCGACCCCGACGTATGGGGTGCCCGGGGTGCCGTTCGTCTTGAACGCTTCGACCTCGCCCAGGTGCGTCCTGGTCGACTTCATCAGCCCCACCATGGCGGTCAGGAACGTGCGTGCCTCGGCCTGGTCGTCGAACCGCAGGAACAGGACCGACAGGTGCTCGCGGGTGTGCGGGCGGACGATGTTGGGCTGGAGCTCGTCGAGCAGGGTGGCGTCGTCACCGGCAGCGGTCTTCCACGACAGTGAACGAGCGAGGTTGACGGGGGGCATGGGCATCTCCGGGGTTCATCGGCGACAGGTATGTAGCAAAACCATCCGGCATCTTCGGGGCACGCACGAAGAGAGCGCCGAACCCACGGCGTTGATACCCCCCCGGGTGCTGAAACATCGTTGTGGTCGTGCCGCCCCCTCCGCGGCGGATCGGCGGATACCCGGGGCCACCGAACCGCGATTCGACGAACAGGGTGCTCCCTTGGCGCGCCCGGGCGGCGACAATGGAGGGATGGACGGCGCCATGCGGGCGCCAGGCGAGAGTACATCGACGCCATCGCCCCGAGTGTCGGCGATCATGAAGTTCCCCAGATCGGGGGAGTGGCGATCACGTAGTTCCGCATCCGACGATCACGTAATTTCCCACGGGGGATCGCGTGCGAGTCCACAGGCTCCTACCTCGGTACCGAGCAGCGAGGTAGGAGCAGACGTTGACGAGGGGACCTTCGAAGTGATCGACACGGTGGCCACCTCGGCGCACTGATGGACTCCCCGGGCCTGGCGTAGCCGACTTCTACCAGTTAACGGATCTTGGCGCCGTACACGTTGTCGACTGTCATCGCCATGAGCACCCTTCGGTCGGACACCATGACCGACCGGTACTCGTCCCAGTCCGGGTGCTCGCCGGCGGCGGTGCGGTAGTAGTCGACCAGTGCTTGGACCTCGGGGCCGTGGGGGTCGGTTCCCGGTCCGGTGAGTGTGGCCGTGCCCTCGGCGGTGGCCCATTCCCAACCGTCTGGGCTGGTGACCTCCAGCGTGGCTCGTGGGTCTCGACGCAGGTTCGCGGTCTTGGCGCGTCCCTCGGTCATCGACACGTAGATGACTCCGGCCTTCTGGTCGTAGGAGGGTGTGACCGGGGAGAGTTGGGGGCGGCCGTCCGACTTGATCGTCGCGAGGACGCCGAGTCGGCTCTGCGCGAGCAGCGTGTGCGGGTCGAATGGTGTGGCGGTCATGTCCGGGGCCAACTCGTGACCAGATGCCGGCTATTCCTGATCGCGAAGCGGATGCTGATGCCCACCCACCATGACGGCGCCCAGTCCGATGACAGCACGCGGGTCGTCGGCCGGGTGACCGCGTTGAAGGTCGACGACGTTGGCCGCGCGGTCTACCGCGCCGAGCTGGCGGACCCCCCGCGCATTCCACGGCTTCGGCGAGTTAGAGATCAACCATCTCGGCTGGGCGGACGCGACTGGCGATCTGCCGAGGTGCGGCGTCCCATCCCAGGGTCGCCGAGCCTGCGTGATGGACCGCGGACCGGATCGCGACGAGCGCCAGGCGCAACGCTGACGTCGGGGTCGATGAGGTTCGGTTCGACAAGCAGGGCTTCCATGACGGCGTCGCTGTGCCGGTCACGATCGTCCCGCTCCGTGCCCGGCACGAAATAGCGCAGTTCCACGTAGTAGCTGTTCATGATCGACCCTCCTCCCAGCACGTCTCTCGTCGCAACCATCCCACCAGGTTGTGCAGGTAGCCAGCGGTGGACGGGGTGAGATGCACGGTCTACGGCATCCCGCAGACCTCACCTCGTCGCAGCTCAGCGAGTGCGGCGCCGCGACAGAGGCCGGAATCAAGCTCGTGTAGCGGAACCCGCTACACTTCTCAGCATCGGCACTGATCCGGCCATCACCGGGGAGCCTCCGGAAGAACAGGCGAGTCGTGCGGCTTGCCCTAGTAGAACCGGACGTCCGTCGCACGTTATCGCGGCAAAGAATGAGAGGCGCCTATACCTTGGGCGCAAGCGGGGTGGTACCGCGGAGTCCGGGCTCAACGTCCGGCGCTTCGTCCCCGCGTGGGCAGCTCGCTGTCCGTGCGAGGCGACGGAGCTAGGAGCGCGTGCATGATGACGCAGGACGAACAGGTGAAGTCCCCGTTCACGGCGTTGCCGCCCAAGCTCGATTTGGGGGAACTCGATCGCCGGATCACCAAGTGGTGGCAAGTCAACGACGTGTTTACACGCAGTCTGAAGCAGACTGCCGACGGACCTTCATGGGTGTTCTACGAGGGGCCGCCGACCGCCAACGGCACTCCGGGGACGCATCATGTCGAGGCGCGCGTCTTCAAAGATGTTTTTCCGCGTTATAAGACGATGAAGGGCTACTCGGTTCCGCGCCGCGCCGGTTGGGATTGCCATGGCCTGCCGGTGGAGTTGGCTGTGGAGAAGGAGCTGGGGTTAAGCGGCAAACCTGACATCGAGACGTTCGGCGTGGCTGAGTTCAACGTGCGATGCCGTGAGTCTGTGCTCCGCCACGTCGGGGAGTTCGAGCAGTTAACCGAACGGATGGGTTACTGGATCGACTTGACACATCCGTACGAGACGATGTCGCCGGAGTATGTGGACAGCGTATGGTGGTCGCTTCAGCGCATTCACGCCGAAGGGCGCTTGGTGGAGGACTTCCGCGTGGCGCCGTACTGCACGCGGGACGGCACGACCCTGTCCGACCACGAGGTCGCGCAGGGTTACGAAACGGTCACGGACCCGTCGGTATATGTTCGCCTTCCCCTGCTAGAGCCGCTGGCCGGACACGCGGACGTCAACCTGTTGATCTGGACGACCACGCCGTGGACCCTGGTGTCGAACACCGCGGTGGCCGTGCATCCGGACGTGACTTACGTTGTCGCTCGCACCGAGCGGGGGACGTTCGTGGTGGCAGAGCCGCTGCTTGGCGCGGTCCTGGGCGACGGTTATGAAGTTCTGGCATCTATATCCGGGGTGAACCTGGCAGGGCTGCGCTATAGGCGCCCGTTCGACCTCGTCGAGATTCCCAACGCCCACCTGGTAGTGGTGGCCGAGTACGTCACCACCACCGACGGTACTGGCCTAGTCCACCAGGCGCCGGCGTTTGGCGCCGACGACCTTGCTGTGTGCCGGGCGAACGGACTGCCTCTGGTCAACCCGGTGGCGCCCAACGGCCGCTTTCTCGACGAGGTGCCGCTGGTCGGTGGCGTTTTCTTCAAAGACGCGGACGTGATCCTCATCGAGGAGCTGAAGCGCACCGACCTGCTCCTTCGCTACGAGCGATTCGAGCACTCGTATCCGCACTGCTGGCGGTGCCACACACCGTTGATCTACTACGCGCAGCCGTCGTGGTACATCCGCACGACCGCGGTGCGCGACGTGCTGCTGCGCGAGAACGAGCGCACGAACTGGTTCCCCGAGCACATCAAGCACGGGCGGTACGGCGACTGGCTGGAGAACAACATCGACTGGGCACTGTCCCGGTCGCGCTACTGGGGCACGCCGCTGCCGCTATGGCGCTGCGAGAATGGGCACATCGCCGCAATCGGCTCGCGCGCGGAGCTCGGTCGCCTGGCCGGCGCGGACCTGTCGGATCTCGACCCTCACCGCCCGTACATCGACGCCATTACGTTCGCCTGCCCCGACTGCGGAGAGACCGCCACACGCGTCCCCGAGGTGATCGATGCGTGGTATGACTCCGGTGCCATGCCATTCGCCTCACTCGGATACCCGCACGCGCCCGGCAGTGAAGAGGAATTCGCTGCTACCTACCCGGCGCAGTATATCTGTGAGGCCATCGACCAGACCCGTGGTTGGTTCTACACGCTCATGGCGGTGGGCACGCTTGTCTTCGACAGATCGGCATACGAGAACGTGGTGTGTCTCGGTCATATCATGGCCGAGGACGGGCGTAAAATGAGCAAGCACCTCGGCAACATCCTGGCACCGATCCCGCTCATGGATGTACACGGTGCGGACGCGCTGCGCTGGTTCATGGCCTGCTCGGGATCGCCGTGGGCCCAGCGTCGGGTCGGGCCCGGGCCTCTTGACGAGATCGTCCGGAAGGTCCTTCTGACCTATTGGAACACCTCGGTGTTCTTCTCCCTATACGCCGCACACTCGCGGTGGGTGCCGGAGACCGCTCAGGCCGCCGCCGACCGGCCGATCCTCGACCGGTGGATCCTCGCCGAAGTGCACGCGCTGGCCGCGGCGGTCGACGAGCGGCTTGAGAGCTACGACACCGCCCGCGCCGGACGGCTGCTCGCCGACTTCGTGGACGACCTGTCGAACTGGTACGTGCGGCGTTCTCGACAGCGGTTCTGGGCGGGCGACCAGGACGCGCTCGTAACGCTTTACGATTGCCTGGAGGTGCTCACCCGGCTCCTCGCGCCGTTCGTCCCGTTCATCACCGAGGAGGTCTGGCAGCAGGTCATCCGTCCGGGCAACCCATCTGCGGCGGAATCAGTGCACCTGGCGACGTGGCCGCAGCTCGATACCAGTCTGATCGACCCCGAACTGTCCGCCCAAGTCACTACTGCCCGCGCGCTCACCGAGGCGGGCCGGGCCGCGCGGAAGGCGAGCAACGTGCGTATCCGTCAGCCGCTTAGCCGCGCGCTCGTGGGGCTGCCGGCCGGAACGGAGCTGATCCAGGCGCTGCTCGACGACGTCAGCGACGAGCTGAACGTTAAGCTTCTGCAACCGCTCGACGCTGGCAGCGAAGTGATCGACGTACTGGTCAAGCCGAACTTCCGGGAGCTGGGGAAGCGCTTCGGGAAGCAAACCCCACAGGTCGCAAACGCGATCCTGGTCGCGGATCCGCGCGCGGTGGTTGACAGCCTTCGGCAGTCGGGCAAGGTCCAGATCACTGCGGTCGAGGAGGTCACCATTGGGCCGGACGACGTCCTGGTGACAGAGGTGCCACGCAGCGGCTGGGTCGTCGAGTCGCAGCGGGGCGTGACCATCGTGCTGGACACGGAGATCACGCCCGAGCTGGCTGCGGAGGGCACCGCGCGCGACATCATTCGTGTGGTACAGCAAGCACGCCGGGAGGCCGGTCTGGATGTCTCGGACCGAATCGCCCTGTCGATCGCCGCTCCGCAGGAGGTGCTCGCGATCGTGCGGGCGCATCAGGGGTTCATCGTCCACGAGACGCTCGCGGTCTCGGTAGCGTTGATGGACGCACTGTCGGAGGGCTTCACGGGGACCGTGGGCGCCGCCGAGGAAATCGTCGTCAGCGCGGCCAGGGCGTGAGCCTGCGGGTTGGGGACGGGAACGTTCTGCCCAGACGCTAGGAACGATGCCGGATCAGGTCGACCAAGTGCCGCAGTGACGGGGCCGTGATCACCGTGGACAGGTCGAGGCGGACCCCGTACCGACAGGCGATCTCTGCCGTGAGGCGGGCCGTGCCGAGCGACCCCACCCCGAGGTCGAGCAGCCCGCCGGCTTCGGGGCCGACGGGTCCGCCGAGCCAGCGTGCGACCGTCGTGCACAGGAAGTGCAGGGGATCGTGCGCCGCGGCGGCGCTGATGTGCTCGCGCAGCAGTGCCTCAACCGCACGGCGGTCGGCCTTCCCCGCTGGGCTCAACGGCAGGGCAGCGACGGCGACGAGTGTCGATGGCATCATGTACCGCGGCAGGTGCGTGGCCGCCTGCGCCCAAACCAAGTCCACGTCGGCGGAGGCGGGGTCAGCATTGCCACGGGGGGTCTGACTGATGCCTCCGTCGAGCGGCACGACCACGGCTTCACGAACGCCCGCGGTCGCTGTCAGAACAGCCTCGACCTCGATTAGCTCGACGCGGTACCCGTCGATTTTGATCTGCTGGTCCGTGCGGCCGGCGACCTGCAGCTCACCATTGTCGAGCCGGCGGGCCAGGTCGCCCGTGCGGTAGCGGCGTTCGCCGGTTCCAAACCTGATTAGTGGTTGCGGTACGCGCAGTGCACGCGCGGCGGGAGCCGCTGTTGTTAGTGGTGGGGTCTGGTCTGGGGTTGGGTGATGAGAAGTTCGGCGCCTCGGTGCTTCTCCGAGTTCAGGAATCGGGCCGTGGAGCACGGCTTGGAGAAGCGATGCTAGACCTGCATCAAGCGGTGACCAGCACCAGATCGGCATTCCTGAACGGGGCCCAGAAGTGCACGATCCGGTCCAGCCTGGTGTGGACTTCCAGGCCAGAGCTCTCCTCCTCCTCCTCGTTGCTCGACACGATGTAGGCCTGGCCGCCGGGTAGCGCGAATACCCAGGCCGTCACGCCGTCCTCGGGCTCCTCGAGGCCGTAGACGGTCGGGATCGCGGGCAGGGTGACGCAGCGCAGGGCCTCGACCTGATCAGGCAGCTGCTGTGCGGACTCCGGACGGTGCTGCATCGTCGGTGCCCCTCTCTTCGGTGCATGGTGAACTTAATAACATGATGCAGTATCTCACACACTGTCAAACTTCTCAAGTTTGAGACCACGAAGCTTCGGTGACGGCCGGGTTTGGTCGGCTGATCAGGTGCTGAGAGGATGGTCGCCGTGCCGAAGAGGAAGCCGGGGCCGACGCTGCGGGCGCAGTGGCTGGGCCAGCAGCTGCGCGCCCTGCGCGAGTCCACCGAGATGACGCTGCGCCAGGCGGGTGAGTACCTGCAGCGCGACCCGTCGATGGTGAGCCGGTTCGAGACCGCCGAGTACCCGATCCGCCGCGGCGACGTGCTGGCCCTGCTCGACCTGTACAACGTCTCCCAGGAACGCACCCGCGACGGGCTGCTGCGGCTGTCCGACGACGTGTGGCGCAAGGGCTGGTGGGACGGTTACGCGAACACCGTCGACCGCCAGTACATCGATATGCCCTGGCTGGAGGCCCGGGCCGAGCAGCTGCGCACCTACGGCGCGATGCTGGTGCCCGGACTGCTGCAGACCCGGGAGTACGCCGAGACGCTGATCCGCAATGTGGCGACGCCCGACACCCCCGAGGAGCAGATCAGGAGGGGGATCGAGCTGCGGATGACCCGGCAGCAGGTGCTCGCCAGCGACACGCCGGTCAGCTTCGCCGCTGTCGTGGACGAGTCGGCGCTACGCCGCGTCATCGGCAGTCCGGACGTGATGCGCGGCCAGCTCACCCGGCTGCGCGAGGTCACCGAGCTACCGAACGTGGAGGTCCGCGTGCTCCCGCTGCGCCGCGGCGCACACGCCGGCCTGAACGGCGCGTTCTGGCTCTTCGAGATGCCCGACCCCTACCCCGACGTCGCCTACGTCGACAACCTCGCAGGAGCGGTGTACGTCGAGGAGGACGCAGCCGTCGACCGGTTCCGGCAGGCGTACCATCAGCTCAGCGCCATGGCGCTCGGTGGCAAGGAGGCAGTCGCGCTCATCGCGACCGCGACGAAGGAGCTGTGATGGGCACGACCAGCGGACCCGCCGCGATGAGCCGCGAGGAACTGGCCAACGTCTCCTGGCACATCAGCAGCCGAAGCCAGGACAACGGTGCCAGCTGCGTGGAGGCCGGGCCGTTGCACGACGGCTCGGGCCGGATCGCGGTACGCCACAGCCACCACCCCGACGGCGCGGCGATCGTCTACACCCGCGCCGAGTGGGAGGCGTTCACCGCCGGCGTCCACCTCGGCGAGTTCGACTTCCCCACCGACTGACCAGCGACCGGTCAGATCCGCGACACCGCTCGATCCCGCCCAGACTCGGCCAATATGGGTGTACAACCTCGTTGGGTGCGGTGGACGCCGAGGAGGACAGAGGGACCATGCTTGTACTAAGCTCATGTGGACGGCCTGCCCCTACCGAGACCCTCCCCGCAGTTTCGCGAGTCGCGTCCAGGCGGGCTGGCATCACAACGCTGCCGCGGCGGTCGTGTGCAACAACGTGGTCGTCACTGTGTCCTAGGACGAGTCCTTCACTCGGCGTAGGGCCTGAGGGAGGTTCCCCGTTCACGCTCTCCGGTGCTGCCAGGACTACACAGCTTCCTGAGTCGAAAACCTCGATGTCAACGTGCATTAGGGGCTCCATCGCCCTCGTCGATCCCCACTGCTCCGAAACTGATCCGCCTGCTGTTCCGGACGATCTGCAGTGACCGAAACGCACGGGTTGGATTCGATGACCGCGCCACATCGACGTCGTATTCTCGACGTGCATACGCACGCAACAGGATTCGATCTGCTAAACCTCGCCAGGCGGCGTTATCCGACATCACAGAGCGTGCTCGACCTCGCCGACCGGCTTGCCTGGAACGGTGTGGACTACGCTGCGTGCTACCCGATCATGACTCCATTCAGCTACGACCTTAACGGAATGGCGCGCGGAATCGAGGCCCCGGGCGGGCCCGAGGAATACCCCTACGCGATGGTGAACGCGCAGCACCTGTACGAGTGTGCGTACTTCGGCACCGGCCGAATCCTGCCGTTCCTCGCGATAGACCCGTCGAGCTCCGTCATCCGGCAAGCTGACTACGTCCGAGCCATGAACGATGTCGTGTTCGGACTGAAGTACCATTCTAAGACGTCGAACAGCCACCCGCAGAGCCTCATCACATCAGGCTTCCTCACCCTCGCGCACGAGCTCGACCTGCCGATCACCGCACACTCGGCCCGGACGCCTTCCAACTGCGACCCCGAATCCGTCATCTTCGTTGCGCGGGCGGGCGGCGCAGTCCGCGTAAATGTCGCGCACGCCGCTGCTTTCCAGGATACGAGCCTTCGACTCATCCGCGACACTCCCAATTTGTTTGTCGACTGTGCGCCGTGGCTCACAAATCTCGACTCGGTGGATCCCGAGTGGCCCGATTTGTGCCCGTTGACGTATGCCGACCCTGCACAAGCGCTTTATGACCTTTACGAGAAAGTTCCGGAGTCGTTGATGTGGGGCACGGACACACCGTGGACTTCCTATGCGGACCGATCGGGAGCGGTCGTCTCCAGACACTCATACGAAGACGAGGTCGGAATCCTTCGATCTCTGCCGACCGAGGTGCAGGAAAAGATTGCCTGGATCAATCCGTGCAGATGGCTCTTCGGGACGACAGATGAAGCCGTCATCGGCCGAGTCATCGAGCGAAGACTATCAAGCCTTGCGACTCATACCACCGTTGCGCTTTCTGATGACCCGCTCGATGAATGAGCGACTGAGTCGTAGCCTCGATGGATCGTACGAGATACCGTTTCGTGAATCGTTAATGTGGACGAGGGAGCGTCAACTTGGGCACAGGATTATCGATACTTCTGACAGGACTTCCTAGCTCCGGCAAGTCGACTCTTGCGCGCGCGGCCGCGGAACTGATTCCTGGGCGGACTGAGCTCCTCGACGGCGATGAAGTCCGCCGACTATACTTTCCCGAGCTCGGCTTCGACAGAGCGAGTCGCTTCGAGAACGTCCAGCGCACTGCACGGATCGCTATCTTGCTCGCGCACCACGGCGTCGTGGTCCTCGTCCCGATGATCGCGCCATATCGCGATGCACGTCAGCGCGCAAGGCAGTTGCACATCGACGCCGACCTACCCTTCTTAGAGGTCTGGGTCAATACTCCTCTGCACGAGTGCGTCAGGCGCGATGTCAAGGGGCTTTACCGCGACGCCCGCCGCGGGGCTGCGACGGCCGTAACCGGGCTCGACGATCCCTATGAGGAACCGCCGAGCCCTGAGCTGACAATCGATACTCGGAATCGTGCGATCTCTGAATGTGCCGCTGCGATCGCGGCATGCGCCATCGGGCGCCTTGCTATCAGCGGCCGGTAGCGGTGGTCGACGCTGGGCTGCTGACGCGTAGCTGTTAGGCTGACGCGTAGCTGTTCAGTATCCTCCAGCTTGGGCAACCCGGCGGTAGAGTCGGCGATGAACTGCGGCTTCTACGGGTCTGCCCTATCGTCATGGGAACCTGACAGGATCGTGACTAGATGATCGCGCAAAGCATGACAAATCAGCGAGCGAACGGAACAGAATGAACGAGTTGAGTGGCGTCACGAAGCAACGGATGGTCGAGGTGCAGACCAGGATCACGGATCTGCGCGTTGTGCATGACTCCAAGCAGTGGCCTAGTTTGGCCGAATACCCGCTGCCAGCATTGAAGAGGCGAATCAGTGGCGCACTGGGTAAAGCGCTCAGTCAGCCGGATCTCGAACCTCAGTTCGACATCATCGAGCGTGAACGGTTTGGCGGCGACATTGCTATCAAGTTCCCGCAGTTGCTTCGGCGTGGGGGACCAAAGGTCTTCACGCAAGATTATGCTTCACTTATCGTCTCAAGACTGTCGCAGGATGATTTCGCGGACGCGGTAGCGGACGTTTCCGCGGCCGGAATGTATGTCAACGTCACGCTGACCGACGCCTGGTTCGATCAGAGTATCGCGGCCGTAATCAACACACCGAAGTTCGGTCAGAACGACAGTATGCAAGCTTCGGTCATCGTGGTCGACTACTCCTCGCCCAACGTAGCTAAGAAGCTTCACGCCGGACACATTCGGTCGACAATTGTCGGTCATGTGCTCGCTAATCTGTACGAGGCGGTAGGCGCGCTCGTTTACCGGGTCAATCATGTGAACGACTTCGGAGGATTCGGGTATCTTCTCGAGGGTTGGCACCGCTTCGCGTCGAGCTTTCCAAGCGGGCTCTCCGTGAATGAAAGGTTGTTGGAGATCTACGGAGCTCGTCGGACGCTGGAGCGGCTCGTCAATCGGCTCGAACCGTCCGATATGTCCAAAGAGGACCGCCGAATCCTCGACCGCTACTTCCCAAACGTCAACACCGTCGAACAACTGGCGGACGAGTTCACGACATTCGTCCAGAACTCCGACGAGCGGTTCGCTCGGCTTGAGGCCGGCTGTGCGGAAGAAGTCGCTCTGTGGCAGGAGCTCGTCGTAGCGAGCCTCAAGGACTTCGAGAGCTTCTACGAGGCACTTAATATTTCGTTCGATTTCGTGCTGGGTGAAAGCTTCTACTACCAGATCGGTACCGAGATCGTCGACGCTGCTCTCGCAGATGGTCGCGCGCGGACGTTCGATGTTACTGATGTCGGCGACGAGAGCTCCCGGCTCGACGCTCTCGTCGCCGACGGGTCAATGAGCGATGAGGAGCGAACAAACCTTCTCGCAGGCGCGGAGAAGGATGTCGGCGCAGTCGTGATTCCGTTGGGCGGTTCGAAGCGCTTCATTGTTCGGCGTGCCGACGGTCGCAGCATCTACGCGACTCGCGATCTGGGCGCCGTCAAGGTTCGGCACGAGGTCTTCGGCGCGACAGACATCGTGTACGTCGTCGGCCAGGAGCAGCGCGTACACTTCGAGCGGCTGTTCCAGGCGGTCTATGCCGTGGGTATCGCCGACCAGGAGAGCCTACGGTTCAAGCATGTTTACTTCGGATTTTACGTTGACGCCAAGACCGGCAAGAAGCTGTCGAGCCGCGATTCGGTGTCGGGTGTGTCGCAGCTGTTGAATGCGTCCCTTGAGCACTTCCACCGCACGATCAGTGAGAGGTCGCCGCAGTCAGGTGATGAGGCAGCACGTACCGCTAAGGCTTTAGCTGTTGGGTCTCTGGTCTTCAATGATCTCAAGAAGGACATCCGGTCGCCCGTCGAGATCGACAGCTCAAACATCAGGGCGACCGTCGAAAACTTCGAGAAGGCCGGCGGGGCATACGTCGCCTATGCGGCGGTTCGAGCCCGATCTGTGGTCCGTCGCGCGGCCGGTCTCGCACCGAAGGCCGCAGGCGCCACGGAGCGTGGCGATGCCCAGGAGTCATTCATTCTGCTGAAGGTCCAGCAGATACCGGAGATCATCGCTGCAGCGGCGGTTCGCGCGGAGGCCTCTCTGCTTATCCGGCATCTTCAGGATCTCGCATCCGAGTACAACTCTTATTACGCACGTGTTCCTGTAATCGCGAATGGTGAGGTGAACATTCGGCGGCTTAAGATCACAGACGCGGTTCAGCACGCATTGCGCGTGGGCTTATCCTTCTGCCACGTGGAAACGCCCGAGTGGATGTAAGAACGCGGTTATCGAGGAAGCATCCAATAGCTGGAGAGGAGGAGTCGGTGCCCATCGATCAGGCGCGATGCCCGGTGTAAACCGAGATTATCAAAGATGATTAGAGTTCCCGCTGATGCCTCGCAGGAAAGTTGCTCGTATCCGTAGAGCCTCTGGATCCGATGAACATCAGTTGGAAGAAAGCATCCGCAATAGGGAGTCTCGTCGTTCAGTTCAGTCCCGGACGAGTCTCGACTGTACTGGAAGAAGAAATCTTGTTCTTTGGCGATGCGCCATCTCCGCAGTTTATGACTTCCTTTCAGGTAAACGAGGGGCGCCTGTTCGGGCCCTACGTCGCTCAATAAGAGAAACGCCGATACGAGATAGCGCCACTCGTCGATATGAAAGAACTCCACGACACTCGGCTCGTTGACATCTACCTTGTACTGCTTGGTTTCAACCAGTGAGAGCGCCATCGGCGTTTCCTAGTAATTCGCTGAGCTTCTCGCTCGGCGTGGTCCATTCTAGCGTACGGCGTGGGCGGCCGTTGAGGCGGTCGGCGATCGCGTCGAGT
>JBOHEO010000090.1:0-20711 GCA_050701055.1 Pseudonocardia sp. | reverse complement strand
GGCGAGGTGCATCTGAGTGATGAATCGAATGGAACGGATCGACGCGATGGAGTGCGGATCTGTTGCGGTCAGCCCGCGGTGCGGGTTGATTTTGTCGAGAGGTCTTTCCCAGTTCTCGCCGTCACGGTGGGGGCTATCGAGGCGGGTGCGCATCGGCATGAATGATCCGGGAAGATTGAGGAACTGCCCGGATACGGAGGCTTATTCAGAACACCCAAGATCGACCTCTGAAGATCGACTTAGGTGTTCTGAATAAGCCTCTTCGTCTGGAAACGAGCCTGTATCCGCCGGACACGCTCGCCTCGATGATCTACACCCGTATCGAGGCCGTTCGCGGACAACGGCGCACTCAGCATTCGAAGGCTCTGGAGCTCGCGCCATGATCATCGAGGACCAGTTTCTCGCAACAACGATCTACGCCGGCTCAGTTGGTGTTAGGCCGACCGGAACAACGTTCCCGAACGATGTTCAGTGCGGGTCTAACCCTCGTCGTCCTGGTCGGCTGGGAAGCGGTGGCGTGAGCAATGGGCGGGATACGCGAGGTCGTCGCCGTCGTCGTTGCAGTCGACAGTCCAGCTGGACGGGTTGTTCAAGCGATCGACGACATGACCGCGCACCTGCCGCCGCCGGAGGAGCCGCTGGCCTGCCCGTTGTGTTCCGCCCATTCCTGGCCTGTGCTCGCTTCCACGACGCCGCTCAGCGTGTGCAGGCCGCCGGGGTACGTGTGGGCCAATTGGCGCCGCTGGATCTACACGCCCGCTTGTGGTCCCCGGCTCCGCCGCAGCCCTCGCCCAGCCCGCCTCCCCGGCACGCCGACACCTGGTTCGACAAGGAGCAGCATGATGGATGAGATTCTGGCTTCACGATGCGTGATGCGGTCTACGACCGCCTGACCTACCTGGATCGGCTGGTCGCCGACGCTGAGGAACCTTCCCGCGCCGCACTCGCTGATACGAAATCTCTCGGATGACCGCAACGTGAAGGGACCTGCTGGCCGTACACCAGCCCGATGAGAAGGGCCGGTGCCCGGAGTACTCAGGTGGCGCAGGGGCCGTCGGCATCCCTGTTCGGTGTGGGGTCTTTGGCTGGGTGAGGTCTCAGCAGACCGAGCAGCGGAGGTGCGGGAAGACGGTGCACGGTTCAAGCCAGTGGTCTGACTAGAGCGGGGCCACGTGACGTGGATTACACGAGTTACTCATAATCGGCAATAAACCAACAGTATTGGGCCACTCGTGTGACCTGCATCCCGCGCCGGTTACGTTGGTGAGCGAACCCGTGCCCATCTAAGGCGCGCCGCCGCAGGCTAGTCACTCGTCCGGCGCATCGTGCCCAATTTTGGCGGTATGTGCCGATCGAATAATCTTCTTGAAATTCCGCTGGGCATTGATTAGCGTGGCGACCTGTTGAATGGGGATCATGAGAGCAGGGGGCGCCGTGTGGGTGTGGCAATGTGGGGGCGGTCGGCCGACGACCGTGAAATGATCGAAACAAACTTCTCCAGAGTGTGTCGCCGGCTCGCTGTCGCCACTCTTGTGGACGCGAGTGGAAATGGGTTCTTCATTTCTGGGAGTGCCGCGTTCTTCGTCGTTCATCTCGGTTTTCCGGCCGAGCAGGTCGGTATCGGGCTCTCGTTGGCCGCCGGCATGGGCACGGTTGCATCGATCGTCATCGGCCGGCTCACCGACCGGTACGGGGCGCGGACGGTATACGTGGTGCTCGCCGTCGCACAGGGGCTCTGCTACGCGTGCTACCCGCTCGTCGGGTCATTCTGGGCGTTGCTCGTCGTGGTGAGCCTCGCCGCAATCGCCGACTTCGGCTCGGCGCCGGCCTGGGGCAGTCTCGTGGGCGGCAACGTGCCCAACGACCAGCGGGTACGGATCCGGGCACGGCTGCGGACAGTTTACAACATCGGCTTCTCTGTCGGCGTGCTGCTGTGCGGTGTCGTGGTCGCCGTCGGTACCCCGGCCGCATATGTGTCGCTGGCGCTCGGCAATGCCACGTCGTTCCTCGTCGGCGCCGCCGTCGCCCGCCGGGTACCGGAGGTACGGATCCCGGCCCGCTCGTCGGGGCCGTTGCGCGTTGCGCTGCGCGACACGCCGTTCCTCGCCGTCACCCTCGTGTGGGCGGTACTCTCGCTGCACATCTCGGTGATGCTCGTAGCCATTCCGCTGTGGATAGTGGAGCGGATCGACGGGCTCGGCTCGATGATGGTGTCGGTCTTGTTTGTACTGAATACTGCGATGGCAATACTCCTCCAGGTGTGGGCCAGTCGCGGGGCGGAAACGTGGTCCGGTTCGGCGAAAACGGCTCGCAGGTCCGGCCTGTTACTCGCTGCGGGATGTGTTGCGCTAGCAATTACTGACTACATCGGAACCGTTTTCGCCGTTTCCCTGCTCGTCCTCGCGACAGTTCTCGTCACCTTTTCCGAGCTGTTCCGCTCCGCGAGTTCGTGGGGGGTGGTCTACGCGTTGGCACCCGACGGCAAGCTGGGCGAGTACCTGGGCGTGTTCGGTCTGAGCACGTCTATCCAGGCGATGGCCGGCCCCGGCCTGATCACCCTGCTGGTTGCGGCGTTCGGCGGACTCGGGTGGCTCGTGGTTGGTGGGGTCGCCGGCGCGGCCGCCCTACTCGCCGTCCCGGTGACCACACGCGCCGCGCACCGGTCAGCCGGCGAACCGGCCGACCGGGCTGACCGGGGGTCCGTTCGGTGACCGCGGCGGACTTTGGGACCACCGTGTGCGGTGGCGGGCCTGCCGGGCTCGCGCCGATGGTGCACCTCAGCTGGCGTGGCGGGCTGGCCCAACTGCTGGCGACCGGTCTGCGGGTGGTCGAGCGCGGCGACCAGTGCGGCGCCGGGAGCCTGCCGCACTATCGGATCTCGGGCAACTCGCAGGGCTGGACCTACGTCGAGTGCCTCGACGGCGGTGTCGAGAATGAGTACCTGTGGCCGCTGCGGGACACCGCAGACGCTCGCGCGGTGTCCGCTGACCCCACCGGCTACCCGCCGCTCGGCCTGGTTGGCCGGTGGCTGACCCGGCTCGGCGGCGCGGTGGTCGACCGGATTCAGGCGGACCGGCGCACCCAGGTCGACACCCGCACTGAGGCGGTGGCGGTCCGGCTACAGCCCGACGGCGGCGCCGACGTCACCACCACCGAGCAAACTGCCCACGGCACGGTCACCGAGACGGCTCGCACGACCAATGTGGTGCTGGCCATGGGCGGCGTCGCACCGGCCACCATGCTCACCGCGCCGCTGCTGCCCGGGATGACGCTGGAGCCGGTCGCGCACAAGGTCGTGCACGCTATTGACGTGCTCGACGACCGGAGGTGGGCCGCCTGGCTGCTGCCCAGGCTCGCCACGGCCCAGCGGGTCGTGATCGTTGGCGGCTCGCACAGTGCGTGGTCGACCGCATGGCTGCTGCTGCACGAGCACCGACTCCGCGAGGTGGCGCCCGATCTGCGGATCGAGTTGCTGCACCGGCGCCCGATCCGCCTGCTCTACGCCAGTCTTGAGGAGGCCGCTGCCGACGGCTACCGCTTTGACCCAGTCCAGGACGTGTGCCCGGTGAGTCAGCGGGTTAACCGGTTCTGCGGGCTGCGCGGCGACTCCGGCGACCTCGCACGGCGGGTGCTCGGCTTGGCGCCCTCGCACGACGAGCCGATCACGACCCGCGAGCTGGCTGATACGGCAGAGTCGCGGGCAGGGCTCGGCCGGTTGCTTGCCGAGGCCGACTTGGTCGTGTGCGCGACCGGTTTCGACGCCCGGCTGCCCCGGCTGCTGGACGTTGACGGTAGTCCGCTGCGGCTGCACCGCGGTCCGCTCGGGCTGACGCTCGGTGCGCAGGCCAACCTGTGCCGGGCCGACGGGAGCCAGATTCCCGAACTGTTTCTTTACGGGCTGGGCATCGGCCGGTCGCCGGTGCCGCGGCTCGGCGGTGAGCCCAACTGCGTGCGCAGCCCGCACGGAGTGCACCTGTACCAGCACGACCTCGGCAAGCTACTCACCCCGGCGCTGCTGGGCGCCCGTCCCGCCCTCACGAGTTCGTGACCGGCCGCCCGAAGTGGCGGTCAGGCAGGAGACTGAACATGACACAGGACAGATCCGATCACCTGCTGGTCATCGGATCCAGTGACCAACAGTACCGCGAGTACGCGATGCGCGAGTTCGCGGCGGCCTACCCGCTGTGGCTGGTGACCGACCGGCCACCGACCTGGGAGCGGCGGTACTGCTGGGGCGTGACCCAGGTGGACATGAGCGACCGGGCCGACCCGACCCGGCTGCTGGCGGCGGTCGAGGATCTCGTTGCGGAGGTGCCAGTCGGAGGGGTGGTGTGCTGCGAGGAGGAGTACATCGTCCTCGCGGCGCATGTCGTCGAGCGGCTAGGCTTGCGTGGTATGACGGCCGAGGTGGCCGGGCGGTGCCGGGACAAGTACCGCACCCGGGAGGCGGTCCGGCTGGCCGGCCTGCCCGGCCCAACTGCGGTCGCTGCGGGCACAGTCGCGGATACCCGGCGTGTGGTCGAGCGGATCGGCCTGCCCGTGGTCGTCAAGCCGAGAACCCTGGGCGGTGCCTTGGGTATCCGGCGGGTCGACAATTTATCCGACGTTCCAGCGGCCTTCGCTGCGGCCACTGCGGCAGCCGACTGGTGTCCTGGTGTGCCGGTGCCAGCCGACGCCGTGCTGGTCGAATCCTATTTGGACGGTCCGAACATCAGTCTGGGGTCGGTCGTGTTCGACGGCGTGATCCACCCGATGGCGATCGCCCGGGTGTCGACGGTGTGCCCGCCGCACTTCGAGGAGACCGACCATGTGGTCGACGGCTTCGACCCACTGTTCGATGACGGGGAGTTCCTCCGGCTGGCCCAGGACGTGCACACCGCGCTGGGTATCCGGGACGGGGCGACGCTCAGCCAGTGGCGGCTGACCGACGCCGGCCCGATGCTCGTCGAAGTCAACGGGCGGCTGGGCGGCGACCTCATCCCGCACATCGGCGCCCGCGCCAACGGGGTCAACATGGCGCGGGCCGTGGCCGACGCGGCGATGGGGGTGTCACCGCGGGTGAAGCGCACGCCGCACAGCGCCGCGATCATCACCTTCCTGTTGCCCGATCACAGCCTGGTGGTCGACTCGGTGGAGGTGGTCGGCACTCCGCCGCCGGGCACAAGGATCGAGCTGCTGGCAGGCGCGGGCACCGAACTCGTCCTGCCGCCGCTGGGGTTCAAGGCGCGCTACGCGTTCGTGATTGCCGAGGCGGCCGACGTGGCCGAGTGCCACCGGCTGGTCGCCGAGGCGAGCGGGCTGGTCTGGCTGCGCGAGCGAGCAGGGGCTGGCGCAGCCCGCACTGCAGTGGTGGCGGGAGGCTGACCATGCGGGTTCTCGTGATGGGCGGCAACTACCATTGGCAACCGAGGCTGCGGGCCATCTCCCCCTCGGTCGAGTCGGCAATGCTGTGCACAGTCTCGGCCCTGCACTGGGTCCACGAGCTTGAGCGGCCGCACGTCGTCGTCGGGCTCGACGACGGGCTCCCTGCCGAGGAGTGGGTACGTGCCGCGTCACGACTGCACCACGACTGGCCGATTGACGTGGTGGCATCGCTCAACGATATTGACCAGGACAAGGCCCAGGCGGTCGCAGCCGGGCTCGGCCTCCCGTTCCACTCGGCGCGGACCGTAGTCTGTGCCAGGGACAAGAGCGCGATGCGTGAGGAATTGGCCGCTGCGGGCGTCGAGGACGTTCCGCACCGGCAGCTCCGCTCACCTGAGGAGCTTCGCGCTTTCCTTGTTGAGGTCGGGCCGCCGCTGCTGGTCAAGCCGACCGCTGGGCGGGGTGGACACGGTGTCACGTTCGTCCGGTCGGTTGACCAGGTCGACGCGGCCTTCCGGCGGGCGCGGGACTGGAACCCGAAGGGCATGCCCGACGTGCCGCTGGCCGAGCGGTTCGTCGACGGCGAGGAGTTCAGCGTCGAGGCGATCACCCACGACGGGCACCACTACATCGTCGCGATCACCGAGAAGTTCAAGGACAAGTCCACGCTGGTAGAGATCGGTCACCTGGTGCCGGCCCGAATCCCCGGCGGGGTTGCAGACGCGGTGGTGGGCCATGTCCGCCGGGTGCTCACGGCGCTCGGCGTCCACTACGGCCTCACCCACACCGAGGTGATCGTCGGGGCTAACGGGCCAGTCACCGTCGAGACGCACCTGCGCAAGGGCGGCGACGAAATCGAGGGCCTGGTCCGCGACGCGACCGATATCAACCTACCTGACCTCTACCTCCGGCAACTGCTCGGCGAGGACATCGGTCGGCGCCCGGAGTTGCGGGAGCGGGCCGAGTTGCCGCACTATCACGCGAGCGGCGCGATCCGCTACCTCGCGCCGGACTTGTCCGGGACGCTGGTCGGCATCCACGGGTGGGACGAGGCACGGGCTCGGCCGGGCGTCGTACTCACCCGGCAGCTCAAGCCGACTGGCATAGTCCTGGACGGCCTGCGCAGCTCGGACGACCGGCTGGGCTGCGTGCGGGTAACGGCTAGTGACCCGCACGGCGCAGCCGCACTCGCCGAGTCCTGTGTGGACCTGCTGCGGGTCGAGTGCATCAGGGCGGACCGGCATGACGGCTGAGCCGAGCGACCCGCGCTTCGACGAGCTGCGCCGCCGGTTCGAGAAGTGGTACCCGGCGGAGGGAGCCGACCACGCGCAGTTGTGCGTCTACCTCGACGGCGAGCGGGCCCTCGACCTGAGCGTGGGACCGGCGGACCGTGTGCAGGTCGTGCGATCGGCCTCGAAAGGTATCCTCGCCATCCTCACCGCGATGCTGCACGAGCGGGGTATCGTCGACCTCGACGCACCAATCGCCGAGCTGTGGCCCGAGTTCGCGACGCGGGGCAAGGCCCGGATCACCACCCGGCTCATACTGACCCACCGGGCCGGGCTGCCAGCGGTCGACGAGCCGGTCACCCCCACCGAGGCACTGCGGTGGGACCCAGTGGTAGAGCGGCTGGCCCGGCAATCGCCGCGATGGGAGCCGGGCACCAGGCACGGCTACCACGACCTGACCTTCGGCTGGCTGGTTGGCGAGGTGCTGCGCCGGGCCAGCGGCCGCTCGGTCGGCGAGCTCGTCCGCCGCGAGCTGGCCGAGCCGCTGGGTCTGGACATGTGGATCGGCACCCCACTTGCAGGGCTGCGCCGGATCGGGCCACTGCGCAAGGTGCCCGGCGCGGCAGCCAGAGCCCAGCCACCGCAGGGCATCGACGCTGACCTCGCCGCCGCCGTCTTTGGCAACCCCGACCTCGGTCCGCTGGAGAACGCCATGGAGTACCTGACGGCAGAGGTACCCGCGGCCAACGGCGTCACCGACGCCCGGTCACTGGCGCGGCTGTTCGCGGCCACCATGGGCGAAATCGACGGTGTCCGGCTGCTGTCGCCGGACGGGCTGGCCGACGCGGTCCGGGAACGGGCCGCTGGCCCAGACGAGGTCGTCGGGTGGTTCCGCCGGTACGGCAGCGGGTTCATGCTGCCTGACCCCACCCGGCCGATGGGCGGGGTCGACACAGCGTCGTTCGGCCATTACGGCCGCGGCGTGGCGCTGGTCTTCGCCGAGCCGGTGACCCGACTGTCGATGGCCTTCGTCACCACCACCGAGACCGTCCATCTCGGCACCGACCCGGTGTCCAGCGAGTTCGCGTCCACCGCGCTGGCCTGCGCGGTGGCGTGAACCATCCCCTTCCGGTTTGGAGAAAATGCAGTGCATTCCCTTGACTCGTCTTTGTCCGGCCTCATGCGGCGTTCGGTCGACCCGGCCACGGCCGCGACCGATTGGCCACTCGAGGCGCCAACCGCCAGCGCCGACCTGCTGGCGGCGGTGGCCCCGGTCGTGACCACGCTCGGCGACGAGCGCAGCGTGGTCGTCGCCCTGCCCGAGCGATTGGGCGATCACGAGCTAACCGTGGCCACCTGGAACCTGCTGTCGCTGTTTGCGCGGCCGGTTCCCCAATATGACACAGGTGAGCTGGTCTACCCGGTCGAGGTCCGCCCGGGTGAGGGCGGCGCGAGCCACTACTCGGCCAGCGCAGACTCCGGCGGTCTGCACACCGACGGCAGCCTCCTCGCCGAACCGCCGGACTTCGGCGCACTGCTGTGCCTGTCGAACGCCGACGATGGCGGCGAAACGGTGCTCATCGACGCCCGCTCCGTGTACAAGCACCTGCGCGACGCCCACCCGCACCTGCTCCCGGTGGTGACCGGCGAGCACCCTTACGCCACCGAGGACGACCGTGACCGGCCCCGGCAGTGGGCCCCGCTGATGCGTGTCGACGGAGGCGAGGTCACCGTCCGCTACCTGCGCAAGTACATCGTCGCGGGATGGCGGCTCGCCGGGGCTCCCTTTCCGGAGCTCCTCATCGAGGCGCTCGACGCGATCGACGAGTTCGCCGGGCGGACCTCGCGGCAGCGGGCATACCCGCTGCGGCGCGGCGAGGTGCTGGTCTGGCGCAACCACTGCCACCTCCACGGCCGCCGCACCTTCACCGAGCGGGCGAGCCAGCGTCGGCTGGTCCGGTTTTACGGCCGCCGCGACGACTCCCGGCCGGTGCCCCGTGCGGTGCGCGCCCAGGTCGGCTCGGCCGCGATCTAAATGAGCGCGCACCTGTCCCGGGACCTAGCCGACCGCTGCGCTGCGGCGCCCGACCGGGTCGCCGTCGTCGCTGGGGCGGAGGAACTCACATATCGGGAGCTCGGTGAGCGGGTGGCAGCGCTCGCAGCCCGGTTGGCCGCCGCGCCGGGCCCCGGTTCGGTGGTCGGGTTGGCCACGCCGCGCGGTGTCGACGGGGTCGTCGGCATGCTCGCGACCTGGTGGGCCGGTTGCACCTACCTCGCCCTAGACCCGACCCAGCCGTGTGCGCGGCTGCGCGAGATGGTGTCGACCGCGCAGGCCGACGGGGTGCTCGTGCCGGACCGTGAGCGGCCAGGCTGGGCCGGAGGCGTACCGGTGACGGACATCGGCGGTGCGACCGGCGGTGGGACACCGCCGTTGCCACCGGCCGACATCGCCTACATTATATTCACCTCCGGCTCGACCGGTCGGCCCAAAGGCATCGAGATGCCCGCCTCGGCCGTCGCCCGGCTCGCCGGATGGCACCAGCTCGAGGACCAATCCGGCGTGCGCACCGCGCTGTTCGCCGCAGTCGGATTCGATGTCGCAATCCAGGAGGTGCTCGCAACGCTGCTCTGCGGCGGCACCCTCGTGGTGGTCGACGAGCGGAGCAGGCGCGACCCGGCCCGGCTACTCGAACTGGTGCGCGTCCACGGCATCCACCGGCTGTTCCTGCCCACCGCCGCGCTACAGCCGATCGCCGAACAGGCCCAGCGTGGCGGTGGTGGCGAGCCGCTGCGCGACGTCATCTGCGCGGGCGACCAGTTGCGCGTCACGCCAGCGGTGCGCGGCTGGTTCGGCCACCTGGCCGGCGCGCGGCTGCACAACCACTACGGCCCCGCCGAGACCCACGTCGTCACCACGCACGTGCTGGCCGGCGACCCGGCCCGTTGGCCGGACGTCGCGCCGATCGGGCGGCCACTGCCGCATGTCCGGCTCGAGATCACCGGCGCCGACCCATCCGGGCAGGGCGAGCTGGTTGTCAGCGGCCCGCAGCTTGCCCGGGGCTATGTCGGCCGGCTGGACCTCACCGCCGAGCGCTTCGTCGGCGCGGGCGAACGGCGCGGCTACCGCACCGGCGACCTCGTGGCCTGGCAGGACGAGGTACTCGTGTTCCACGGGCGGCGGGACCGCCAGGTGAAGATCCGCGGCTACCGGGTGGAACTTGACGAGGTCGAGGCGCACCTCGCGCAGCACCCCCAGCTCACCGAGAGCACAGTCGACGCCGTGAACGTGGCGGGGGAGCGGGACCTGGTGGCCTACCTCGTCCCGGTCGCCGGCGAGCGCATCACCGGGCGAGAGGTCCGCGACTTCCTGGCCGAGCGGCTGCCCAGCTACTTGGTACCGGGACAGCTGCACGTGCTCGAACGGCTGCCGCTTACGGTCAACGGCAAGCTCGACCGCGCGGCGTCCGCAGCGCTGGCCGCCCGGCCGGACCGGGCGCCGAGCCCGTTGCCTGCCCCCACCCAGGAGATCGAGTCGCTGGTGGGGGACGCGTTCGAACGCGTCCTCGGCCACCGCGACTTCGCCCGGGACGAGTACTTCTTCGACATCGGCGGAACGTCCGCGCGAGCGGCCCGGGTGATCACGCTCATCGCCGACGCGCTGGCGAAGGACCTGCCGGTGGTCATGTTCTACGAGAACCCCACTGTGGCGTCCCTGTCCAGGGCACTCTCCGCAAAGGTGCTGCAGGCGGCGGACGACGCGCGAGCGCGGGAAGGGAGACGAAACGTGCGTACCCGAGCTAAGTCAGCTCGCAGGGAGGCGCGCCGTGACCGGAGGGCCACGTCGTGACCGAGAGCCGTGCGGTGGCCGTGATCGGCGCCGCCTGCCGCCTGCCGGGAGCCCCCGACCTCGACCGGTTCTGGGCCAACCTGGTCGCCGGCCGCGACTGCGTCACCCGGGAATATGACGATATCGGCGAGCTGGTCCGCGCGGGCGGGGTGGTGGACAACCTCGAAGGGTTCGACACCCACCTGTTCCGGATGTCCGCGCGCGAGGCCGCTCTGCTGGACCCGCAGCATCGAATGTTCCTCGAGTGCTGCTGGTCGGCGCTCGAGTCCGCTGGCCTGCCACCAGTGTCGCCGCCCGGGCTCGTCGGCCTGTTCGGCGGCAGCGGCCTGTCCAGCTACTTGATTAACAACGTGCTGCCGAGCGCGCCGCAGCGCTCTGATCGAACGTTCGTGGACAATGGCGCCGACCTGCAAATGCTGCTGTCCGCTGACAAGGAGTACCTGAGCAGCCGGGTCGCCTACCACCTGAACCTGCGCGGACCGGTGATGACGGTGCAGGCGGCGTGCGCGACCGGGCTGTACGCCGTACACCTCGCGGTGCAGAGTCTGCTCGACGGCGAGTGCGACCTCGCGCTCGCCGGCGCCGCGAGCGCCTCGGTCCCCCAGCTCAGCCAGCACGGCCAGGAGCCGGGACTGGTGCTTTCGAACGACGGCCACTGCCGCAGCTACGACGCCGCCGCGACGGGCACCGTGTTCGGTTCGGGTGCCGGAGTGGTGGTGCTCAAGCTGCTGGAGGACGCGGAACGTGACGGGGATCCGGTCCTCGGCGTCATCCGGGGCAGCGCGGTCGGCAACGACGGTTCGGCCAAGATCGGCATGACCGCGCCGTCCGCTCGGGGGCAGGCGGCGGTAATCGCCGACGCCATCGCCGTCGCCAGGCTCGAACCCGCCGACATCAGCTACATCGAGGGCCACGGCACGGCGACCCCAGTCGGCGACCCGATCGAGGTGTCCGGGCTCAACACCGTCTTCGGCGGCGGCGGCGCCAGCAACGTCGCGCTCGGCTCGGTGAAGTCCAACATCGGACACCTCGGCACGGCAGCCGGCATGGCCGGGCTCGTCAAGACACTGCTGTGCTTGCACCATCGCACCCTCGTGCCAAGCCTGCACTTCGAGCGACCGCACCCGGACGCCCCGTTCGCCGACGGACCGCTGCGGATGGTAACCGAGACCGGCGCTTGGCCGGACCCAGCCGGTGGCGCATCGCGGCGAGCAGGGGTCAGCGCATTCGGACTTGGCGGGGCGAACGCCCACGTCATCCTCGAGGAGTATGTGGCCCCGGCACGTCCGGCCCTGAACGCGGTGTCCAACCGCCGCTGGTGGTGCGTGCCCCTCAGCGCCGCGAGTCCGGCGGCGGTCCGAGGTGCCACAGCCACCCTCCTCGACGGCACGCGCGGCGCCGGTCTGCCGGACGTGGCGCGGACCATGGCCGAGGGGCGGACACACCTGCGTTGGCGGGTCGGGCTCACCGTGGCCGGGCCGGACGACCTCGCCCGGTCGCTGCGCGCGGTGGCCAGCGGACGCCGCGTGCCCGTGCGCGCCGAGCGCGACCCTTCGCTCGGGATGCTGTTCACCGGCTACTTCCCCGAGTCTTGCGACCTGCGCGGCCTGGCCGGCGCAGAACGGGTCCTGGCCGTGGTCGAGGCGGCGGACCCGATCATGCTGGCCGAGGTCGGCGTGTCCGCCACCGACGTCCTACTCTGCGGCCGTGACCACGGGGCCGATCTGATCGTCGCCCAGCCTGCGCAGTTCGTCCTGCAGGTGGCGCTGACCGAGCTGTGGCGCTCGTGGGGGGTGAGCCCGGACGTGGTGGTCGGGCACAGCCTCGGCGAGTTCGCCGCCGCTCACGCCGCTGGCGTGCTCGACCTCGCCGGTGCAATCCGCGTCATCGCCGCCCGGTCACGGCTACTCGCGAGCCTGCCCGAGGACGGGGGCATGGCCGTGCTCGGCATCGGCGCCGACGAGACGTGGGCGCTCATCGACGAGCTGGGCGTACGCCTGTCGATCGGCGCGGTGAACGGCCCGGCCAATACGGTCGTGTCCGGACCGGTCGACGGCGTGGTCGCGATCTGCGCCCGGGTCGAGGCCAGTGGCGGGCGCACCAAGCGACTCGGCTATGGCACGGCTGGCCACTCCGACGCGGTCGACGCGGTGCTCGACGAGTTCGCCGATATCGTGCGCCACGTGCCGATGAAGGCCCCGGTGCTCACAGTGGTGTCGAGCGTGACCGGCGTGCCGGTCGGTGACGTGTTCGGCACGCCCGAGTACTGGGTGCGCCAGCTGCGGGAAACCGTTCGGTTCGCCGACGCGATCGACCATTTGGCTGCGCTGCCGCTCACCGCGTACCTCGAAATCGGTCCGGCGCCGGTGCTGTCCGGGATGTACGCGGCGGCCGTGCCGGAATCGGACCGGCCGCTGCTGCCCAGCCTGCGGCCGGGGACCGCCCCCTGGGAGGCGGTGCTCGGTTCCCTGGGGGCGCTCCATGAGCATGGTCTCGATATCGACTGGGCGGCCGTCGGCACCGGGGCTGGCGGGGTACGGCGCCGGGTGCCCGGCTACGCCTTCGACCGGTCTCGGCACTGGGTGGACGCCCCGACCGACACCGCCTGCCCGGAGTTCCCGGTCTACCGCGTCCGGTGGGAGCGCGACCCGGCGAGCGGCGCGCGGCCACTCGCCGGGCATTGGCTGCTGCTCGAGGACTCGACCGGGACAGCCGATGCGGTGGCCAACCGGCTGCGCGCCGAGGGCCACCTAGTGTCCTCGGTTGCCGAGCTGAGATTCGCCGCCGACGACGCCGAGGGTGACGAGGGCTGGGTCCGTGGCCTCACCGCGTTCCTCGAGAACCCGCCGCTGCCGCTGTCCGGCGTCGTCTCCTTCGCTGCCCTCGACGCCGGAACGGAGTCCGACCTGCCGGACGCGGCGCCAGCCGCCGTCACGCGTGCCTTGCTGGTGCTCCGCGCGGTCACCGCGAGTTCGACCGGACCAGTGCGGACCTGGCTGTTCACCCGGGGAGCCGTGGCCACCGCCGCCAGCGAGCCGGCCTGCCCGGGGCAGGCGGGTGTCCCAGCTGCGGCCCGTTCGGCCAGCCGCGAGTTCCCTGGCCTGACCTGCGTGCGGGTCGACCTCGACCTGGCAGGGCGGGACGCCGAGGCGGAGCTTGTGCTCGACGCGCTCGCCCGGCCCGACGAGGCGGACGTTGCCTACCGGGACGGTGCCCGGTTCGTTCGCCGGATCGTCGCGGCCGACCGGCCGGCCTCGCCCCGGGCACTCGACGGCGCCGGCCGCTACCTCGTCACCGGTGGCCTGAGCGACCTCGGCGTGCTCACTGCCGCGACCCTGCTCCGGCGCGGCGCCGGGCGGGTGGTCCTGGTCGGCCGGACCGTCAACGAGACCCGGTGGGCTGCCGCCCGCTCTCGCATCGCCGAGCTCGCCGGTCGCCGGGCGGCCGAGCGGGTCGCCTTCGACCACGCGGACGTCACCAGCCGGACCGAGGTAGACGCGCTGGTGTCCCGCCACGACACCCCGGCCGAGCCGCTGCGCGGCGTCGTGCACGCGGCCGGGGTGCTCCGGGACGCAGCACTACACCGGCAGGACCGGGACACGGTGCTGACCGCACTGTCGGTCAAGGCGTTCGCCGCCGCCAACCTCGACTCGGCGCTGCGCCGGTGCGCGTCACTCGACCTCTTCACCTGTTTTACTTCGGCGACCGGCGTCGTCGGCAACGGCGGCCAAGCGAACTACGCGGCGGCGAACGCCGTCGTGGAGGCGATCACCACCACCCGAGCCGCTCAGGGCGAGACCGGGCAGAGCATTGCATGGGGGCCGTGGAGCGAGGTCGGGCACCTTGCCCGAGACACGGCGGCCTTGGCCGCGCTGGAACGGTCGGGCATGGGAAGCCTGACCACCGCCCAGGGGGAGGCAGCACTGGCCACGCTCATCGGCGCCGGAACCGGTACCGTGGCCGTGTTGGCCAACCGTTGGGCCCGGTGGCGCACCGGGTCGAACACACTCGAGGAGCGGAGCTTCGCTCATCTGGTGACGGTTCCGGCGGAACCGGCCGGCGATCTGGCTGGGAAGGAGCGGGTCGGAATCCGACTTGCCGAGCTGCTCCAGGCTGGCGACGCAAGCAACGCGCTCGAACTTGTCACGGCGACGATCACCGCGGTGGTCGCTGACGTACTCGGCGCCGACCCGGGGCCCGACCAGGACCTGCGCGAGCTTGGGCTCGACTCGTTGTCGGCGGTACAGCTGCGCAACGGGCTCGTCCGATCCTTTGACACCGGCCTCCCAGTCGACGTGTGCGTCGAGCACCGGACCGCTAGCGCGCTGGCCGGTCACGTCCTCGAGCGGTTCCACGCCGGGTCCGCTGGCCGGGACGGAGGTGCGGCATGAGCGCCGAGCGGACGGTGCTGCTCGCCGGCGTGGGCGGCGATGCCCACTTCGTTGGGCTCACCATCCTGCGGACCGCCCTGCTGCGGTCGGGGTTTCGGGTTGTCTTCCTCGGCGCCCAGAACGACGTTGACGGGGTGTGCCAGCAGGCCTGGGACGTCGACGCGGTCCTGATCAGCAACATGGATGGCCACGCCCGCTATTACTTGGAGGACCTGCGCGGCGCACAGCGAGAGCACCGGGTGGCCGATCGACTCTGGTTCCTAGGCGGCTACCCGTCGCTGGATGACCGGCCGGAGACACTGAACGAGCTGCGCGAGCTCGGGTTCGACCGGGTCTTCCACGGCTACGTCGACGCCAGCGCCGTGATCGACGTCGTCTCCGAGAGCTTGCCAGCGCCACGCGGCCGGGCACGCCGCAGGAGCGCACCCCTGGCGCGACCCAGCGTCCCACCAGCCCCGCTGCCAGTGCAGGCCGAGCCGTGGCCGCCGGAGGAGCGTGAGGAGGTGCTGTCCTCATGGCCGACGGGCTGTTCGGCGCGGGACTCTATGGTCAACGCCGAACGGCTGGCCAAGTGCGCCCGGCTCGCCGAGCGGCAGGCACGGGCGTGGGTGGACCGCGAGATCCTGGTACAACCCCGGACCGGGGTGTCGGACAACGACAGCCAGCGGGAGCTCTTCGCTCAGCTGTGCACTGCCGGCGCGGACGTCCTGTCCTTTCAGATCGACTCGCTCACCCGCAACAACCGGTACGAGGAGATCGAGCGGCTCCTCAAGGGAGCACCGGTCGAGCCGGGCAGCCCGTCGGTGCTCAACGGCTATCCAGCGGTGAATCTCGGGGTGGAGCGGATGGCCGCCATCGCCAGCGAGTTCCCCACGGCGCCCATGCAGGTGCGGCACAGCACGCGGGACCCTCGCCTGCTAGCCGAGCTAACCTTCGCTGCGGGCGTTAGCGCCTTCGAAGGCGGCGCCCTGTCCTACAACCTGCCCTATTTCAGCGACTACCCGGTCCGGGAGGCGCTGGCGCGCTGGCAGTACGTCGACCGGCTCGCCGGCCATTACCACGCGGAGCACGGCATTACCATCGACCGGGAGTTCTTCGGCGTCCTTACCGCGTGCCTGGTGCCGCCGTGCATCGCGGTGGCGGTCAGCGTCTTGGAGGCGCTGCTCGCCGCAGAGGCCGGAGTGAAGTCGGTGACGCTGGGCTACGCCGAGCAGGGCAACCGGGCACAGGACCTCGCGGCCGTCCGGGTGATGCGCGCGGTCACCCGGTCCTACCTCGCAGCGCGCGGGTTCACCGACGTGTCGGTCGAGGTGGTGTGGCACCAGTACATGGGACCGTTTCCTCGGTCGGTGACCAAGGCCCGGGAACTGCTCGTGGGGTCGGCGGTCACTGCGGCCCGCAGCGAGGCGGTCCGCCTCATGCTGAAGACCGATGTCGAGGCGGTCCGGATCCCGGACGTTCAGGATAACGGTTCCGCGCTGGTGCTTGTGAAGCGGGCGTGCGAGGCGGAGCGGCGGCAGCCGCGGTTCCTCCCGTCGATCGCCGATGTCGCGGAGGAGGAGCTCATCGAAGCCGAGGTGCGCGCGATCGTTGACCGGGCCCTTGAGGCGGCCGACGGTGTCGTGAGCGTCGCCGTGCAGCTGGCGGTGGCCAGAGGCTGGCTTGATGTGCCGTTCTCCCCAAGCCGGTGGAACGCGGGGAAGGTCCTGCCGCTGCGGGACTGTTCGGGCGCGGTCCGGCTGGCCGATATCGGTGACCTGCCGTTCCCACCGGAGGTAGTTGAGCGGCATCAGGCTGCGATCGCCGCGCGGTGCGCGCGGGACCGCGGGCACCTCGACGAGTTGGTGGCCCGGGACGTCACCCTGACCGCCCGGGGCGCTTTCGACACGTGGCCGTTGGGCTGACCTCCCGTCGCGGTAACCGCTGGCTCATTGGTTGAGGACGACCCGTAACCTTCGGCACATGGCACGTGTGCTTACCCCCCAGGCTGAGAACTTCCCCCAGTGGTACCAGGACGTCGTTGCGAAGGCCAGGTTGGCCGACAACGGGCCGGTTCGCGGGACGATGGTCATCCGGCCGGACGGGTACGCGCTCTGGGAACGGATGCAGCAGGAGATGGACCGCCGGTTCCGGGCCGAGGGGGTGCGCAACGCGTACTTCCCGCTGTTCATCCCGCTCAGCTTCATGCAGCGGGAGGCCGAGCACGTCGAGGGCTTCAGCCCTGAGCTGGCTGTGGTCACCCAGGGGGGCGGCAAGGAGCTCGAGGAGCCGATTGTCGTGCGACCTACGTCGGAGACCGTGATCAACAACAGCTTCTCCAAGTGGGTGCAGAGCTACCGGGACCTGCCGCTGCTGGTCAACCAGTGGGCGAACGTCGTGCGCTGGGAGATGCGTCCGCGGCTGTTCCTGCGCACTTCAGAGTTCCTCTGGCAGGAGGGCCACACCTGCCACGCCGACCAAGTCGACGCGCGTGAATTCGCCCAGCGGATCGCCCTGTCTCCCTACGCCGAAGTGGTTCGGGACCTGATGGCCGTGCCGATCCACATCGGCGCGAAGACCGTCCGCGAGCGGTTCGCCGGCGCCATCCACACCTACACGCTCGAGGGCATGATGCGCGACGGCAAGGCGCTGCAGATGGCCACCAGCCACGAGCTTGGTCAGAACTTCGCCAAGGCCTTCAACACGATGTACTTGTCGCAGAAGGGCGTGCGTGAGTACGTCTGGCAGACGTCGTGGGGCGCGAGCACCCGCCTGATTGGCGCGCTCATCATGTGCCACGGCGACGACTCCGGCCTACAGCTGCCGCCGGCGATCGCGCCCGATCAGGTCGTGGTGATGCCGATCAAGCAGTCCGACGAGGTGGCGGCCGCATGCGCCCGTCTCGACGATGAACTCACCGCGGCCGGGGTGAGGGTCCGGCTCGACCGCGACACTGCCACGTCTTTCGGTCGGCGGGTGGTCGACTGGGAGTTGCTCGGCGTGCCAGTACGAGTCGAGGTCGGTCCCCGCGACCTGGCCGAGGGTAACGTGACGATCGTCCGCCGTGACACCAGCGAGAAGTTCACCCTGTCGGTGGGCGAGGTCACCGCGCAGTGTGCCAAGCTGCTGGATGAGATCCAGCAGAACATGCACCACCAAGCCCTCACCCGCCGCGACGACCGCACCTACGACGTGACCACGCTTGAAGAGGCCCGCGAGGCCGCCAAGCAAGGCTGGGCCCGAGTCCCCTACCAGGCGGTCGCGGAGGCCGAGGCCACCGGCAGACTGGGCGAAGGCCTGAGCGTCCGCTGCCTCCAACGCCCGGACGGCACCCTCCCCGAGTCGACGACAGAGCGGGACCTGATAGCTTTTGTGGCCCGCTCCTACTGACCCACCCCGACGCGGGTATCGTGTGGTGGTCGGCGCAGATCGTCCAACTGCTCCAGGGGTATGCCAAGCTCGCAGGCGAGGTCGGGACGCTGCCAGGGTTGGGGGGAGTTGTTTTCCGTGTTCCCACCGGCCGATCGTGGTGCGATCGACGTCCAGCGCCGCGGCCAGGTTCTGTTGGGCGTATCCGACGAACTACGCGCCGGTCGGCCAGTTGGCGAGGTGGTCGGGCCACTATTCAAGTCTCTCCTTCCATCACCTGCTCCACGAGGCACGGGTGGGCCGAACTCACACCACCCCCTTGGACGAGGCAAGCCGATTCCAGTCGCGCTGGCCGGTCGTGGCACGCGGAAGGTGCCCGGCCTGCCGCCACCGCCGCAGCACCCGGCGACCGTAGTTATTCGTGCCTGCGATTCGGTCCAACTCCGTGCCAGTCGGCGTGCGGCCCTTCGGCCGCTCAGTCACGTAGTACGCCCACATCCGCTGTTGGGCGGTCGGCTTAGCCTGGAAGCGAGACTCGTCTGAGACCGCCCGCGGGGACGCACCACCGATGCCGTCTCGTCGCCGGTCTCACTCGCCGTCTCGGCGCGGTGCCGCTTGAGCGCACGGTTGAACAGCTCCACGGCCAGTAGCAGCGCCAGTGGCGGCCATGCCGAGGTTGAGTGCGGTGGCGAGGTTGGCTTCGATGGAAGAACTTCTGCGGTGCTGCACCAGATTCACGTCCTGGCAGCGGAGCGGCTACCGAACGTTAATCAGCACAGAGGCAACGGCTATCAACGTGATTAATATAGCAAGTATCAGCAGCAGGATGATCACGGCAGCGCGCGTCTGTTTCCGCTTACGCGATGCCAATCGTCCTCGTGGACGGTCGAAACCATACCAACTATAACGATGCTGGTATCGGCCGCGGTGTCGGCCCCGATAGCGGCTCACGACATTGACGCGCTGATCGGCACGGTTATGTGCGGCACGTCATCTCGGTGGTCCTGGGACACGTCGCTGCTGTCGCCTCTGTTGCTTGAGCACCGGAACCGGTCGCGGAACACGCGCCTGCCGTTCCACCGGCGGTGCTGCTGCGATCATCTCGGCGGCGTGAGCTGCGGCCAGCTGTATCGTGCACGGCCACCGCAAGTGACCGGCTTGATCACCGAAAGTACACGCACGGCACCGCCCGAAACCGTCGTTGACATGCCGGGACAGCAGTCGCTCAGCCGCTCCATGGTTCCAGACGATGAACGTCACCAACTCGGCGAGGAGTTCTCCGCGCTGCTTGGACGGCTCGGGGTGAGAGGTCATGACCCGGCCCGCTTGTCGCCCACCCGGAACGAACCACTGCCGCCGTCTTCGTGCTGAGCTAAGAACTGCTGTACTGCGCCGGGCTGGGACGCGATGAACGATGCCAGCGACACATTTCCGGTGCCGGCCATGACAACCACCTCCGCCTCTCGTGGACTCTCATGGAACGGCACCCGGGGGCGGGGACGATCCGGCTACACCACGGCTACACCGATAAGGGGTGTCTCGGTGAGGCTCGTCGTCGGACCTGACCCCGGGCGCCTGGGTGCAAGTCAAGTAGGGTGCATGGGGGGTGGGCAAGCGCCCCGCCCTGTCGTGAGCTTTCCTGAGCGGGCCAGGCGTAGCCTGGCAGCCAGAGGAGAAAGTGAGGTGCGTCCGGTGGGACGTGATTCCGACCAGCTAGCGGCGCTGCGAGCATCGCTCGGCCGTCGACTTGCTGTATTGCGTAAGGATGCCGGCTTCACCCAGGGACAGCTGGCACGTCGTATGGGTTACAGTCGTTCGTCTATCTCACATATCGAGGCTGGACGCCAAACCCCGTGCCGAGAGTTCTGGCAGCACACGGACACCGTGGTCGAGGCAGCCGGAGCGCTGGTGACCGCGCATGCCGATCTGGTGGTCGCCGCGCAGCACGCGCAGCGCCACGAACCGCCCGTGCCGAACAGCCCTGCGCACAAGGCTGCTAGCGCGCCGGGAAGCATCCAGCTTCACGAGCCGGATGGATGGGAGGATGAGATGAGACGTCGGAAGTTCATCCGGCTGTTGGGGCGAGCCGGCACGACTGTGGTGATCGCGCAGGTCGCCAGCACCGTGAACGTTGACGAGCAAGAGCGGGTGATGCGGGCTGTCGCCGTGCCGAGCCGGGTGGATGAAAAAGTCATCGAGAACTTCGATGTGATATTCCAAAACTGCCGACGCCAGAAAGATGTTTTGGGTCCGCGGGCGGTAGTGAGTACAGTGCTCGCCCAGCGGGACGTTGTCGATGGGCTCATACCTCAATGCCCTGACTCTCTTCGCCCACGCCTCTTGTCGCTCTACAGCAAGATGTCTAATTCTGTGGGCGGCTACTTCGCCGAACTCGACGACGCCGACTACTCGGTGTATTATGAGCAAGCTCGCACGGCGGCGCATGATGCTGACGACGTCAACCTAGCAGTGGCCGTGCTATGCAGTATGAGTGTTTCCGCAGCGTGGCAGCGTAAGGTGCCTGTCGTCATC